>JAZGDL010000435.1:0-63721 GCA_036477795.1 Phycisphaerae bacterium
CGAAATCGTACTGGCAGTGTGCGTGGCTGTTTGTAGAATGACATAGAGACCCTCCTTGGTCTAACCTACTGCACCTGAAACCAAGGAGGGTCTCCAAGCGGGAATCATAACCAAGGAGGGTTCCCGCAGCAAGTGAAATCGAGTGTTGACGCTCGCACGGAGGAATCAAGCGCCAGCGCCAACCGGCAACGCCGGTGGCATCCGGGCGGGGAGGCGCTTGGTTTATGCGCTCCAAGCGATCCCGATACCCCGCAGAGACCCCAAGAACTGCGGCAGTGCCATTCCCCTCTGACCCCAGAGATGCCTGACCCCAGAGATGCCACCGTCAGGCGGGAATGACCGTCCAACTCACGCCCCGCTCCGCCGATTCGCTCGGCTTGGCCTCCGTCGAGCGGACTTCGGCACGTATCGTTGTCAAGGAGCTTCACCACGGTGTCGGTAACTACGAGTTCGACTGGGAAGTCAAAGCCGTGCGCAAGGGTTTCGAGAATTACCAAGTCGTTCGGCCAAGCGATGACGTCCCCGCCCGTCGCGAACAATAAACCGCGTGCTCAAAATCTGCGAGGAAGAGCCGGAGCAACAAGATGATCCACGCACAAGCCCCGACGCTATGTTCGCTGGTCATGTTGGTGCTCGCAGTGCCCGCGTACGGCCAGTGGGTCGAGCAGACGTTTGAACTGCAGAAGGGCTGGAACAGTATCTTTCTGGAAGTCGACCCCGCACCCAGGCGAGCGAACGAGTTGTTCGCCGGCAAGCCGATCTCCGCGGTCTGGCTGCGCGTCTACCGATCCGACCCAAGACTCCCTATGCGCTTGCATGCTTAGCGGGACCAGCTACTTTTGGGTATGCTTTAACCAGTAATGGCTGGCCGCGCGGATACTTCGAAACAACCGCCCGTGTGATGGGCGGCTATTAAGAGTGCGTCCTAAAACCGAGGCGGACCCCGTCTTTTCCGAGCCGCGACCGTAAGAGCGGGCTTTTGGGACGCACTCTTAAGCCGGGATCAACTTCGATTCCGCAGAGGCCGGTGGATGCGGTAGCGACCGCATCAACGTATCACGTTATCCGGGAAACTGGCGGTGGCGAGCACGCCGGCGACGAAGGTGCCGTCGCTGTTGGGTACTTCGATGACGACGCGGAACGTGTTCGATGCGGCGTCAACCAGTGGATCAGCAGCCACGACGACTCCCTCGCGGATCACAGGCACTGCCGCGGCATCGCCCGATGGATCGTCGGGCCTGGTGGCGCCGTCAGGTGATGAACAGGCCACTTGCACGACGGCTCTAGTGCCGACGTGAACGCGTGAAAACAGGTCGGGCGGGAGGTGGCACTCGACCCACATGGGATCGAGCCGCACCAGGACGGCGATCGGCTCCAGGTCCGCCACGCCCTCGCCCTCTTCTTTCAATGTGCGAAGGATGACGCCGTCGAACGGGGCCAGTAGTTTGCGCTCGGCCAGCAGCAGTTGCTCCCGACGGTACTCCAAACCAGCGAGCTGCTTGTTGAAGCGCGCCGTCTCGGCGAGAACCTCGCGGAGCTCGACCTCGACGGTCGTTGTTTCGACCTCCCATTTGCTGGCGGCCTGCTTGGCTTCGAGCTCTTGAAACTGTCTCAGTTCGGTTTGCTTGAGCTTCAATTCTGTTTCGGCCAGGCGGATCTCGTGGTTGCTCTCGGCCTTGACGCGGGCGATGTCGAGCGACTGCCGTTCGAGTTCGCTCTTGAGTTCGGCGATGACTTCGCCCTTCTTGACCTCTTGGCCGGCGACGACGGGCAGTCGGGCGAGCACCCCCGAGACACGGAGCACGAGGTCGACGTCGCGGCTGGGGCGTGTCAGGCCTTGATAGGTCTTGGCCGAATCCTGAGCTTCCACCCGGCGTGCCATCGGTACCGCTAGTGCCATTATCATGACACCAATCAGCCCAGCCGACCGCCGAAGCGGTTTTCGATCATCCAAACGATGCGAGTCGCGACCCTGAATGCCACCAATGCGGGAGCATGAAGGGAGCGGTCCGCTTTGGGCGTCTACGGCTGTGGACGGAGTTGTCGGTGAATCCATCGATGCAATACTCCAATTGGGTTACGGGCCGTCGCCAAGTTCCCGGCCCGGATCCGGTGCATTGTGTGCTGCCAAGGTCGAGAAATCCACCCCCGCCCATGCAGCATCGCGTGCCCTCGGGGGGATGAATCCCCATCCCAGCGGCGACGAGCGGCGGCAATAAATACATGTGGGGCCGGCTTTCCAGCCGGTCGCATCGGGCCAGCGAGCGGTCTGACCGGCTGGAAAGCCGGTCCCACAGGCAGACATGGCTGACCTTGCGCTGTACTGCTAAATTCCAATTCGATAATGGGCGCACGTCTCCGTTGACGCAACGACGTGCTGTCGAGTATGCTGTCAATCGGTTCTTTTCGCGTATCTCCGGCGGGCGGGCATCCGGATGTTGCCTCGTCGGGCGAGGCGAAATCAGAGCGAGCCACAAATAGGAAAGGAGAACGATTATGATGCGGGTTTTGTCGTCGGTTCTTTGGCTGGGTTGCGTAGCTGCGGCGTACGCGGGGGGCGTGGGCGTCCCCGGAACCATCGCCCACCAGGGCGTGATCGCCGTTCACGGGGAGCGGTTCACGGGGCAGGGAGAGTTTCGGTTCGCGTTGGTGAATGCCGAAACCGACGCCTACTTATGGGTGAACGACGGCAGCGCGGTGGCGAACCCCGATCCTCCGACGGACGCCGTGATCCTGCCAGTGATCAACGGCGTGTACAACGTCCGACTCGGCGACGAGGCCATCGGGAACATGACGGCTATCCCGCCGGCGTTGTTCCATGACAACGACAACGTCGCCTTGCGCATCTGGTTCGACGATGCACGCGGCAACGGCACACATCGGCTCGCCCCGGATCAGCCGATCAGCAGTGTCCCCTTCGCCCATCACAGCGCGACCATTGACGACGACGCGGTAACGTCGGTCAAGATCGCTGATGGGCAGGTCGGCAACGTCGACTTGGCCGACAACGCCGTCAACAGCGCCAAGATCCAAGACGGAACCGTCATCGCGGCG
Source organism: Phycisphaerae bacterium (assembly GCA_036477795.1). GTDB lineage: Bacteria > Planctomycetota > Phycisphaerae > UBA1845 > UBA1845 > JAZGDL01. Next base: position 3,055 of record JAZGDL010000435.1, read on the forward strand.
GACTTGGCGACGAATTCGGTCAATAGCGCCGAGATCGCCAGCGGCGCGGTCAACACCGACGAAATTGCCAACAACGCGGTCACATCAGCGAAGATCGCGAGCGACGCTGCGTCGCTCAACAGGGTTTCCGGCGGAACGATGTGGTCCGTTGGGGGCAGCGTCGGCATCGGGACCAACGACCCAATTGGGTATCAGCTCCGCGTGAAAGGGAATGTCTGCATCACCGGGAACCTCTGCGTCGACGGTGCCATCACCGCTACCGGTCCCATTACCGCCCTCGTTTGTGGCATTGACTGCTTTGGTTGCTGCGCCGGTCCTTCCGACCGTCGCCTGAAGGACCACATCAAGCCGATTGCCGGGGGCCTCGAAAAGGTCACCCGCCTCCGCGGGGTCAGCTTCCAATGGCGGCGCGACGAGTTCCCCAAGATGAACTTCCGGGATGGCCAGCAGATCGGGCTGATCGCCCAGGAGGTGGCCGAGGTTCTCCCCGAGGTCGTGGTTAGCAATGCCGACGGCTACAAAGGCATCCAGTATGGCAAGGTCGTCGCGGTGCTGGTTGAGGCCATCAAGGAGCAGCAGCAGATGATCAACTCGACTCGAAGCGAGCTCGGCGAGCTGAAGCAGCGCCTCGCCGCGGTTGAACGCGCGGTTGGAGTGGAGCCGAAGCCCCAGCGCGCCAACTCCGCGGGTCTTGCCGGGGCGCTGACAGCCACCGCACTGGCCCTGGCCGGGCTGATCGGTTTCATGATGCACGCCCGTTCGCGCAGGGGAGGAGCGCGATGAAACGCGGGCGACGTCAAACAACCGGGTGTCATGGGCAAACGAAGTTTGCCCATGACGTCAGTCGCCGCGTCCACGAACAGGGGCACGGGCAAGCTAGGAGCCTGTCCGAGTAATACAAAAACGGCTCACGGAATGGTGTCTTGAGCCCCTCGTACCCTGGGTTCAGAGGGGTGAAAATGCCAATCCATGCAAGTCAAACTGATTACTTGGACAGACTCCTAGAGCTTGCCCATGGCACCCGGCATACCTCAGGACTAGGACGCTTGTGGGACACCTCTTGTTTCTTTGCCTGCCAGTGCTTGCCCTTGCCCAGAGCGGGGATGGTTACCAAATGAAACGCAGCAAGGTGGCCGGCGGCGGCGGAACGACCACGGGTGGCGGATACAACATAACGTGGAACCATGGGCGAGCATGACGCCGGCAGGATGAGCGGCGGCTATACCCTGATCGGAGGTTTCTCGGTCCCCCAGCCCTCCTGCCTGCCCCCGGTGGTGATCGGGAATATTTCATCGCGGTACGTTGAGATCATACCGGATGTGACCGGTACGGGCCTGGTGGCGTTTCACATTGAGCGCGGCGCTAAGGACGGGGGCCCTCCCAACGAGGGCTGGGTACAGTTGACTCACGTCGACTACGACGACGGTCCGCAAGGTCTGGTCAACATCGGCAAGACCACGCCTGACTGTGCGGACGCCAGCTTCCTGACGCCGGATGCATAGACCAGCGGCGGTAACAACGCCCTGTATGTTACCGGCTTGCCGGTGTGTCCCAGCCGTCCGCCGGGCCGGGTGAAGCCTGACGACTGACACCGTTCCGCCGTCGCACTCCGCGTCGTGTCGTTCCCGGATCGCGTAAACTTCCACCGGGAATGAAACGCGGCGGTCTGCCCCTTATGGCTCGTCTGTCCGTTTTCCGTGGACGGCGACGCCCAGCCGAGGTTACGGGCCGGATTCTGGGTGTAAATAGGCTTTATTTCGGGGCGGCGGCTTGGTATACTCGCCCCTCGGGTACGGTTCGGGCAAGGCGTATCGAACGCCTGTTTCTACTTCGGAATAGACGGAGAGTGATCATGTTGAAGAAGCACAAGAGAATCTCGATGGCGTTTATGGCCTTGGGATTGGCGCTGGTGGGGGTGGTGGTCAGTCATGTTTGGGCGGCGGTGCCGGCGGTCATGACGCACCAGGGCGTGATATCCGTCCACGGGGAGCGGTTCAGCGGAACGGGGAGTTTCTACTTCGCACTGGTCAGTTCCGCCGCGGATGTCAACCTGTGGACCAACGACGGAACGCAACTCGGAACGATGGCGCGCCCCGACGCAGCCCTCCCGCTCACCGTCGTCAACGGGGTATACAACGTGGCGCTCGGGGCTACGCCGATGCCGCCCGTTCCGTCGGAAGCGTTCGAGAACGACGACGTCCTTCTACGCATCTGGTTTGACGACGGCGCCGGAAACGGCGTCCATCAGCTTGCGCCCGACGTCGTGCTATCGAGCGCACCCTATGTTTTTCGGGCGTTGGACTCGGATCGAGCCGGCGAGGCCGAACACGCCGTTGAGGCTGACCACGCTGCTGACGCCTCCACACTCGGCGGTTTCCTTCCGCGGGAACTCGTGCCCGCCGGCGCGATGCTCGCATTCGGCGGGTCCACAGCGCCCAACGGCTGGCTATTGTGCCACGGGTCGGCCGTCGGCAGGACGACCTTCGCCGACCTGTTCGCGGCGATTGGAACAGCCTACGGCAACGGCAACGGTTCCACGACGTTTCATCTGCCCGATATGCGCGGGCGATTCCTGCGCGGCGTATCCGGTACGACCGCCAACGATCCCAACCGAACCACGCGCACCGCCTCGAACATCGGTGGCAGCACGGGCAACAACGTCGGGTCGCTGCAAGCTGACGCGACAAGCCGACCCAATTCCAACTTCACGACGAATTCCGTATCAAACCACACCCATTTCATCCATCCGGCGGGGTCGCACTCGCACAGCGTCGACACCGCGACACATACGCACGTCGCCCAAATGCGCAATGGCGCTGCTACCGGAGGTTTTCCGACCGAGCCGCGGGCGGGCAGTGGCAGCTTCCTAGGCCTGCAAAGCATTCTTGGCGACGGTAACCACAACCACAGCCTCGGATCGGCGGCTGCCCATAACCATCCCGCGGTTTCGAGCGGCGGCCATGGACACTCCGTCACCGGCGGCGGTGACTCCGAAACCCGACCGGTCAATGTCTACGTCAATTGGATCATCAAGCACTGAACGAGCACGATCTCCAGGAGTGATGGTCCCGACCGTCAGGCCCCGTGCTCGCGATGGGGGACCTGATTGCCGCGATCGTTCGCACGCGCCGAACTACAGTGCAAGGTCAGCCGTTTCTGCCTGTGGGACCGGCTTTCCAGCCGGTCAGACCGCTCGCTGGCGCAATGAGACCGGCTGGAAAGCCGGTCCCACATGTATTGTAGCCGCCATGAGGCAACCTTGCGCTGCACTGCTAAAATCGTTCCCCGGCGAATCCGAGGGATTCCTCGAGCCAGTCGTCGGAGCGTAGAACAGCGCGGCGTTGCGCGAAAGCCATTCGCTCGGCGCGGCGTTGGGCGCGGTTAAAGGCGGCGCGGGTCAATGAAGCCAAGTGATTGTTGCGTTCATTGACGGTGAGCTTTCGCAGGAATCGCCGGGCTCCCGGGGCGAAGCGGACGAGAAGGTCATCCTCAAGGCTTAGCAGGGCGACGGCGGAACCCGGGTCGCCCTGGCGGGCGGCGCGGCCGAACAACTGACGATCAATTCGCCCGGCGGCGTGGCGCTCAGATGCGACGACGTGCAGACCGCCGATCCCAGCGACGCCACGGCCCAGCTTGATGTCGGTGCCCCGACCGGCCATGTTCGTGGCCACGGTGATCGCCCCGCGTTGACCCGCTTGGGCGATGATGTTGGCTTCAGCCTCGTGCCGCACGGCGTTGAGGACCTGATGTTTCAGCCCGGCTGTGGTGAGCAACGCGCTCAGACGCTCGCTATCCTTGACGCTTCGTGTGCCGACGAGCACCGGCTGCCCGTTGTCATGAACCTGTCGAACCTCATCGACAATGGCTTGCCACTTGGCGTCCGCCGTCGGGAAACAGCGATCGTGCTGCCGGCGGCGTTGCACGGGTCGATGAGTTGGAATGACCACAACGGGCAGACCATAAACCCGCCAGTATTCGCTACGTCCTTCAATGACCGTGCCGCTCAGTCCCGACACTTTGACGTACATTCGGAAGAAACGCTGAAAACTGATCCGGGCTTGCGTGATCTTGGGGGGATTGACGGTAACTTTCTCTTTGGCTTCGATGGCTTGGTGAAGCCCGTCGCGCCAGGTCCGGTCGGGCATGGTTCGACCCGTCGATTCGTCGACGATGACGATTTTGTCGTCGGCGATTATATATTGCTTGTCACGATGGAAGAATTCCCTGGCGGACAGCGCTTGGGTGGTCAGTTCCTCGCCGCGTCGTTGAGAGCGCCACAGGCCACCCAATGGGGATGACATTGCGTTCAGGCGGCGACGGCCATTTTGGGTCAGTGTGACTTCGTTGTATTGAGCAACGACGATATAATCCTCGAGGGGTTGAAGTTTCGCCGCGAGCGTCGCAGCCTCTGTGTAGCATTGCACTTGTTCGGCGTTGGGAGCCTCGCCGGAAATGATCAGCGGCGTCACGGCTTCATCGAGTAGAACGGAATCGGCTTCGTCTATGATGGCGCAGTGCAACCCTCTTTGAACGACTCGCTCCTGCGGATCGTAACGGTGGACGATTCCGTCGATCAGAACTTCCGACAGGTTCCGTCGGCCTGCGAGCACGAGCCGATCGCGAAGAAAATCAGCGGTGACCTCCTTGTTGGTGCAATAGGTCATGTCGGCGTGGTAGGCGCGGCGCCGTTCGGCGGGGGGCGTGTCCTGCTGAAGGGATGCCACGGTCAATCCGCAACATTGGAAGATGCCGGCCATCCACTCCGCATCGCGCCGGGCCAAATAATCATTCACCGTGACGACGTGGCAGCCTCGGCCGCGCCAACCGACGAGCGTGGCAGCCATGGCGGCGACCAGCGTCTTGCCCTCTCCCGTGGCCATCTCACAGATGCAACCGCCGTCGCAGGCCAGCGCTGCGGCGATCTGTACGCGGAATGGCCGTTCTCCAATCTTGCGAAAAGCGATCTCGCGGATAATGGCCAGCGCTCGATCGACATCGTGCCGGGACTCTCTACCGCATCGGAATAGCTCCGCAAGTGGACCAGTGGTTTCTCGCAGATGTTTGTCTGATACGGTGAGAAACTCGCGCTCCATGCCCAGAACGGCGTCGGCGCGTCGTAGAAAATGGCGCGGTCCGGTTTGAAATCGCCGTATCACGCCGCGCAGCACATCCCATCCCGCATCCAGTCCCGTCGGCAGGGCCCGCAATCTTGCAGGATTCGACAGGCTGCGCCACGTTGAACCGATGGTATGGGACACGGTCATAGACGGAATCGCTTCTGAATCAATTGTTCGATGGACCGCCACCACTGCAGCGCGAGCGGCTTGGCCGGCAGTGCAAAACGGACCACGACGCGCTGGCCCGCATAGAAAAACTGCTGACCGGCGGGTTCAATGCGGACTTCAAAGAACGGTTCGGCCGCTTTTCGTCCGGTGGGGTCATCGGCCTTGGTCTCGACGCTTCCTCCGGCGAAGATGCTCAAGGACTGAGCGGGCAGTTGTTCCTGGCCGGCGGGGTATATCTCGGTGATCGTGCCGCGCCATTGGATGTCCGGGCGCGACCTCGCCCGGATTTCGACCTCCGGACGCGCGTCGCTCACGAGAATGGCAGCGGTGTATTGGTCGGCGGTGGCCCGTATGCAAAAGTCGGTCAGGTCGGCCACCATGCCGATGGGTTCGCCTCGGCGAACATAGGCGCCGATCCGGTTCTCAATACCTGGCGAAATCCAAGTGCCCGCGAACGGTGGATAGATGGCGAGCGAGGCCAGTTCCTCGTGCTTTCGCGTGATCTGATCGTCCAGCGCGGTGGTCTGCTCCTCGAACACTTGGACGGCGGCCATGTCACTGTCCCGCAGAGCCCACCTCCGGCGCACTTCGGTTCCGCGTCTTTCCGCGAATAGGCTGCTCAGTTCCATGACGAGCTGCGCATTGTCGGCCTCCACGAGCGTCGCTTCGCCGGGCCTCGCCGCCGATCCCGAAGATGCGGCGCGTCGAATGAATCCGTCGGCCCGGGCGTGCACAATCGCGATGCGGCGCGGTTCCACGACTCCTTCCGCGCGGAGATGATCGGGCACCGGGATCAGGCACATGGCGCAGGCGGTGCCGCCAACCATGGCGCTGATTGTACCAACGGCCCGGCGCCGAACGCGTGCTAATTCGCCGCTGGTCGCCAAGTAGTGGATCAGAGTAAAAAGCGGGACCAGGCCCATGGTGACGACGGCGCCCATCGCCAGGATGGCGCCGAGGAAGAAGAGCTTATCGGCGATGAACAAGATGATGGCTACGGCCACGATTGTGCGATAGATCGTAGACGTCACGGCGTAGAAAAAGAGCCAGCCGTGTTCGCGAGCCGTGCATGGATGGACGACGCTCTTGAGGCCCCAGAGGTAACGCTTCACCAGATAGTAGATGTACCGGCGGCTGCGCGTGGCGAGGTTCGGGATTTCCAACAAGTCCGACAGTATGTAGTAGCCATCGTAACGTAGAAGAGGATTGACATTGAACAGCAGTGTGGACACGCCGGAAATGAAAAGGACATTGTAGGCCAAAGCGTTCGTCAGTGTCCCTTGAGACGTGTTCGTCCAGACCAGGGCCGCGACACCGGCCAGGGCGAACTCTGCCAGGATTCCCGCGGCGCCGACGACAATGCGCTGCCATTTGCTTCGAAACGTCCATGCGCTGGAGGCGTCGACGTATGGGACCGGCGTGAAGACAAGCAGCATGATGCCCATTTCGTGGACGTCCCCTCCGGTTCCATTGAGCCGTCCAAACCGCTTGCAGGCAAATGCGTGCCCAAACTCGTGGAACACTTTCGTCAGTACGAAGCAAACATAAAGCCAAGGGAGGTTGTCCTGGCTCAGAACGCCCGAAGCGTGGTTCTGCAGCGCCTCCCAGTGCCCGGCGAGGCTGACGAGGCCGAGGATCAGCAGCGCGCATACAGCGCCTCCGCCGTACCAGGTGAACGCACGTCCGAACAGCCATACCCAGCGGTTCAATAAATGATTGGGGTTGAACAAAGGTATCTTGGCGAACAAGATGCTGGATAGTCGTCCCTGTATTTCCCGCTTGATCCGCTTGCGGTACCGGCGGAAGAGCACTTCCGAATCGCCGGGCAGCTCGCAATAGAGCAGATTGGCGGCGTATAACCGGCCGAGCAGTTCAACGACTTCATTCTGAGTCGGGGCATCGTCGCCCAGCCGATCGTTACACAGCGTCCAGGCGTCCGCGACGCGGCGCCGCCCGTCCAGGAGGGCCATGAAGTAATAACCGGGCTCGTTCAACCGAAAGTGCTGGTTGTTGGCCGAGTCCCGCGCGACATGCCAGGTTCTCCCGCGAAACTGCTGCCGGTAGACGTGCACGGTGGTTCGCAATCGCGGTGACAGATCGGCGACCTTGTGCCAGGATTCACTGAAGGTGGTTCGCAAGGTCGTCATGGTGCTTCAATGAATGGCGAATAGCGAATGGAGAATTCAGAAAGGGGATTGACTCATCATTCGCTATTCGCCATTCGCTATTCGCCATTTCCCTTATGCAGTCGTGGCTACCACCAAAGTTGCATCCGCACCCAGTTGACGAATGGGCGCGTCCAGATCCACAGGTAGCTGCGGCGGTCCACATCGATTTTGGCGGTGCCCGCCATGCCGGGGCGAAGCCAGGGACGCGACTCGCCCAGGCGAACGCGCACCTTGAACACATTGCGCCCCTCGGCGACCTCGGCTACGGGATTGATGTGCTCGACCGTGAATGGCAGCAGGTCGCCGGGCAGCGATGCGGAAGCCAACCGTCCGGTCTGGGCGAGTCGGATGTCGGGGATCTGATCCTCGGGGATGGCGATCTCTGCGCGGAGGTCGTCCAACGGCGTCACTTCGAACAGCAGGTCGCCGGTCTTGAAGGGAGCCCCGAGCTGACGCTCGAGGTCTCCGGAGATGACGACGCCGGATGTAGCGGACCGGATTTCGGCTTGAGCGATCTTATAATCGAGCAGATCGATCTGGGCCTGGATCCGGGCGGCTTGCGCCTCTGCGATCTGGGCCTCAGCCTCCTCGCCTCTACGCCGAGCCAGGGCTGCTCGCTTCGTTTCAGCCGAGGCTTCCGCCCGGGCCGAGGCGAGCTGCAATCGCAGTTCTGCGGTCTCGAATGTAGCCAGGACCGTCTCGCCGGCGCGAACGGAATCGCCGATCTTGACGTGCACGTCTTCCAGGTATCCATCGAACGGCGCCGGCACGATCTGCCGTGTGCTAGGCTCAATGACGAACGACCCTTCCGCCCGGTATTGGCCTTTGACCAGCGTGAGAAACAGCGCGGCTGCAAAGCCCAGCAGCGACAACACCTTGGCCCAGGTGTGCGTAGGGCCGACCAGGGCAGCCAGCCCACGCCGTATGGTCCTCGCTGCCCGGGCGCCGAACCAACGATCCCGCTCATAGAGATCCACGAGTCGCGCAGTGCACAGATCGATAGCCAAACGTAGTGTGCGAACCTGGGCCGCATCCAAAGGGTCATCCAGGGGCCGGTCGATGGTCAGCACAGCGCATGACTCGGCAACGGGCCGGGCGGAGGACCGCCCGGCGCCGGTGTGGCGAATCGGTATGCTGCACACGGATACGGGGCCGTGGCGTGCGGAGAACTCGGCAGCGGCGCGATATACGTAACGTGCGGCAGGGTCTGCCGGGTAGACAACCTCAACGTCCTGGTCGAACGATTCCTCCATGGTCGCTTCGAGGTCCTGAACGAGTTGCGTCCGGCGATCGAACCGTTCGGTGTGACTGAGGGCCCGCAGGACGACGTAGCGCCCCTGTCGAAAGCCAAGTCCGACGCGTTGCCCGTGCCACCGCGAGGCCACCTCGTTGCACAAAGTCATGGCCGTGCTCAGGAATCGGTCGTGCTCGTTGACCGCGGCAACCACCTCCAAAGCCACTTTCATGTGCCGAAGGTCGTCATCGCGGGCTTCCAGCGTCAGCCTCATTTCGTACAGGCTGAGCAGTTGCATGGACAGTTCGAGGCGTTCGCGCCGGGTCTGGAGCTCAGCCGATGAGTCCGCGGCGATCACGAAGGCGGCCGCCCCGCGTACGGTCGAGGTGCTGCGAATCGGGATGGTCAACACGTGGCGGAGTGATGAACCGGGCTGAGGGCAGCCAGGCTCCGATCTGTCGTCGGAATCGGTGTCACGTAGTGGCACGATAAGAGTTCCGGCGTCGGAGGCATTGAGTTTCTTCGCCGCTTCGGCTGCGATCGCCAACCAGACCATGGGCGTGGAGGATTCGGTGCAACGCGGGTGAATGGCCAGGGGCTGGGCGACGCCGTCGGCATTGATTCGCAGGATGGCGCCACGTTCGGCGCCGGCCATGGCGCATTGTCCCGCGAGGAGATGATCCAGGAACTCGTCCGGCGGGCCCTCGAAGTGCGCCAGTTGCTCCAATGAGACGGCGCCGGGCGACGTCCCGGTCCAAGCTGGCCTAGCAACGTTCTCCACGGTCCAATCTCGGCAATGTCTCGGCGCCTGGCGCTCCCCGCGTATCCAACAAGTTGTCCTAGGCGGGTTTGCGACGTTGGGCGACGTTCAGCTCCAGCGGGCCGAATTGTTCCTCGTATCGCTTAATCTGCTGTCCCAGCGAGATGGCCAGCCTCTTGGCGGAATAGTAGTTCATCACCACGCGATCGCCGACCGTAAACACGCAATTGACAGTGTTGTCGTCCTTGCGGACCGGCTGTGCATGGTCGATAAGGTTGACGCCGAAATCGATGATCACTTCCTCGGCGGTGAACTGTGTGCGGAAACCGTTGGCATAGGTCGTGCGCAGATCCCGTTGATCAACACGCAGCCGAACCTGACGCTTACCGACCTGATCCTGCGCTTGCTGCTCGACCTGCTCGTCTGCCGTATCGTTTTGTTTCGGAGTGTCCATTTCGGTCTACCGCCTTTCTGCCAAAATCGAGATCACGCCTCAGCGAGCCCCCCTCCCCAAACTGAGAAGTGCCCGTACCAAGCCGGGATCGAACTAGAGCATATCCGACGTGCGGTTGATTCGCAATTCAGAATCCAGAAGACCGCATGTCGGAGCCATCAGCAGCCTCAAGTGTCGCTTCAAGGCGATAATCGGCCGTTTTTGTTGTGGCAGCCGGGGGGACATGGTGATAGTATACGTCTGGATATTGTGACGGGAAAGGGCCCACCGGCACATACCTACCGTCAAAACGAGGGCTTGGTCATTTAGGTCACGGAGGCACGGCATGCGCACATCGACGTCCGAGGCGCGTGATGGGGGCTACTACTTTGAGCCGCTCGAGCCGCGAGTGTTACTCAGCGGCACGATGTTAACCCTCGACAGGCCCGACGAGCTGTTGGGCAACCCGGGCGGGATGACGATCGACGCCGGCGACCGTGCTGCGTTCGAGGAAGGGTTGTCGGCGGTTCGATCGGTGCTCGAATCCGTCAGCGTGCTGGACGAGTATCTGGCGCAACTTCCGCTTGTCGGGGGCAGTGTGCTCGACCGCCTCCCATCATTCGACGCCTTACAAGACCAAGTCATCGATCAGATCGAGAGCTTCTTCCAAGACAACCCGGCTCCGGTCGTGTCGTTGTTTGAGTCACACTTCGAGGGGCTGGGCTGGACGGTCGATTTCAACGCCGTCACGCACGAACTGTCCGCCAGCGTGCCCGTCAACATCGACGTGACGCTGACGGAGCAGGACGTCGACCTGAGTTCGCGGGATCCGATCGAGCTTAGCGGTGGAGACCTTTCGTTGGGGTTGGATCTGCCGAGTATGGATGTCCACGGACAGCTCGACTTGGACATCACCTTCGGCGTGGATTTGGATAACTCGGCGTTCTTCACTCAGGTTCCGAACTTCACGGCAACATTGGACGCCGGAGCCGACCCGCTGAATGCAGAGGCGACGCTGGGGTTCCTGGCCCTTTCGGTTGTCGGTGGCTCGTTGGACTTCCAGGCGGGTCTGGATATCGACATCGGGAACGGTCAAGTCCTGACCCTCTCGCAGCTTCAGAACACCCCGATTTCGCAACTTGTCGACGTGAACGTCGATCCGAGCTCGTCGATTTCAGCCGAGTTGCCACTGCAACTCACCGCCGGCGTCGGCAACCTGTTTACCCTCAGCGGAACGCCGCACGTGACGTTGTCGGTATCGGACCTGTTCGGCGTTTCCGACGGACCCACGTTTGATTACCAGGTTCAGGATCTTGACCAGTTGTCGGACTTCGAGGTGGCCTCTCCGGCGGCTGTGATCAGCGCGTTCAGCCAACTGGCCAACTGGTTTAACAACTTCGGTCTTAGCGAAGTATTCGATCTGGAACTGCCCTTCCTGGACGGTGTGGACCTATCGGCGCTGGACCTGGGCGAGGCGATGACCCAAGCCTTCACCGAACAGTTGCAGGCGATTCGGTTGACAGCCCCGAACAACGCCCCAACGGGGATGGTGACCGCCAACCTCACCCTTCGGCTCAACGATCAGCAGAACGTCTCGGTGGGGATTTCGGGCAACTTTGCCAACACCGATGCCCTGGTCACAACCATCAACACTCAATTGACCACAAAGCTGAGCCAGCTTTTCGACGAGAACGAGGTGGACTTCCGCGGGATGGTTGAAGCGAACAATGCCAACGGGCGTGTCGAGTTCGTGGCCAACCCAAGCAAGGTGACGCAGGTGCGCGTCTCCTACACCGGGATGCAAGGCTTGGGGTTCGAGCAGAACCAGGAGGCGTCGGGGTTGGCCTTCGATTCCATCCAGAGCCTGGCAACGCTGCTGGGCAATGCGCTGGAGGGCAATACGCTGGGTCTGGCTGCCCAGGTCGGTGTCAACCCGACGTACGACCCCGAAACGCATGAGTTGACCTTCAACGTTGCGTTCACAGAAGAACTCGTCTCGGTTAAGGAGCCGCTGAGTTTCGGCCACGACTTCGGCGCGCTGGGCGCGATCAACACGTCGAGCACCATGTCGTTCATGTCGACGGTTTCGGGTGCGTTCACCTTCGGGTTCCTGCTCCAGCCGTTGGCACCGGACTTCGTGTTGACGGATCAGACGTCGCTGGACCAACTCGTGGCGCTCAACGGGTTCAAGAACAAGACGTTCGCGGACCTGTTGGCCTCGAGCGGACACGAACTGACGATCACCTTGCGCGATGGCACGACGCACAACATTGATCTGAATGGGGCCTCGACGATCGGCGACGTGAGAAACCTGATTCAGACGCAGTCGCCGGTGACAGTGCAAATCAACGACGATCAAAACGGTCTGGACCTGATCCATCCCAACAACGTCAGCGGAAGCAGTAATTTCACGGTGCGTGCAGCCAACAGCGCGTTCGCCATCTACGCGCTGGGATTGCTGGCCACCGGTGAGGAGTCGGGCGGGCAATGGGTCATCAGGGGCACGCCGTTGCACGGGGAGACGCTGGCAGACCGGATGTTCCTGCGCGACGATGCATCCATCGGCGGGCGGATCGACGCTATGGCGGCGGACATCGACGCCAGCGCGATGTTCGGCCGCAACCCGGTCGAAGAGGATCGTTTCTTCGTCGAGATCGGCATCGTGGACGGCGGGGCCGTGGGATCGGCCGAGATCACAGTCGGATTGGCTGACCCCGACAATAGCGGCAACATTTTCCTCTCCGAATTGATTGACGCGGTCGCCGACGACGTCACCAGCATCATCGATGCGTTCTCGCCCGATCCGACCGGGCACTTCATTGTCAATCTTCCGGTCGAGGTTTCATTCCTGAACATCGAGACGTCCCCCATGCCGGGCGAGGGCCCGCGGATCGTGCTGGAGTGGGACGCATCGGACCCGACCACCATCGAGCCGATGTTCCTGAATCTGGAGGACCTGCTCAGCTTCGAGAACGTGGGCGTCAGTGACATCATCTCGGCACTGACGGGGCCGGGCGGGTTAATCGACTATCTGCGCCAGATCGAGGGCGTCGACGAATTCTTCACCATGGACATCCCGCTGCTGGATGCGAGCCTCGGCGACCTGGTGGACTTCGTCGACCGCTTTGCGGCGGACTTCGAGAAGTTTGAGCAGTCGCCGGCGTCGAGTCTGCAAACATTGGCGCAGAGCTTGGCCCAGACGTTGGGCATCCCCGCGTCTCTGGTCGACGTGGCGTTCGATTCCGTCTCAGCGCCGTCCACGTCAGAGGGGGGAAACCACGGATTGCAATCCGTGGGCTTTGCGGGCGCGGGAACGGGACCTGTCCTGAACATCGGGTTCACGTGGATGCGGGGATTTGAGGAGCAAAAACCGCTCAACCTGGACCTCGGTGAACTGATCGGCCTCGACGCGTTGGGCAACCTGGTAGACGTGGGCGGCAATGCGCTGCTCGACGTCCAGGGCGGGGTCCGGTTTGAGCTTCAAATGGGGTTGGATTTGAGCGACCCGCTTAACCCCGAGCCGTTCGTCTATGACTCCACGGAGGCGGTGCTGTCGCTGGGCGCGGGGGCGAACAGTATGGACATGTCGGCAGCGCTGGGTCCGTTGGGCGTGTTCGTGCGTGACGGTCTGGTGGCGCTCGGGCGTCGGGACGATATCGGCGCGCCCGCGGAATTGACGTTCGGCCTGGAGGATAACGACGGCGACGGTCGCATTGCGCTGTTCGAGTTGGGCTTTTCCAACGCGGATATCGATCTGGATGCCCAGGTCATGGCCAACTTGCCCATGTTCTTCCCGACTGCGTCCAACGGGATCGGCCCCTTGAACCTGACCATCGCCGACCTGCGTGACATCCCGGGAACGATCACCACGCAGACGCCTGACTTCAGTTCAGCTCTGGATAATCTGAACCTCGGTCAGAACCTGTCGGCCATGTTCGACGGCTGGATCGGCCTGTTGACCTTCCTGGAGGACGCGCTGGACGGCGAGGTGTTCGGCATCGAGCTGCCCATCATCGGTGACAAACTGGCGTCTGCGTCGGACTTCTTCGGTCAAATGCGCGACGCGGTCCTCGGCGTCCTATCGCCGGACGATCTTATGGTCACCGGGGAGGAACTGGCTGCCATTGAAGGTGGAGAGTCGGTGGGCATCGATCCGATCGAGGCCCTGCGGCAGGCGCTGTTCGACGGGCTGGGCGACACGGGTTGGCTGCTCGACGCTCCGGGGACCAGCCCCGGGGTAAATATCGACGACATCGTCATCGTGCAAGGCCCGGACTCCATCGAGTTTCAGATGCGGCTCGGGCATGGACTCTTGGACGTGCCCAGCGATTCGGGGTTCGACTTCGATCTGGGGATGCCCGGCCTGGGATTGGAGGCCGAGGGTCAGATCGACTTCACCTCGGCCTTTGAGATGGACCTTGGTTTCGGCATCACCCTCGACGAGGGCGTGTACGTCAATTTCGATCCGTTCGGTGAGGGAGATGATATCACCGTCGACGTGCACGCCGGCGTTCCCGGTTTCACCGCCACCGGCGAGCTGTTGTTTCTCCAACTCGACCTCAATGACGAGGACGCGTTCGGGGACGACGGCGATGAGTACAGCCCGAGCAGCCTGGACGCGTTGTTCGGCGTCGATCTGGACGGAGCGGAAGGCAACGGTCGTATCCTTCTGACGGAACTCTTCAGCGGCCTGAGTGAGCTCGAAGCGTCCGTCAACTTGGACGTCGACGTCAACCTCGAGGGCCAAGCCAGCTTCGGGGGCTTGGCGCAGTTCCCGTCGATGGATTTCTTCTTCGATCTGGACTGGTCCGGGTCCGCCAGCACCGCCACCGGATTTGATTTCGACACCGCGCCGGAAATCTGGTTCCGCGACGTCCGTCTGGATTTCGGCACGGTCATCGGCGACCTGCTCGGTCCGGTGGTCGACAGTGTGGGCGATGTGCTGGGGCCGACGTCGGATGTGCTCGACATTTTGACCACCCCACTCCCGCTGATCTCCGATCTGGGTGGCGACGTGACCCTGATAGATATCGCGACGATATTCGGCGAGGTCGAAGGGGTCGCGGAGTTTCTGAGTGCGCTCTCCGACGTAACTGATCTGATCGACTTCCTGGAAACCTTCGACGCAGGTGATGGGGAACTGTTCCTGAATGTAGGCAGCTTTCAGATCAGCGGCGAAGAAGCACTCGATGGAAACATGAAGGGCGGCCTGACTCCCACGACGACCGTCGAAGGCGATCCGCTGGGCGATATCGATCCCAATTCCCCGGCGGGCCAAGCGTTCATCATGGCCCAGAACGTGGGGGGGACGGCCGCACAGCGATCTGCCCAACCCAGCCAGGACCCCGTCGGATTCAGTTTCCCGATCGTGCAGGATCCGTCGGAGGCGTTTTCGTTGTTGCTGGGTGGCAACCCGTCCATCATCGAATATGACTTTCCGGAGTTCGTCCTTGGGTTCGAGTACTCTCAGTTCTTCCCGATTATCGGTCCGCTCGGAGCGCAGGTGACCGGGAGCGTGGGGGCCAACTTCGACTTCGGTTTTGGGTACGACACCTTCGGCATCCGCCAGTTCGCCGAGAGCGACTTCAACAACTTCGGGGCCATCTTTGAGGGCTTCTTCATCAAGGACTTGAACGACGCCGGCGAGGATGTTCCCGAGGTCCAGCTCATCGCCGAGATCTCCGCGGGCGTGGAGATCAACGTCGGCGTCGGGCGGGCGGGCGTCGAGGGCGGAATCCGCGGGACCATCGATTTCAACTTGAACGACCCCGACGGCGACGGGCGGGTGCGGGTCAACGAGCTCGCCGAGAACGTCGCCTTGGAGGGCAACCCGTTCCACATCTTCGACATCAGCGCCACCATCGATGCCTTCCTTCGCGCTTACCTCGAGATCATCCCGATTATCGACATCGACATCACCATCGTTGACGTGACCATCATCGATATCGACTTCCCGCGTCCGGATAGCACGCCCCGTCTCGCGGAAGTCGACGCGATGGGCATGCTGAACGTCAACATCGGCTCGCGGGCCGGCAACCGCCTGCACGGCGACGTTGCTGACGGTGCGGAGTCGTTCATCCTGAGGCCTGGGGACAATGCGGGCGAGGTTATCGTCGAGGCCTTCGGGTTGCGGCAGACTTACAGCGACGTGGCGAACATCCTGGTGGCCGACGCGGGGGTAGGCAACGACTCGATTATTCTGGCCGGCGGGCTGGAGATCCCCTCCGAGATCCACGGCGGCGCGGGCGATGATACGCTGACAGGCTCGAAGGGACCGGTGACGTTCTATGGCGACGGCGGGAACGACACGCTGATGGGCTCCTCGGTGGACGACATGCTCTTCGGCGGCGCTGGCATGGACACGATTCACGCCGGCCGAGGCGATGACCACGTCGATGGCGGCGACGGGGCGGACATGTTGTTCGGCGATTCCGGCGCGGACGTGATGATGGGCGGCGCGGGCGATGACCAACTTTTCGGCGGGCGAGGCGATGACAACCTCGACGGCGGAATGGGCGTCGATCAGCTTTTCGGCGATGAGAACAATGACTTGCTGGTTGGCGGGGACGGGGACGATCGCCTGGAAGGTGGCCTGGGTAACGACGCTTTGATCGGCGACATCGGGACGGCGGCTGTCAATGCCACGGGCGATTGGGTAATCGACGAAGGCAGCCTTTCCGGTTCCGGCAACGATGTACTGCTGGGCAATGCGGGCTTCGATGTGATGCACGGCGGCGCCGGCAACGACGATCTGCGCGGCGGCGCGGGTGGGGACACGATGTTTGGCGGGCTGGGCAGCGACCTGCTGCGCGGCGAGTCGGGCAACGATTTCCTCGACGGCGGCGAGGGCGACGACGATGGATCGCCTTTCGGCGCCTCGGCCGGCCTGATCGGCGGGCAGGGAAGTGACACACTCGTCGGCGGGTGGGGCAAGGACCGCATCTACGCCGGTATCAACGAATTCGGCGGCGGGGCTGCGGGCGAGAACCACATCATCTTTGGCGACGTGCAGGATCCTGACGCGCCGGCCCCGGGCAGTCCGTCGGATCACGCGGACGTGATTTACGGTGACCTGGGCAATGACACGATTGACGCGGGGTACGGCGACGACAACGTCACCACGTTCATCGGCAGTGCCACCGTTCGAGGTCAGCAGGGCGCGGATACGATTCTGATAGCCGCAGTGGGCAGCGACATTGTCTTCGTCGACGGCGGCACGGAGAACGACACGGTCAACCTGACGACGGGGCTGGGGAACGTCGACGTCTTCGGCGGCGCGGGCAACGACATTATCAATATCAATGCTGATAGGATTATCAGCGTCGATCTCGGGTCGGGTAACGATGTGTTGACCGTCAACGGCCTGGGCCAGGGTCAGATTTTCGTTCTTGGCGGTGCCGGAACGGATGATATCGACCTGGGCGCGGCGGGGGCCATCCTGGCCGGCGGCGGGCCTGTGATTGTGTTCGGCGACGCGGACGGCCTGGCATTGCCCGGCGGCGCGAACGACGACATCCGCATCTTCGCGACGGGCCCGGTGACGGTGGACGCGGGCGAAGGCGCGGACACGGTCGACATTCAAGGGCCTGCGGGCAACGTCATCGTCGACGGGGACGGCAGCGCGTCGGCAGCCAATTCCGGCGCGGACGACATTGACATTGTGTCGTCTGCGAGTGTCACGGTCGATGCGGGACCCGCCGACGACTTCGTGACCATTCTGGGGCCGGTGACAGGTGCTGTGAACATAATCGGCGGGGGCGGTGCCGACGACATCGACTTGGGTACGGCTTCCAACCCGACCGGCGCGCCGCTGGTCAACGTGTTCTCCGACGGCGATTCGGGCCCGATCGCGACGGGCGGTGTGGACCATATCGATCTGTATGCACCGGGCGCGATCAACGTGGATTCCGGCGAGGCCGGCGATTTCGTGACCATTCGCGGCGGAGCTGGTGCGATCACAGTGCTGGCCGACGGGGCGCCGGGGACGATCGGTTTGAACTCCTCGGGAGCTGACAACGTGGACATCGTCGGGGACGGCGATGTTACGGTGCAGGCGGGCGCTCATGACGACGACGTGACCATCAACGGCGCAGGATTGGGCGACGTGAAAGTTGTCGGCGATCACGGGTCGGATGAGATCACCATCGGGAATCCCGGTGGTATTCTTGCAAGCGGGGCGGTTGACGTATTTGCCGACGGCGAGTTCGGAGCGATTGCAGGCGGAGCAGCCGACGTGGTGGACATTTACGCCGACGGGCCAGTCACCGCGGACCTCGGTGAGGCCGGCGATGACTTGTCGGTTCACGGCTTCGCCGACGGACCGGTGACGGTGTTCGGCGATGGCCCGTTGGGTCTGGAATCAATTTCGGAACAGGCCTCGCCGGGTGGGCCGGATGTGATTGACATCGTCGCGGGGACGGGAGCGATCACCGTTTACGGTCAGGCGGGCGACGACGACATTCACATCGAAGCGACGGGCGGGGACAGCCTCGTTTACGGGCACGAGGGTGACGACACCATCCGTATCATCGGTCCTGGTAACGACTCGATCATTGCGGGCACGGGTAACGATACGGTCTACGGCGGTGACGGTCGGGACGTCATCGTCGGCGGATTCGGCGACGACGTGATCTGGGGTGACGATGAGCTGGACGACGGCGACGGCACGCCCGACGCATTGGGCGACGTGATCTGGGGCGGTGACCTGCCCGACGAGTGGGCTGGATTGGCTGACTTCGGTCGTCAGTTCTTCAGTGACGCGAGCGATTTCATCGAGCCGCCGGGCTTCGAGGTGGCCGAGCAATTCAACCCGACAACCTATCGCGATCGCTATGGCCTGTTGAACGTGGTTCCGCTGGGTGGACTGGGTGTTTCGCTGGCGGGTGTGTCGTACATCGGCGATCGAATTGACGAAAACGGAAATCCGACCGGTGACGGAAAAGACGAGATTCACGGCGGACATAGCAGCGACTTCATCTTCGGCGGCTGGGATGAGGACAATCTCTTCGGCGGGGCTGGGCGGGATTACATCGACGGCGGAGAGGCCGACGACAAGGTTCGCGGCGGCGATGATGACGACGTCCTGCTCGGCGGATTGAACAGCGACGTCCTGCGCGGCGGCGAGGGAATCGATCAACTCTACGGCAATGAGGGCGACGACTTCCTCTTCGCCGACCACGGCCAATTCGGCGGCCCGTTTCCCAACGACCAGGCCGGTCAGCGATTGTGGGGCGGGGCGGGCTTTGACTACCTGTACGCCTACGCACCGAGCTTCCAGGCGGAACTGGAATTCGACCGGATCGGCGACGAGCTTCGCGGCGGGACCGGCGGCGACTACCTGTACGGCAACCTGCGCATGGACCTTCTAAAGGGCGGCGACGACAACGACTATCTGCACGGCGACTACCTGGAAGGCCCCACCTATCCGCGAAACACGCTGGCGTCGGTGAATCGCGAGACGAGCAACGGCGAGTTTGTGGGCTCAGCCGACCGGCTGTTCGGCGGGTTTGGCCAGGACCAGCTTTACGGCGGCGGAGGTAACGACACGCTGTGGGGCGGTCGCGATTCAGACTGGGTGGAGGGCCAGGACGGCAACGACCGGGCGTTCGGCGGAAACGGCGTGGACATTCTCGTCCTAGACGTCGACGGGAATTACCACGTATTGGGTGACGATTTTGACGGCTTCTTTGGAAACGAAGCGGAGGGCGACGTAGCCGACGCCCGCGAAGTCGATATCTTGCTGGTGGAGGGGGACAAGACGCGCGACCCCGACAATCCCTTCATCGACAACATCGTGATGACCGAGACGGACGTGGCCATCACCGGTGACCGCGACCTGCCCGGTGACGGGAGGCTTAATAAGGCCGATGCGGGCGCTACGGCGGAGTTTACGCTTTCGGTGACGGGATTGGGTGTCCCAATGCAAAGCGTTGCGGTCTCCGTGCCCAACGATCTGACCAACACCAACATTGATAATCTGATTACCGACATCAATGCACAATTGGCCACAGCCTTGACTACGTCGGGAATCCCGTCGGACGCGGTCCATGCGGTGCGCGCCGGAGATCGTATCCGCCTGCAAACCGTCGGGCTGGGCCAGTTTTCGGAGTTATTGATCACGAGTGTCAACGATGTGACACAGAATGTACTGGGCATCGCTCCGGACGCGTTCGTAGGCGCGTTTGTGACCGGCGAGTCAGCCCTGCCGACGGACGGAACGCTGGGTGGCGAAGCCTCGTTCACGGTGACGATCGACGGTGGGGGGATCAACCAGCAGTCGATCAGTGTGACCGTGCCGGATGAGTCATCGACCGCCGGCGGGTTGGTCAGTGCAGTGGACTTCGCCGTCAATCACGCGTTGCAGACGGCGTCCCTGCCGGGCGACGCAGTGCGGGCGGTTCGCGTGGGAGATTTCCTGCGACTGGAGACCAACGGCCTGGGCGCTTCGGGTTCGATCACGTTATCCAATGTCAACGCCGTCGCGGGCGACGTATTGGGGCTAAGCAACGACCAAACCGGAACGCCACTGTCCGCCATCGTCGGGCGACAGTTGATCAACGTCGATTACAGCGGGCGGTCCATCTACGTAAGCTGGCGCGACCGCGGGAACCTGCCGCTGGTGGAACAGTTCCAGATTTCGGGCCTGATGGGTGACGACGTTATCGAAGTCCACCTGACCGAGGCCACCATCGAACAGCTTTCCAACGAGACACCGGGCGATCCGTGGGTGACGGTGATCAGCGGCGGTCCGGGCGACGATCGTATCCGCGGCAGCGAAGGGCGTGACCGCATTAACGGCGGTCCGGGAAGCGACCAACTGTTCGGCTTCGGCGGCAACGACCGCATCTGGGGCGCGGAATTCGGAGCTGATCCCAATGATATCGACCGGTTGTTCGCCGGACAGGGTAACGACGACCTGATCGGTGGAGAAAACGAGACGCAGTTCTACGCGTGGTCCATCCATCCGGAGGTGCCTGCCGGACTGGTTTCATCGTTTGACGTGGAGAGTTTCCTAACGGACGGTCCGGGCGTTGATTTCGGCGTGGTTGTCGATGACGCCGGGAGCCTGCTGCTGGACGACGGCAGCGGGGCCTTTGAGTTCGAAGACACCGGCCTGAACCGGATGTTGGGGTCGGAGTTCGAGGCCTCTACGGACTACTTCTTTGGCGGAACCGGGCTGGACTTCATGTTCGGCAACGGCGGCGGCGGGGAGACGGGCGATCTTCTGATCACTCGCCGGGGCGTCGTGTTTTCGGATGAGGATGGTGTGCTGTCCAGTGACGACGCGTGGAAGGACTACGCCCGCAGCACGGATCAGGTGTGGTATCTGGGCGCCAGCGCCGCCGATGACACCATCGAGGTGGACTTCGTCACGAATCCTTTCAACCCGTTCTTCGGCCGGCATGTGGTGACGTTGAGCACTGACGGCTCGTTCGATCCGCGATTCAGCGGCTTCGACAACTCGACGGCGTACGACGGCAGCGGCGAGGCAACCCATGAGACGATGGACGAGGTGTACGACGTCGAGACGGAGTTGTTGGTGTCGCCGGAGATGGTGAACGAAGACCTGGGCGAGCCGGACCTCGGCACCGTTCCCAGGGACACGCAGGACCGTCTGGTCGATCCGTTCGAGCTGACGCCGTTTGATCTGATTCAAGAATTGCTGGGCGAGGAGGACTTCCTGGCCATCATCATCGATGCGCTGGGCGGCGACGACGAAATAATCGTGGGCGAGACGGTGCAGGTGTCGGTGTGGGTGGACGCAGGCCCGGGAGACGACGTGGTGCTGATCCAGCCGCAACTGTCCTTCCTGCCGGACCTGACGGACCCCGTGGGCGACCGCAACGATCAACGGCTGAACGCTTATCCGCTCGGAGAGGTCAACAATGAGGGCGAGATTATTCAGCCCATCGGGCTGGGCAACAGCGTCTTCACCGGCCTGACCATCGACAGCGCCCGCCAAGACAATCCGGACATCGATTGGTATCGCTTCCTGATTTCACCGGATACGCCGACGGCGCCGGGTGACGAGCTGGAATTGATCGCGCTGCATGAGAACGACGACCTGAACCTGCAATTCTCGCTGCTTGATGCCGACGGCAATGCGGAGGGTGAGACCGCGGTCATCGGGACCGTGCCGCTGCCGTTTGACGGGCGGCTCGACGCCGACGCGGTGTTCACGCTAATTACCGACCCGGTGGTCGTGACGGCGATTTCGACGGCAGATAACGACACGCGAGAGGACCTGATAGACGACATCAACGCAGCCATCACCTCGCCGAATTTCAACGCCTCGCTGGTCAACGGGCGGCTGCGGATTGAAACGGTGGCGGCTGGTCCGGGGGCGAACGTCAGCATTGGGAACACGAACTTGGTGACCAACGACGTTTTCGGTCTGGTGAACAATCATCCGCAGGTGGTGGTGCCGCTCTTGAGCGGGCTGGAGACCAGCCTCAACGAAGAGACCTGGGTGCGCGTCGAATCGGTCGGCAACGTTCCCACCGACTACGCCCTGGTCTTTTCGATGGCGTCGTTGGAAGACGGCCCGGACACCCTGCTAACCCCCGCGGGGGAACCGGTGGGCGACACGCGTGCGACGGCGTTTGCCCTGGACCGGGACCAGCCGATCAACCGGATCGACGACGTGGTCGGCCTGACGTTGCACGGCCCGACGTTGCACGGCCCGACGGACGAAGACTGGTATTCGTTCCGCCTGGGCGCGTCGAGGGGTACCAACCCGATCCGGATCACGTCGCACACGCCCACCACACGACTGGGCATTGAGCTGTATCATGCCAACGATCCGGTTCCCATCCACTCCGCGACGACGTCCGGAGACCAACCGACTGCCGAGGTACATCTCGGCTCGACGAACCAGCCGCAGAACCCAGACGACGAGCTCTACTACGTACGCGTCGTGCGACAGAGCGACCTGGCCCACCCCGGCGAACGGGCCCGCTACGATTTGTTCCTCAACGTCGGATCCGAAGTCCAACCCGACACGACGGTGGATGACCCGTTCGTCCTGCCGTCGTTGGACCAGATCTTGCCGGTGACGGATCCATCATTGGATCAACCGGGCGACGAGACGTGGTACAGCCTGACGTTGTCAGAGCCGGCCAGGGCGGGCGAGGGAATAGGCATTCGTTCGGTGGGCGCTTTCAGCGACCTGACAGCCAGCATCTACCAGGTACTTAATCCCGAGTTTCTGACGAACGGCGGTGGATCAGTAACCGTTGAAGACCTGATCGATCAGGGAGCGGTGACGAGTGCGCTGGCTACGATCGAAACCGGAGAGTTGGTCGATCTCGGCGCCGCGACGGAGGTGGTCGATCGGGGCACACAGGTCCTCGACCTCGCCGATCTGGGGCCCGACGTACCGGATACAGCCGTCACGTATTTGATTGGTGTGTCGGTAGCGCAGCGCGACTTGAACGGTGACGGACAGCCTGATCCGACAGCCCCCGGCTACGAGTTGTTCTCCATTTCCAGCGCCGTCAGCAAGTCGCGGTTGAATCTGGTGGCCGGCGAATCGCAGGACCTGTCCGGGCGCAGCCCGCTGGATCGTCGCGACGTGCTCATCGGCGGAACCGGGGACGATCGGCTGGTCGGTGGAACGGGCGAAGACTGGGTGATAGCCGGTGACGGGAACGACGTTCTGTCGGGCGGTCTCGATCGTCAAGCCAGCGACCTGTTGTTCGGTGGTGCGGGTGACGACATTTTCCAGTTGCTCCCCGACGCCCAGCCGATCATCCCCAGCACCGGGCGTAACGGCGATCCTCGCTTTCTGGACGACGTGCAGAGTGGCGACGCAGCCCTGGCGGACATGTTTGACGGCGGGTCGGGTGACGACCAAGTCCTATATCTGGGCGGTGACCTGGGCGAGGACGGAGTACCGATCCGCGACTTTGTCGCCATCGGGTACGACCGCTTCCTGCACCGCTACCGGTTAACCTCGTTGCTGTGGGACCAGGGCAACCACTTGTTCGTAGCCGATCCGCAGACCGACAGGTTCGATCAGCACTTCGCCTACTTCCAGGCGCGCGACATCGAGCGCACCGTCATCGACACCGGAGATGGAGTCGACGTGGTCCACGCTGATGCGGGCTACATCCTCAACGGCGAAACCTGGGGCATTGCCCGCGGTGACGTGGAGGACAACGGGCTGGCCTATCAATCCATCGAGATTCGCGGCGGCGACGGCAAGGACTGGCTATACGGTGGAGCCGGCGTGGATATCATTTACGGCGAGGGGAACAAGGATTTCATCGCCGGCGGTGAAGGCGATGATCATATTCTCGGCGGTCCCGGAAACGACGAGCTCTCCGGCAACAGGGGCAACTTCGCAGTTCCCAACCCGGACGAGAATCCGAGCGATCCGGATGATGACTTCCTTTATGTGGGGTTCAGTGAGCGCCCGCCCAACACGCCCGACGACGTCACCCAGTCGGGCGGCGGAGTGCTGGTCGGCGACCCGTTGGCCCAAGATATCTACGAATTCGACTCCAACATCGCATTCCCACTGGCAGCCGATCGACCGCGACCGACGGGGATCGACATCCCGGGCCGGAGCGCGGTCGACGATTCCGGCGGGGCGGAGCGCGGCTACCTGGAATCGGGTGACAATTGGTCCAACGGTCCGCTCGAAGGATTCGGCGGGGGATCACGCTCGCATCAATCCGTTCTCCTATCGGACCCGGCGTCGGTAGAATGGTTGTTTGAGAGTCTCACTCCGGGTGAGTACGAGATCTTCGCAACCTGGCCTGGCGATCCCGTCAACCCCAACCTGCAATACGCCACCAACACGCCGTTTGAAGTGTTCGTCGATGTTAACGCTACGCCGGAACTGTCGATGCTGGTGAACCAGCGCTTGGCGCCGCAGGACTTGGTGGAGCAGGGGTGGAGTTGGCAGCGGCTGGGAGTGGTAACGGTCGCCGACGGTGTGGTTCGCGTTCGGATGACCAACGACGCCAATGCGGAAGTGTTGGCCGACGCGGTACGAATTTCGCCCGTCGAGCCGTTCCTGTCCGACGCCTTCGCGTTGGAGGGGCCGGAGGGAGCGACCAGCGGGCAGGACCCACAGCCCGGCAGTCAGTTGTCGCTGTTCCAGGAAATTGGTGACATCAATGACGACCGCGTTACGGATTACATCGTCTCCGGCAGTGGGACGCCCTCGAGCGACAGCTACATTCTTCTGGGGCCGGTGGATCGCGACAGCCTGTTTCGAGTCGACTCCCTCGACATCAACGGCGATACGATCAACGACCTCCTTGTCCGGGGCGCGGGCTACAACTTCGAGGTTACGTTTGACACCAACGAGGAACTGGAAGGTTCCGCCGGTTCATTCCGCGTGGGCGGTCGAGCCGCCATCGTTGTCGACGGAACCACGCTGGGTCGACCGGCTGAGACGATGGGGGACGTCGACGGTGACGGGCTTGGCGATTTGATGTTCCTTAGCCAGGAAGACGGAACCGGCAACTGGATCGTCAGCGTGGTCAGGGGCCGCACCCCGGCGGATGGAGGGTTCGATCGCTTCCTCGACGATTCGTATGTCGACTATAGCATTACGTTGCCCGCGGAGATTGCCCAAGACATAAGCGAGATCGGGGTCCACACCCTGGATTGGAACAACGATGGGTGGGACGACGTGCTGGTGCAGTGGCAACGGGACGTCTCCTTGATGGCCGGCGTGGAGCAGGTGGGATTGCTGTTCTCCGGGCAGACGCTGGTTGCTATGGGAGACGTCAACCAGAACCACGCGTCGACTCGGTTCCGCCGCGACGATTTCCACAACCCCGGAACCATCAGCGATCTAACGTCGATCGTCGTTGGAGACGTGAACGGCGACGGCTTCGAGGACGTCGTGTTCGGCGATCAGCGTTTCGCCGCCGGGATGCCGAACAGCGGGCGCGGGTATCTGATTCTGGGTCGCCCGTCGTTCGTGTCGGACATCTACCTGGATCACGCGACGGCGAACTTGGTGCAATCCGATTACATCTGGTCCGGCGTCGGCTTGGGGGCGGGCGTGTTCTCCCTGGGCGATGTCAACAGCGACGGTTATGACGATTTCGCCTTGACTCGCTCGTTGTCCGGCACAGCTCAAGACAATCGCGACGGCGTCATTGTGTACGGCGGCGGTCCCAACCTCACCGTTCAGCCGACGGCGCAACCGCCCGTGCTCAACGACTCGAACAACGAATTGGTCCGCGTGGACCGCAACGTGCCGTCGGGGCAGTTCGTTCACGGCGATCTTTTCGTGCAGGCCGGTGATTTCGACGGTGATGGCCGGACGGACCTGGCCATCGGCGAGCCGGTGCGTCACTTGTCGCCCACTGCCGGCGAGGTCTCCGATGAGTCGCTGGTTGATCCGTCGGGCGGATTCCTGCATTTGTTCTGGTCGGGGCTTGACGTTGCGGTTCCCACCACGCCCACTGCCCCGGTGCAACTGTCCCTGGCGTTTGCGGACGTGTCCATCGAAGGTGAAGTGGGTAGGGATCAATTCGGCCGGCTGCCGGGTAGCGGGAACCTCGATCTGGACGGTGATCGCATCAACGAATTGATCGTCGGCGCAGCCGCTGCCGACGTGCGGACGGGCGTGGCGGGCAACGGCCCCAATGATGTCGATCGAGACGCGGGCCGGGTCTACGTGATATTCGGCGGAACAGGTCGCCAAGTGCAACTCCCGACTTCCGGCGTGAACTTCCTGACCAACCGCGACATCCCGGGCGGAGGGTTGTTCGTCGTCGATCCAGCGACCGGACAACCGTTCCGTAGCGAGCTGGCGGTCCTGGAAGACTCAGCCGTCCTGGTCGGGTTTGATCCGCTACCGGCTGACGGACGTCTCGGGGCGGGCCTGTCGGGGAGTTTCGCCCTTGCGCTGGAAGGCCTGCTCGAGGGCTCGGCGGTTTCCGACCCCATCGTCATTTTTGATGATCCGACGAATCAAACAGCCCAGGATCTGGTGAACGACATTCAGGGCGCGTTCAACAACGTGTTTATTGGGAATCAACTTCTTTCGAGCGTGGTGCAGCCGGTTCTGGATGCACAGGGGCAACTGCGTTTGGAAACGATCGGCCTGGGCACGGACGGGCGGATCACGGTGGTAAACGTCAACGACGTGACGCGCAACGTGTTGCGTCTGCGGGAGGGCGATACCGGGGCATACGAATTGGAGGACTGGCACCGGTTCGGCACGTTGGGCGACGGGCAGATCGGCAATCAGATTCGGGTGCTGCTGCGTGATCCCGAGTCGGGGGTGTTGAACGTGTCTCGACCCGCGCTGGCGTTGTCGTTTTCGACGGCGCCGGACGGCGGTGATCGACCGATTCTGTTCGTAAACGGCACGTTGGCTCCTGACGGGACGGCCGCGGACGTCATGCCGCCTGTGTTCTTCGGCCCCAGCCTGGAGGTCGGGGGCGGCGCGGGTCGTGTCGGGATCATGGAGTTCGACCTGACCGGGCTGCTGGGGTACATGGACAATCCGGAGCTGATCGACAACGTCACGCTGCAACTGCTGATGGCGCACGAGGCCGGCGGGCAGGCAAACCCGGGCACGTTGAGTGTGTCCCTGCTGGACGACAAGGCGGACGTGGCGGTGACGGCCACGGACGTGAGCAGGACGGCTGAGTTCTTTGAAGGGATCGAGCAGAGTTTCCTCACGGGCAATGGTTGGCCGACGAGTTCGGAGGGGAACGAATTCTTCGTCACGCTTGATCTGACGCAACACATTCGAGACGCTTTGGCGGCGGGCAAGACTCGGGTCAGTTTGCGGTTTGAATCTGACGTCGCGTTTCCGTTGTTCATCGAAGGGCTGGGTTCGGGGCGATCCGAATTATCCTTCGAGGTGGCCCCGCGCGGGGGGGTCGTGTTCGACGTGTTCGACGCCGACGGTCACCGGCTAACCGGCACGCGTGTGCTTGAGGGTGGCTTCGGGGGCAGCGGTCAGCGTATCGACGCGGGTGCTAGCGTGTTGGACATGCGGGACCTCGACGCGGGCGAATACTTCGTTCGAGTATACGATCCCTTTGAGAACCTGTACGAGGCTGGCCGACCGGCCGCTCTCGACTACCTGATCGAGATCTCGCCGCCCAAGTTGGGTGACGCGGACGTACCGCCGGAACGTGACGAGATTTATGGCGAGGACGGCAACGACGTCATCGCCGGCAACAACTACGTCGACCGCCTGTATGGCGGGCCAGGCATCGATACCTTTACGGCCGAAGCACTGGAAGTGCGCGATCGGGGCCTGGTTACAGGCAACCCGGCCATCGACGACCTTCTGCCACCGGACATCGAGGCCCGTCCGCTGCCCGCGCCCGGTGAAGACGGGGGGCGCGTCGCACGTCCGGACAACTTCGAGGTGGAGTTCGCGTCGCTGGACATGGAGCTGCTGATCGCCGACGCGCTGGGTCTGACGACTTTGACGCCGACGGGTACGGAGCGTGTTCCGAGGCCTCTGCTGGCCACCGATCTGACACAGTTGCTTGAACTGAACCTGAGCAACATGGACCTGGTCGTTAGGGAGATCAAAGACGACGGCGGGATGTTCGTCGGGCGAGATGATCTGAAGGGCCTGGACTACGCGGTCAACCTGGAATACCTGAGCCTGGACCGCAACGAGCTGGAGAACATCGGATTCATCTTGCCGGGCATCCGGCCGGAGCGCGAGACGCAAGGCGAGTTGGGCCTGCGAGGCTTGCGCTACCTGGATCTGGATTACAACCCGCTGGTTCCGCAGCTCAACGAGTCCGTCCTTGGGCTGCTGGAGCTCGAGCCGCTGCAACCGGTGACCATCCTGCGCGGCATGCAGTATCTGAGCGCCGATGGCATCGCCGATCCATTCGGACAGGAGCCGCCGGAGGGACAGGATGCCTATCATTCGCTTCTTTTGTGGGTGGACGATCTGACGCAGTTGCGTTGGCTCTCCGCAACCGGGACCGGCACCGCCGATTTTGCGCCGTTGCGTGACCTGGACGCACTCCAATACGCCTATCTGGGCGAGAACGCCTTCGCCGACGACCCCGACTCGGGGCAGTTCGTGCTGAACGTCTTCGCCGGAGCGAACGATCTGCGGTGGCTCGATCTGAGCGGCAGCGCGGTGGGCGAGTTGCGCGATCTGTTGGGCGTATACTTGGTGGACGACAATGACCGCGAGTATTCGGAGATCGGTTCGGGCTGGCTGAATGATGAGAACGAATTGGCTTTCGACGACGATTATCGCGTTCTCTTCAACGGCGAAGAGGAATCGCTGGCGGTGGCTGCGTTCGATGGTCTCGCGGAAGACGTCTACGACGTGTTCGTGACCTGGCCCGCCGACGCCAGCCGTGGTCCGGTGCAGTACACCGCTACGATCGGTGGCGAGATACCTGTCCAGTCTGCCCAAGTCGATCAGACGCAATCACCCGCGGGGGACGCTCTGCCGTTAGCGCTGGGACAGGTAATCCGTGGCACAACTGATCTGCCGGTCAGCGGGAACCTCACCGCGACGGCTACGTTTTCGATCGAAGTGAACGGACTGCCCGGCGGGCCGGCGACGGTCAACGTGCAGGTGCTTGACCAGGGCGACAACGACACGATCGATGAACTGGTCAACGAGGTGGACGTGCGCATCGGCGGGGCACTTGCTGTCCTGGGCAATCCCGATTTGCCGCAAGGGTCGATCCGCGCGATTCGGGTGAACGAACGGCTGTGGTTGCAGACGGTTGGCCTGGGTGAAAACGTTTCGCTGGACCTATCCGCCGCGAACGCGGTCACGCAAAACGTCCTGGGGCTGTCAGCCGGTCAGACGTCGGAAGTGGTCGGGCTGACGGATGGTGTATGGGAGAACGTGTTGTCCGGCGTGGCCCTGGAGGGCGATGCTTCCATCGCTCTGGCGACATTGAACGGCCCCTTCGGAACGACGGCCGCGGACGCGGTGGCGGTCGTGCTGTCCGATCCGTTCCCGCTGCTGCAGGCCGTCGATCTAGGCGGCTCCGTAGTGCTCAACAACCGCGCGTTGGATTTCCTGCTCGATGAGCTTCGCATCCGCGTGGCGGGCAACAACACGTCTGGCGACGCGATCGCCGCCGGAGTTGTGGCGGAATCGCTCGACGCGACGTTTTTCATGGTCACTCCGATCGAACCGCAATTCACAGAGGCCGATGCGTCCGACCCGTTGGAAATCCCGCTATCCCTGGTGAACCCGATTGCCCCGGTTGACTTTGCTGTCGTACTGGATGGTCCCGGCGTCGCGGCGGTGGTGAACGGGAACACGTTGTCACTGACCCCGGACACGGGTTTCACCGGATCGGTGGTCGTCACGGTGCGCGCCGAAGAATCTGATGGCGGGCGGACGGCGGAGGAGCGCTTCGACTTGCACGTCGGCGTGGGTGCGGCGTACGGCAGCGTGGCCGGGCTGTCACAAGACGAGTTGGGTCAGCCGACGTTGGACGTGCTGGAAGGGCTGACGTTGTACCTCGACGAGTTCCGCAACGGCGTTTTCGATCCGGGGTTCGAACGGCTTACGGTCGCGGACGTCAACGGCAATTTCGTGTTTACGGACCTGCCCTTCCTGCCTGAGAGCAACACGCACGCGGTCGGCATCTTGCTGCCGGATGATCAGGTAGTGCCGACGGCGGCCAGCGGATCACCGTCGGGCGAGGGCTGGATCCAGACTGACGGCGGATCGGACGAGCGCGAACTATACACCGTCCTGTTGAATGTTCTGGACGGCCAGGACGTGACGAGCGACGGGTTTGTGGAGTTCAACAACGCGCTGTACTTCGCGGTGGACAACGCCCAAGTCTGGCGGTTCGACGGCGCGGCAGTGGAAACCGTCTGGACCGGGGCTGACCCTAAGGATTTCGTTCCGTTCGGTGGGGACCTGTATTTCGCGGGGGCGGGCGAGATGCAACGCTTGAGCGTGGATGGGAATGGGCAAGTGGCTGTCCAGACCGTCGATGTCAATCCGGGTGGGGATTCGGCCCCGGTGGACCTGACGGTATTCAACGACGTGCTGTACTTCGGGGCTGCGGGTACGGGGACGGACCGCGAGTTGTGGCAGTTGGTCGAGGATGCCGGTGGCGTGCCGCAGGTCTCGCAGGCGGCGGACATCAATGCGGGCGGCTCGTCCGATCCGCAATCGCTGCTCGTATACGACATCGACGAGTTGCTCGCCCCGGCGTTGTACTTCTCAGCGCAGCACGCGACGCTGGGTCGCGAGCTGTGGCGCTACGACGGGGTGTCAGCCCCGCAGTTGTTGGACATTGTTGCGGGCGCGGGCAGTTCGAACCCGGTGCTGGAGACTGCGTATGACGGTGGCGAGGCGGATTTTGCGGCGTTGTACTTCGCAGCGCAGCAAACCGGCGGTGGAGCGGTTGTTCCGCTACGATTACGGTTCTCGTTTACCCAGTTTGGTCTGGACGACAACTGGTACAACCAGGATTTGACCAACCCGGCGGAATTCACGGTGGTGGGTGACGCTTTGTATCTTGTCGCCGACGAGGCGGCGGCGGGTCGGGAGCTGTTCCGGTTTGCCAATGCCAACTCGAACCTGACTGTGTTCGACGTGGCCCCGGGGATGTCGGGTTCGGGGCCGGAGTATCTGGTGCCGTTCGATGGCACTGTGTACTTTGCGGCTGACAACGGGGCGGCGGGGCGCGAGTTGTGGCGGGTGGACGGAGATGAGGCGGTTCAGGTCGCGGATGTTGATCCGAGCGGGGCATCGTCGCCATCACATCTGACGGTCTTTGCGGACGCCCTTTCGGATCGTCCGACCTTTGGCGAAACGCTGTACATGGTCGCGACGAACGGGGAGGGATCGCCGGACCTGTGGCGCGCGGGTTACACGCGCGGGCTGGCGTCGATCGCGCCGAGCAACGGGATGGCGATCTTCGATACAAGCGTCGATCCGGACCTGTCATTTGCAGCCGTGCAGGGATTGGCGGTGCGGGTCAACGGTTTGTTCGGCGACGCGGAGGTGGAGGAGGGATCGGAAATCCAACTTGACGCGGTTCTAGCGGCTGAGACAGGGATTTTGCAACCCACCTACTCGTGGGTGGTTGAATCGAGCAACGGTCAGGTGATCCCGCCCGGGGATCAGCCGACGCTTGCCTTCACGCCGAGCGACGACGGGCTTTATCAGGTGACGTTGACGGTCAGCGATGCGGCGGATCTGTTCCGCAGCGTGTCGGCGAGCGTGTTCATTGCGACCGGAAACGTTGCGCCGGAGGTGGAGATCGTCTCGGCGGACGCGCAATTCCCCGCCGGTTACGACGAGGGGCAAGTGATCACGTTGGATGCGTCGGTGTTTGACCCGGGTGATGACGCGCACACGTACCTGTGGCAGGTCGCGGCGAGCAACGGGCAGATTGTACCGGATGGGATGAGTCCGCAGTTGGTCTTTTCGGCTGAGCAGGCGGGAATGTACACGGTGACGCTGACGGTGACCGACGACGAGGGTGCGTTCGACACGGCTGAGGTGCTTCTGACAGCCAACGATGTAGCCCCGGAAATCAGCGTGAACATCGTGCCCGGCGTCGGCGACGTGGTCGACGAGGGGACGCCGTTTGCGGCCGACGGGTCATTCGTCGATGCCCCGAACGACGTGTGGACCGCGACGGTGGACTACGGCGATGGGTCGGGCGTGCAGCCGCTGCCGCTGAATCCCGATCAGACATTCTTGCTGGAACACGTGTACGCGGACAACCCTGACGTTGGCGACAGCTACATGGTCACCGTGACCGTGGACGACGGTGACAACAATTCGGCACTCAGTTTCCCGGTGACGGTGAACAACGTAGCCCCGACGGCGTCGATCGATGAGTTTCCGACCGAGATAGTCGACGAGGGGCAGCCGGTGACGTTGATCGGTTCGGCGACGGATGTGCCTTCCGATTTGGATGAGATCACGTTCAACTGGAGCGTGGTCGCGTCCAACGGCCAGCAGATCCCTTCGGGAGCAGGCGAGTTGCTGCCCGATGGGCGGACCAGCTTCACCTTTACGCCGAATGACGACGGGCTGTACACGGTGTCGCTGGCGGCGTCCGACGCTGACGACGCCGGGGAGGCGGTTTCGGTCCCGATTACCGTGGGCGACGTGCCGCCGTCGATCGTGCTCGACGTGGAAACTCCCGGTCCGTTCTTCGAGGGCGGGCTCGTGGAGCTCAGCGCCGATGTGACCGACCCGGTCAAGGGTACCGGCGATTTCACTTATGTATGGGAGGCGGACGGTCCAAACAGCCAACACGAAACCGGGGACGGGCTGACGTTCAGCTTCGCACCCAACGACGACGGCGCGTATAACGTTTTGTTCACCGTCTTCGACGACGGAGAGCAGGTTGCACAGGAATCCATGACCATCGACGTGCTCAACGTCGCACCCGTGGCCGACATTGATGTCGTGCCGCCGGGTCCGTTCTTCGAGGGTGGCAGCATCGTAGTCGGCGGTGTCGGCACCGACGTCGGCGTAAACGACGAGCTGTCACTGGACTGGAGCGTTTCGGCGGGCAACGGCCAGGTCAATTTCCCGCAGGGCGATGGCTCCGTCTACGGGTTCACCTTCCAGAACGACGGTGAGTACGTCATCGAGCTGACCGTAACGGATGATTCCGAGGCGTCGCACACCGACAGGGTCGTGATCCACGTCGACAACGTGGCGCCTTCGTTCGCACTGGAAGAGGTGCCTGCGGTCGTCCTCGGCGAGGCAGCGACCATCGCCGGATCGGCCACCGACCCAGGTGTCACGGGGCTGCCGGGCGTCGTCGATGATCTCCTGACCGCGACGGTTGACTTCGACGACGGTACGGTGGATTCGGTGGTGATCGCCCACGGTACGTTCAGCCTGAACCATGTCTACGCGGAAAGAGGCGTCTATGACGTTACCGTCACCGTGGACGACGAGGTCGACCAGACCTCGCAGATGATCCAGATCGTGGTGTCGGACCTGACCGTTGAGGCCTGGTACTCCGTCGCCTTGCACGACGGGATCGAAGCCACCCTGTCAATCCCCGACGACGGGTTGTTCTCCGAACCGCGGCAGAGCGGCGTCAACACGTTGCTGATCGAATTCAGCGAAGCCATCGATCCCGGCTCGTTCGCTCCGGAGGACGTTATGGTGGTGGGCGTTGATGCCAACGGGCAGGCCGTGAATCTGGCGGGCATCAACGTATCGACCTCGACGCGCGACGGAGACACCGTCGCCGTGGTGACGTTCAGCGGCCCGTTGCCCGACTACGCCCGTTATCTCGTGTCTATCACCGGTATCGTTTCGGCGGACTCCGAAGCGCTCCCGTCGCTCCCGCTGGCGGGCGATTCAGATAGGATCATCACCGCCCTGGTTGGCGACGTAACCGGCGACCTGCGCGTGAACAACACCGATCTCGGGGCCATCGCCGGTTTGATAACGGCGAATTCGCCCGTCGTGTTCGACCCCGCCAACCCCAACCACGTGCGGAGCGATTTGAACCACGACGCCTCGTTCAGCAATCTAGACGTTCAGGTGGCCCTGCCGTTACGGGGCCGTGACGCTACATCGATCCCCGACCCGATCCTGCCGACGGGCGCCCCTCAGACGACCCAGTCGTCGCCGATTAAGCCCACGGATTCGAATCCGTGGGATGCGAATGCCGACCTCGACTCGCCGTTTCAATTCACACCGGCGGATGCCCATGTCGTCATCGGTCCACGCCGTCCGGATGAAGGCCCGATCCGTCGCGCATTGCAAAAGGGCCTACGCATCGTGCAAAAGGCGTTGCGAATCAATGACGCGCCCAAACCCATGGTCGCGCAGAGGCTTATGCCCACCGACGGGGTGGTATCGCTCAAGTCCAACAGGATGCGGCCACCCACCATTGACATTCTGTCATTGCTGAATCAACGGGAGACCGGGCCGCAACACCCGGTCCGCAAGTCCCCGCCCGTCATCGAGGGACGCCTGAGCGAATTGACGATTCTGGACGAAGCTTGGCGGACGCCGGTCGATTTGTTCGGCGATTCGGACGGCGACCGCCCACTCTTGCGGCGAAGTTCGACAGTCCATCCGTCACGGCTCGAAGCCGATCACCGTGTGGACGTGCTCGCCATGGCCGGCGGCTCCAGTCACGCTCGGGGAGGAGCTCGGTAATGCGGTGCAGACTTCATTGCAACTACTCGCCGATCGTCGCCGCTCTAGCGGTGGGTGTGGCATCGTTTGGGGTGGGGCCGTCCCGCGCGGACTACCTGCTCTACGCTGTCAGCGACGGGTGCACCGCTGACAAAGTCAATCCGGGCGATACCGTGGAGGTCGAGTTGTGGCTGTCGTCGGACAATGAGGATCACAGCAACTCGATCATCGTGCAGATCGCGTTTTCGTCACCCGGGTGGGTGTACAACTCGTTGACCTGGCACGGCGTGTACGCGGGGAGCATCTACGACGACAGCACGCCCGACGCCTTCCCCGTCATGTTGACACCTGACGTTCTCACCGGCCCCAGTCACCCCGCCGGCGTCGTGGACATCGAGTTGTCCAACGTCGCCATCGATCCTTATTGCGTCGGGCCCAACAATGCCGGGGCCGGTCCGTGCGACTGTCCCGGCGGCACGTGCATCGGCGGCCAATGCGTTGGGGGCCCTTTTGCGGGATCATCCTGCTCGATGAACTGCCCCAGCGGGGTGGTCTGCACCAACCGTTTTGCCGAGGGCCTGCTGGCCACGCTGTCACTCACCGT
Organism: Phycisphaerae bacterium; assembly: GCA_036477795.1. GTDB lineage: Bacteria > Planctomycetota > Phycisphaerae > UBA1845 > UBA1845 > JAZGDL01. The sequence goes on from JAZGDL010000435.1 coordinate 38,617, forward strand.
GCCGCCCGATTTCACCGGATCGGATGTGGTCATCGTTCAACCCGTTGTCGACACCATTGCCAACGGATTCGACGAAGTGTCCACGTCAGCGTGGCCGGGTTTGGCGGTGTATTTGGAATGCGTCGTCGCCGGGGACATTGATTGTGACGGGGCGGTGACGCTGAACGACTACAACGAGTGGGAATCGTGCCTGACGGGTCCGGGGGGAATCGTCTCGCCGGGGTGTGTGCCTTTTGATTTTGATGGCGATAGCGACGTCGATATGTTAGACTGGAGTGGTTTTCAACGTGATTTCACGTTGCTCTGTGGCCTTTGAAAGAAATGGGTTTGGAATAGATACACGAGGTGCCGCGCCGTTCTGTTCGCGGATGGGCTCATTCACTGGATGTATGACAAGAAAACTTGACGTGAGGTAGCGGAAAGATGTCACACACTGCAATGATGTTAGTTACCGGTTTGTTGTACTCGATAGGTCCGTCTAACCGGGGGCCGGCCGGCGCGTCGGACCGGCAGCAAACGGACAATCCCTACACGCTCACCGAGTCCTCCGTGCAAGGTGATCCGGTGATTGTCAACCGGCCGCAGCCCGTCGCTCGAGGGGGTGCAGGGGATTGCCCCTATTCGTTAGCGCCGATGGACGTGACCGGCGGCGGGACGACGGCCACGGGCGGCCCGGTGGACGATGGGGCGCTCTATTCGCTGATCGGCTCGATTGCGTGGATCAGCCAGAGTGAGCAATCTACCGGCGGAGACTACACGATCGATTCCGGCTTTCACAACACTTCTCATGGCCCGGTGACCTGTTTCGGGAGCTCGGGGATCGACTGCAACAACAACTTCATCGACGACGAGTGCGATATCGCGGCTGGTTTCAGTCTGGATCGTGACGGTAATTGCCAGCCGGACGAGTGCGACGATTGTATCGGCGTGGACCTGATCGCCAATGCGTGCCGCCTTGATTGCGGCGCGTTCGACGGCGCTTGCGAGGTGACCGGCTGCGGCGAGAGTATAGACGTCGACGGCAACGGCGTTCCTGACTTGTGTGACCCCGATTGCGACGGCGACGGCATCCCCAACTCCGTCGACGATCCATCATTCCGCTTTTATGTAGATGGCGATGCTACCGGAGCCGGCGACGGATCGACTTGGACCGATGCGTTCACCGACCTGCAAGACGCCATCTGTGCCGCTCGCGGACTGCAGCCCTATTGCACTCCGGCGACGTGCAAGACATGCTCGACCAGTCCCACCGATATCAACAACAGCGTGTCGGTGGAAATCTGGGTTGCTGATGGGATTTATACTCCCGCCGTCAGCGCTCGCGACGATCATTTCCGGTTGACAACCTGCGTGGCGCTGTACGGCGGTTTTGCAGGCGACGAGACCGAGCGTGACCAGCGCGATCCGCAGGCCCATACGACAACCCTCAGCGGCGATCTTGCGGATGACGACGCCCAACCCAACGGGAACGCGGAAAACAGTTTCCACGTGGTCGATTCCAGTCCGGAGGGGCAGATCGCCCAGGATAGCTCAGCCGTCCTCGACGGCTTCACGGTCACCGGCGGTAACGCCAATGGAAACACGGGCGGGAACAAGGTGGGCGGCGGGCTGAGGACGTTCTTTGCCTCGCCATCCGTTGTCGGTTGTGTTTTCGAAAACAACTTCGCTCTTAATCGTGGTGGCGGAGTCTTTTTGACTATTGGGAGTACCTCTACCTTTGAGAATTGTACGTTTCGCGACAACTCAGCCCAACTCGGCGGCGGGTTCTCGTCGGGCAACGGCGTAGCCGCGAGACTTTCCCGGTGTGTCTTTGCGGACAATACCGCCTTCATCGGGAGCCTCATTGATTCCGGCTCCGGCGGCGCGTTTTCCGCCCAACAAAACAGCACGCCGGTCCTGATCGACTGCGTTTTCCACGGCAATCACGCCGACCGTTACGGCGGGGCCCTCTACAACAGCAGCAGCGCGACTCGGCTCATCAATGTCACCATCATTCACAACGACGCGGATTACGTCGGTGGCGGCATCTATGACGTCGATAGCCACACCACCGTCCACAGCTCGACCATCGCCGGCAACCACGCCGATAACGCCGATGGTCCGGTGACCGGCGGCGGCGGAATCGCCGGACAAAACAGCAACCCCTTCATCGTCAACTCCATCTTGTGGGGCAACACAGCCGCCGTCGCAGCCGACGTGGAGTCCGCTCAGATCAGCGGCGGTTCACCGGGCATCGGCTACACGATTGTCGAGGGCCTGGATCAGTTCGACCTGCCCGTCAGCGCCAACTTCGACGCCGATCCTCTTTTTGCCGACCTGCCCGGCGGCGACGTGCAGTTGATGACCGGATCGCCGGCCATCGACCGCGGCGATCGCTATCAGCTCCCGCTGGATCCGGCGAGTGTCCACGCGGGCGTGGCCCAGCCACTCCAACACGATCTCGCGGGTCAGCCTCGCGTCGCCGGTCCGGAACTCGACCTCGGCGCCTTTGAACTCTTCGTATGCAGTTCGACGTTTTTCCTCGACCCGGACTGGATCAACTTTGTCGAATGCGTGACAGGGCCTGCAGGTGAGATCAAGAACGGCCTGTGTGCGTGCTACGATTCCGACGCCGACCAGGATGTAGACTTCAACGACTTCGCCACCTTCCAAATCGCCCTAAGCCCATGAAAACCTCCAACCTTCTAACGCATGCGGTCCTTTTGACAACTATGTATTCTGCCCTGGGGGATAGTTTTGCGACGATGCACCATCAAGGCGTCGTCGCCGGTCGTGGCGAACGCTTTGCGGGTCAGGGAGCGTTTCTATTTGCATAGGTAGATGGGGTAACAGGAGGAATGTAACGATGAATGGCAAACGGTTCTCAATCGCCGTCGCACCGTGGTTGGTGTTCATGGCTTCCACATCCTCGGCGGCGACGTTCCACCATCAGGGCGTTGTCGCGGTTCAGGGCGAGCGCTTCACCGGCCAAGGTCTGTTCCGGTTCGCATTGGTCGATCCGGATACGGACGTCTATCTGTGGACCAGCGACGGCAGCGCCGTAGCCCACCCCGATCCGCCGACCGCCGCTGTCTCGCTGACCACCGTCAACGGCGTGTACAACGTACTTCTGGGTGATCCGTCCGTCACCAACATGACCGCGATTCCCGATTCGGTATTCGCTGCAAACGAGAACGTCGTCCTACGTCTTTGGTTTGACGACGGCAGGGGGAACGGCACCCACCGCCTCACCCCCGATGTCTCGATCACCGCTTCGCCCTACGCCCATCAAGCCAGGAGCAGCGAGCGGCTCAACATTCCCGGGACCGACACCGCAGCCGTCACCGTGGCGGGCAACGGCAACGTCGGCATCGGCACGGACGACGCGACAAACCGCCTGACCGTCCAGGGATCGGCGAGCATCAGCGACGACCTTGGCGTGGGGACCGATGCCCCTGACAACACCCTGACCGTGGCGGGCGACGCCGACTTCACCGGCAACGTGGGCATCGGGACGACAGACCCCAGTGCCAAGCTCGACGTGGAGGGAACGACGGAACTCAACGGCGACGTCACCATCAACAGCAACCTGACCGTCGGTACGGATACGCTCTTCGTGAGCGGCACGAGCGGCAACGTCGGCATTGGAGTCACCAACCCACAGAACAGGCTCGACGTCGAAGGCGGAGCGGTGATCGGATCGGTTTATTCCGGGACCAATATCGCCCCTAGCAACGGGCTGCTCGTGCAGGGTCGTGTCGGCATTGGCACATCTTCGCCGATCGCTCAACGACTGCACGCCAGGGGCCCGGCTGCATCCGCCGGCGTAGTCTTGCCTCAGCATCACGTTGCCTACATCGAGAACACAAGTGAGTGTTCCGAACCGTGCATTATCTTGAACCTTGGTGGCTTGGGGATCAAGACCAGCTACTTTAACCTTCCCGGGGACCGCGATCGATTCATTACCTTCTTCGGCCGGAACAATTTGCACGTGGGCAGTATTCGCGGTAATGGTTTCAGCGGGATCAGCTTCGTTAGCGGCGGAGGTGACTACGCTGAGTGGCTGCCGAAGCGTGACAGCGAGGAGACGTTCGAGCCCGGCCAGATCGTGGGCATCCACGCAGGTCGGGTGTCGAAAACTCTGACCGGCGCCGATCACGTGTCAGTCATAAGCACCGGGCCCATCATCGAAGGAAATTACCCCGGGGACGCCCTTCGTCACACGCATATCCCCGTGGTGTTCGTCGGGCAGGCGCCGGTCCGCGTGCGCGGTCCGGTGAACGAAGGTGACGTCGTCATAGGCACAACGCATGACGGCGTGGGCGTGGGCGTCGCCCCGAGCGCGGTTCCGGTCCACCAGCTTGGACGCGTCGTGGGCACCGCGTGGACCGGTTCGGATGACGACGGGGTGAAGGAAATCAACGTGGGCATTAATCTCGGTTCGAGTACGACCGGCACGCAGGTGTTGGTTGCCGTGATGGAAGCCCAAAACCGAACGATTGAGGCTTTGCAAGCAAGAATATCGGCCATCGAATCCCGACTGGACAACGCGCGATGACGCGGCTTGTCGATGCGGGCTGGCCATACCCGAAGGAGAACCTACATGATCCGTTTAATGATCGCGTGTCTGTGCTCCTGTGCGGCTACGGCCCACGCCGGCCTGCACCACCAGGGCGTCGTCGCGGTTCAGGGCGAGCGCTTCACAGGCCAAGGTCTGTTCCGGTTCGCATTGGTCAATCCGGATACGGACGTCTATCTATGGACCAGCGACGGCAGCGCCGTGGTCCACCCCGATCCGCCGACCGCCGCCGTGACGCTCACCACGATCAACGGCGTGTACAACGTGCTCCTTGGCGATCCGTCGCTAACCAACATGACCGAGATTCCCGACGAAGTGTTCGCCCAGAACGACGACGTTGTTCTCCGTATCTGGTTCGACGATAACAACGGGCACGGCACCCACCGCCTCACCCCGGACCTGTCCATTGCTCCGGTTCCCTACGCCGCCCGCGCTTCCCGGTGCGATGGCATCGGTGTTCCGGGCAGCGCCGAACTGGCCGTGATCGCGGAACCCGACGGCGATGTATTGGTTCAAAGCGGAGATCTAATCGTTGAAAACGGGAATCTCACCGTGGGCGGGACCTTTACGAATTTCTCCGTGGTCGGACCGTTCTTCGTTACGGCGATCACTACCCCGAGGCCGCGGAGCGTGCAGCTTACCGAGATTGCAACGTCTTTCTGCGCGTTGACGGGGGAAGAGTTCGATCCCTCCCCGTCGTCCGGTATCGCCAGGGTATCGTGTCGCATCCAAACATCGGGCGAGCACTGGACTCTGGTTGCGGAGCTCACCGGGAATCTTGTGGCGACGGGGGTAGTAACTTGTGAAGCGCGATGCTTCGTGTTCGAGGGCCAGTAAGGTTGCCGTGGAACGACGCATCGCGGTAACGGCCGGTTTGGTCCTCGGCATGATGCTTCTCCCCTTGCGTTGCTCGCTGCCGTCACCGGGTCCACCCGATGACCAACCAGGGATTGACGTCCTTGCGGCGCCGACATGTGACACTTCCCAATATCGCTGGGCAGTGCTGCCCGACGGGGACATCCCCCCCTCAGCCGAGACCGACGCGGTGCGTGCCCTGGCGGTCTTTGATGACGGATCAGGACCGGCCCTGTACGTCGGCGGACAATTCTCCTCGACGGGCGGCATCGAGGCGGCCAACATCGCTCGTTACGATGGGCAGGGGTGGACTGCCCTCGGGCCGGGTGTCGACGGGCCCGTGTTTGCGTTGGTGGTGTGGGATGACGGCAGCGGTCCCGCCCTCTATGCCGGCGGCGAGTTCACTCAGGCCGGCGATTCCTCAGCCCATTTCATCGCCCGGTGGGACGGCTTCAACTGGTCCTCCCTGGGCGAGACTGGGTGTGGCGAGTTGACCCGCGACGACTGCCTGGCCGCCGACGGCGTCCCCCATGGGACGGGCATGGGCTGCGAAGCCGTGTCATGTCCTAGCACTCCCGCCGAAGCCTGCTGCCTCAGTATCTTCGGGCAGTCCGATGATTGCGCGGACCTTACCCGCGACGAATGTGTAGCCACGAACGGCTCGCCCCAGGGACCGAACACGCGATGTGACGCGGTGCAGTGTGAAGGTGCGACGCCAGAGGCCTGCTGCCTGCCGACCGGAGGCTGCGCTGATGCCGACTTCAATTCGTGTCGAATCCTGGGGGGCGTCGCCCAGGGATCGGGAACAGCCTGTGTCGGATTGGATTGCGCCAACCAGGCTACGGTAGCGTGTTGCCTTCAATCCGGCAGTTGCCGCGATCTGCCCGCGGCCGCGTGCGAGCGGGCTGATGGGACACCGCAAGGTCCGGGCTCGCTCTGCGCCGGTGTATCGTGCCCGCCGGCGCCGACTCAAGCCTGTTGCCTGTCCTTGCCGTTGAACGGCCCGGTCACGGCGCTGGCGAGATTTGATGACGGCGACGGCCCGCGACTGTACATCGGTGGGGCCTTCACGCACGCGGGCAGCCTGGCAATCAACGGTATCGCCCGTTGGGACGGAACGACCTATCACCCGTTGGGAATGGGTGTTGATAGTGTCGTGTTCGATATGGTCGCCTACGATGACGGCCTCGGGCCGGCGCTGTACGCGGTCGGCCCGTTCGCGACCGCCGGAGGCAGGACCGTCAACGGTATCGCTCGATGGGATACCCGGGAATGGTCATCGTTGGGCGACGGACTCAGCAGCGCGGCGCTCGCGGCGGCGGTCTTCGACGATGGATCGGGGCCCGCTCTCTACGTCGGCGGCGCGTTCACCATCGCCGACGACGTAGCCGCCGGGTTCATCGCCCGCTGGGACGGATCGTCGTGGTCGCCACTGGCTGACGGGGTTGACGGCACGGTCAATGCACTTCTCGTGTTTGATGACGGCGACGGGGGTGACCTGTACGCCGCCGGCGAATTCACGCATGCCGGAACGTCCCAAGCGGCTCACATCGCCCGCTGGTCCGGCCAGGAGTGGTCCGCGTTGAACGCCGGCATCGACGGTCGCCTTTCCGCGCTGGCGCTTTTCGCCTCCGACGACGAGGTGGCCTTGTACGCCGGCGGCACGTTCACTCGCGCATCCGACGTGCAGGCCTACAACATCGCCCGATGGACCTGCGCCGCGCTACCCACGCGTGAATCGAACGATACGACACCGTAGCCTGCCGTCCCTATCGTTTATTCCGTATCTCTTTGTCAACAAACGACTTACCAATTGACGCCTGGGGGAACGCCGCAAAGCTCACCCACCCTTGATGATGGTTCCTGGAGGCTGTGAAATAGGCCCGGTTCGTGTTTTGCTGCTGCTCATCCGTGGGGTGTTCCTTGACCGAGCGGAACTCGCCGCCGAGGTTTTCGGGATGGACAGGTCCAACGTAGCCAACGTGTTCGATGCTGGAGCCACGGAGCAAGGGCGACCATACTTCGTCATGGAGCATGTCCCCTTGAACGATTACGCCGTTGGCGGTATACGAGGGGGGCAAGGCGTGTGAAACTGAGGAGCTGGGTGATGCGGATCGTGTCGCGAACGCTGTGTTTGTCTATGACAGTGGCTGCGCTTGGGGGCGCAAGCGGCTGTCTGGTTGTAGCCGCTGCCGCCGGGACCGGTATCTCCGTGGTCTACTTCAAGGGCGAGTTCAGAGCCCGGCTCGCAGCGTCGCCGCAGGCCGTGACCAGCGCCGCCGCCGCCGTGCTACGCGATATGAAGATGTACATCTTGTCCGAGGAATCGACCCAGATCGACGGCCGCATCATCGCACGGACCGCGACCGACAAGAAGATCACGCTCACCATCAAGAGCGAAGGCGGCGGGATCAGCAAGCTGGCCATTCGCGTCGGCATCCTCGGTGACGAATACCTCAGCCGGGCCATCTACGACAAGATCCTCAAGAGCTTTCCATCCGAATCCACCAGCGACGCGAGCTAGCTTCTTGAGCGCGACTCCCTTCGGTTGGCTGGGTGGGATGGCCACGTTCCTGGGTTTGAGGCGCCGTATCTTGACCGACTTGTTCTCGTGAGTGATGGTCAGCTCATCGTCGACCACGTGGGCTCCACAGTTTAGGCCCACTCCAGACGCCCATCCCCCACTCAGATCACGTTCTAGCGGCCTTGCTGCGGACCTTGTGTAGCGTCGGATGGGTGCCATGGTGTGACACCCAGGCTTGACCGATCTCAGCCCCGATCCGCCTGTCCTGTGCTGGTCCACCGATTCTTGTGCTTCGCGGGATTGCTCGTAAGACGTTACGGCTCAAGCCGTTATGCTAGCGTGCAGTAATCCCTGGAGGCAGCATGACCAAGCACACGAATCCGCCCAGAATCCCGCTCCCCCAAGGTTGGCCCCGGCGCGTCAAGTCGGCCATGCTGCACGTTATCTCGTTGGCCCAATACTCCATGGCCTACACGCGCGGTGGGGCGGCCAACAGCCCGATCGCCCGAGTGCGCCTCAAGGCGGAAAACGAGCGACTCAAGCAACAGGTGCCGCTGCTCATGGAGGAGACGGCATCTGGCAGCTCCTGCCATTGCCTGCGCCCAAACGTCGCCGTGGTGAAGCCCTCTCCATCGGCGATGTGTTTCGATCACTCGGGCCCCAGATTCCTGACCACAAGCCGCCTCAGACTTCAAGACCGCCGGACTCCCGCGCTTCCTGACGCCGGCAACAGCCCATAGCAGCCGGTGGCGATTCCAGGAGACGGGCGGGCGCAGGATCGCGCTGTCGGCGGTGCGGCAGCACACGGGGCTCGGCGTCAAATGTCGCGCCATGGCTTGATTCGATTCATCGCCTTGTGGTAAACTACAGGGCGCATCGTTTATGGTTGATGTGAGTCGGTAAACGCGCGATGATCACAGATGCAGGCCAGTTCAACGCGAGTACCTTGCCTACACTCCTGCTCAGACGCTCCGCGCGGTTGAATCGGTACGTAAGTTCAAAGATACCCCGGACGCTGACGAGCCGTATTGCCGCCGAGGACATCCTCCAGGAAGTCTGGATCGCTGCGCACCGGCGGATTTCGCATTTCAGGCCGCACGGACCGGGTGCGTTTGACCAATGGTTGTTTGCGATCATCAACAACAAGCTGCTCGACGCCATCAAAACGGCGCGGCGGGTCAGACACGGCGGAACCGCGCGCTGGACGGATCTTGACCGTCACAAGCAATCTTCTTTCCTGAATGTCTTCGGTAGGGCTGCAGCATGCTACCGTACTCCCAGTAGCGAGTTTTCTTCCAAGGAAGCGATCCGCGCTGTCCGGATGGCGATCGACAGCCTTCCCGACGACCGTCGGCGAGCCATTTGGCTGATCGATATCGATGGCTTCTCGGTCGCCGACGTTGCTCGAAAAATGCACAAGACCACTACCGCGGTCAGGGGTCTGTTGTTCCACGGCCGTCGCCAGCTCCGCGAGCGGGTAGGGAATGCCGCGAGCTTCTTCACCGACGCGGCTTCGTCCGAAACCGCACCTTTGTGATGGCCGTGCTTTATGTTAAGCTGCCATGATGCGGTCCTTTCAAAAACCGCCCACTCAACAAGAGCCGTCGCCCTCGTCGAAGTCGATCAGGGTCGAGAGGGTTATTGAGGCAGCGCTGCGCGAGCGAAAGGCGGGCACCCCGATCGACGAGGCCGCCGTCATATCGCAACATCCCGAACTCATGACCGAGCTGGGCGAAGAACTCGCCAAGCTGCGCCACATTGATGCAGCCGCAGACTACGTGAAGCAGCATCCGATCTCTCCGGGCGGCCAAAACGGCGACAACATCGAATTCGATGACGCTCTGAATTACCTGACCGAAACGCTCACCGGCTATGAGGTCCTTGAACGAATCCACTACGGTGGTCAGGGGGTGGTCTATAAGGCCGAACAACGATGCACCGGCCGGTCGGTTGCGATCAAGGTCTTGCTTCAGGGGCCGTTCGCGTCCCAGAGACAGCGCCTCCGCTTTGAGCGCGAAGTAGCGCTGGTCTCGCGCCTGCGACATCCAAACATCGTCACGGTGTTCGAAAGCGGGAGCGTGCGAGGCAGACCCTATTTCGCCATGGAGCACGTGGAAGGGTTGCCGATCGACGATTACTTTCTGCTCCACAGTACGCCGGCCCGGGATCGCATCAAGCTCTTTGCAACCGTGTGCCGGGGTGTCGCTCATGCCCACCAACGCGGGGTAATCCATCGCGATCTGAAACCCGACAACATCTTGGTGGAGCCCGATGGTGGGCCAAAGATCCTGGACTTTGGTCTGGCCAAAGACTTTCTCACCCCAGACACGAAAACCGTGTCTGTCGATGGGCAGATCGTCGGCACGCTTCCCTATCTGAGTCCGGAACAAGCCGACGGCCGCAACGACGATGTCGATACGCGAACGGACATCTACTCACTAGGTGTGGTCTTGTTCGAAGTCTTGACGGGCGGATTCCCATATCCGGTTACCGGTGACCCGAAGACGGTTCGCTCCAATATCATCTCCCGCGAGCCCGTCCGGCTGCGCAAAGTGCTGCAAGAAGCCGATCCCGACGAACCTATAAAACCCGGCGACATCGGTGCCGACCTTGAGGCCATCGTCCGCAAAGCGTTGGAGAAAGAACCCAGGCTTCGCTACCAGTCGGCCGCAGAATTCGCGGAAGACCTCGAACGGTACCTGGCTGGCGAACCGGTAGCGGCCAAGGGCGCCGGCGGATTCTATGTCCTACGCAAGGCCATCCGCCGACACCGCGTATCTGTGGTTTTAGCCGCAGCATTCCTACTCCTCGTAGGCGCATTCATTGGGGCAATCCTCAATGTAACGCTACAGCGTGACGCCGCACAAGCCACGGGCGCATTGCGAGAGCACCTCGCACGGAACTGGGACACCGATCTCGTGCATGAACTACACGCCAACATGATCAACTCCAATCGCCTGGCCGAAATCGCTGAAATGCCGCCCGAACTCGTGAAGGCCTATCTGGCCCGCTACCAGGGCGCGCCGATAGAACCGTTTGAGGATTTCAGGGACTTGGTGGTCGATAAGCCTGAGAATCTTCTCGAAGCAATTCGTGATCCGGAGCATCAAGAGTTCAAGGAGGCAGGCAACTGGCTCCAGCAAGTAGAGCCGCGCCTGGAAAGCGTCTCTGAAACGCTCAAAACCACGACGGTTTCCTTCGGCCCAGGAGAACACGCGGGATTCACATGGGTTGCGACCGCGTATTCTAAACTTATCGCGAGCGAAGTTGTGAATACGCTGGTGGCCCGGGCATATTGGCTCCATGCCTCGGGCGAGGACCAATGGGCGCTGGAAAGCCTTAGCGCCGCCCGGCGACTGGCACAAGACTTGGGTGACGGCGTGACGCTGGTGCACAAACGATGGTCAATCATGTTGCGGGCACAGACTTACGTGTGTCTCCGACTCATGTTGACCGACGCGATCCGAGACGCCGAACCGATCGGAGGATTAGTCGAGTGGTTACGCTCGGACCCAGTCCTTGTCAGCTTGTCCTCGGGTCTTCGGGTTGAAACGGTATTCATGTCCCAGTTTGTAATCGCTGCCTTCGAATCGGACTCCTCAGATGGATCTCAGTATCTCAATCTGGACACTCTCAGCGACGTTTCCGGCGGCGTTCTCGGCGAGTTCACTTATGAACATCGGAGGTTCGCGCTGCGGATGACACCTGGCCACGTTGGTAGCGTGTTCGATATATTTCGATCATCGGCTCAAGGATGGGAAGAGATGGGGCTTGCTGAACTGGATCGATCATTGAGCGAGTGGGGCGAATGGTATACTACGAACGCAGCACAGGATCCCGTCGTCTTGCTGCTTCCCCAGTCTGGCGGCGCCTATCGTGGACGACTGGTCACGGCGGCAATGCGCCGCGCCTTGCGTTTGGTGGCATTCACGGCTCAACACTATGAGCGAGAGCGAAGATGGGCGGATCGGTTGATTGATGCGATTCCGGGCGAGTACCACGACGAGATGATCGATCCGATAACGGGAAGGAACTTCGTTTACGACATCATTGATATGATCCCGAGACTGCGATCGAGTACGATCTCCGGACTTGGCGAACATTCCATGAGGTTGACAAACAGATTTGTGGGAGCGCTGGACGAGGATGGTCGGCTGACGTACTTCCCGGCATCAGGGCGGGGACAGTGCAGCCGAACAGTCCTCAAACCAGCGGCCTTTTTCTTGGCGGCGGAATCAACCGACGATTAAGCAGTCTGCCGTAGCGCAGGGACAGTTGGTCTGGGTCGATCCCGAGGGACAAGTTCCTGGCGCGGTTATACAGTCTCCGACGAAGTCATCACAGCAACAAACGCCTACCGGCGTGCCCCCACCGGTCGCGGCGAATCGCTCTCCGTTGAAGTCCACGGCATCACACGTGCCGTTTTCGGCCATCTCTTCAAGCGCCCCAACGTCCGCTTGGTCGGGAAGGTTGCCATCCACTAATTCACTTGGTGAATAGTTCCATGTGATGGCCGGAGCTTGCGGATCTTTCCGTTGCTCCCCACCAATGTTGAGTCCAGCGACGGTGCCCGCACTTACCAAGGCGGTAGCCATCATCGTTCCGACAATTTTCGTGCTGCGCATTAGAACATCTCCTTTTGGTACTGCTGTCTTCGTGGCTCGGCGTGCGCGCACACTCTGCGCGCATCTCTGGGCACCGAGCCCAACGTCCTTGTGTTGGTGCAACGTTGAGAAGTGGAACGGCGCGGCGAACGTCGCCACTCCATTCCCGAGAACCGGTCTCGCCTATTTCGCCATCGATGGCGGGGTCACTGAGGCCCCACTAATTCAAACGACGTGCATGCCCGAGGCGCACACCCCAACTTTGAGATTTTCGAGATCACGCAGAGTGAACGACGGAAGGTAAACGTGGTTTCGTCAGGCCTGGGCGGTGCCTTCTGGGTCGTGCGTTGCGTTGCTTCGCGTAACCCATCCAGCCAGCGTCACGAGAAGAAGTTGCCATGGTTGGAGCACGTTCATAAGCGCGATTCTCCAGCGCTATATGCTCGAGTTGTAACTTGTGGCGGGCAAGCGACTTAGGGGGGGTCTGCGACACTTCCGGCAGCCTCTTGATATCCGCCAAGCCCCGCTTACGGGGCACCAAACACAGCATCTCCCAATACTTACAGAGACGCTCGGCATGGGTCCTTCAGGAATTCCTCTTCTGAAAAAAAACCTGAAAAAACGCTTGACGTTCGGACATTGTTAGGTTATATTGTACCTAACAGCAGCCGAATAGCCTGGGACGGCACGGCTAGACGCGGCGCCTCCGCGAACGGTGGCTGGCTTCTGCCGGCTGTGGCCGCCTGCAGCGCCGGCAGACAATAGTGAATGAAACGCGAATGGTTTTGTGTTGAGCGGCGTGCTATAGTGTGTTATCGGCCCCGGGGGCGAATTCCGGACCGCGTGGCCTCCGGGGTCGTCTCTTGACTAGACCGCAGGAGTCTTTTCATGCCCAAGTCTAAAACCGTCATGTCCAAGCCTAAAACGCGCCCGCCCGCCCGCCGTCTGACGCCCAGACAACTCGATATCCTGACCTTCATTCGCAACTTCCAGCGTAGCCACGGTTATTCTCCAACGATGCAGGAGCTCGCCGACGAGTTGGGTATCACCAAGGTCACCGTATTCGAGCACGTCGAAGCCCTCATCGCCAAAGGGCTACTTCGTCGGACCCGGCACAAGGCCCGTTCCTTGGAGCTTAGCCCCTCCGCGGAGTTTCCTGATGAACGGCCGACCCTCATACCCCTGGCCGGCCGCATTGCCGCCGGTTTGCCGGTCGATGCCATTGAAAACGCGGAGTCCGTCGACCTGGAGACCCTTTTTGAAACCCGTCACCGCCGCTTTGTCCTTGAAGTTCAGGGCCAGAGCATGATCGACGAGCAAATTCGCGACGGAGACCTGGTGGTTGTGGAGGATCGCCCCAACGTTCGTGATGGTGATACCGTGGTGGCGGTCCTGCCAACCGGAGAAGCCACGCTGAAGCAGTTCTTTCGGGAAGGTGATCGCGTGCGGCTTCAACCGGCCAACCCCGATTTCGAGCCGATCCTTGTCGACGAAAACGACCTCCAGGTTCAAGGCGTCGTGATCGGAGTCATTCGCCGTTACTAGACGTACAGCGCAAGGTCACGCTGGACCGAGAATCCCTTCTCGGTCCCCCTTCCTGGCGGCCACGGGAAGGGATTCCCGCAACGGATGGGTGCGAGAAAGGATTCTCGCACCAGCACTTGTCGGCGACTTTGCGCTGTACTGCTAGCACGGCCTGCCGCTCGTCGCACTCCTCTCACGATGTGACCATGACCGTGCTTGCAGCCGGGATGTCAATGCTCGTATAATGGCGGTCATGGAGTCGGCAACCAGAGAATCTCTGGGCAGGAGAAGCGGAGGTTGTCAAGATGCTAAGACGTTCATTATTGGTCTTGTGTTTGGTGGCTTGCATGTCGGTCATCACGTCGGCCGAAGTGTTCGTCGAGTATTGGCCTGTTGGCGATGCGCCGAACGGCGTCAACGATCCGATCGAAGCTGACATCAGCGCGGGCGATGTCAACATAACGCTGAACATTGGGCTGACCGCCCCGGGCGGAGAGACGCTAATGGTGGGAGCCGACTTCGTGTTCAGTTGGCCCGGAGGGTTTAGCATGACCAACTTCCAGTGGGATGAGGGCAACTTTAATACAGGGTTTACAGACAACACGCTTCCCGCGCCCGCGCTCGTCGCTCCTAAGCTCCGTCCTGCAACCATTCCCGTCGGCCCCGATCCGCAGTTGGCGCTCGCTACTGTGGACGTATCGATCGACGCATCGGTTTTGGCGGGTGACCACTTCATCACAGCGGGGAGCTTCGGAGACCAGGCGAACCCGACGATCAACGACTTCTTCGCTTCACCATTTGATATTGACCCGGGTAGCGGCTCGATTCCGTTCAACGTGATTCCCGAACCTGCGACCTTGGCGTTCCTCGTGTCAGGTGGGTTCATCGCCCTGCGTCGTCGTCGTTCGTAAGCCGCGGCGTGCCGGTCATGCCGATACTGAGAGCTTGGTTGGGGAGATACGGGAGACGTGCCTGCGAACCAACAACACCGCGGCTTCACTCTTATCGAATTGCTGGTGGTTATCTCAATCATCGGGTTGCTCATGTCGATTCTGCTGCCTTCGCTGTCGAGAGCGCGCAAGCAGGCCCGCACTGTCCTTTGCCTTGCGCATCTCCGCGAGCTGTCTCACGGCTGGCACATGTACGCCGACGAAAACAACGATATTTCCCTGCCGGGGCGCTTTGCAAAAGAACCGGGAGGCACCTCAAACCCGGCCAACTGGTACGACGTTGGAAACGGGTTGAAGTATCGTCCGCGATGGGTTGCAACGATGGGCAAGCAGGTGGGCGTTTTCGCATTCAATGAACCCAGCACCAGCGATGACCGACAGGACTACGACAGCAACGTATATCAGTGTCCGTCCGCCGCCGCGTGGATCGACGAGCGCAACTACGCCTATGGCTACAACCACCAATTCCTCGGCAACGCCCGCAAGACGAATGGCCGATTCCACAACTTCCCGATCAACCGATCGCGGATTCGCAGCTTCGCGGGCACGGTGCTGGGGGCCGATTGTATGGGAACGGCTGCAGGGGTTCCGAGACGCGAACGCAGATCCTATTCCAATCAGGGGACTGACTTCACCGAGTTGGGGAATCACGGGTGGACGCTCGATCCTCCGCGGTTAACCGAGACATCCGATCGCGGCACCGGTGACGCCGGCAGCCCCCGGACAGCCGTGGACCCACGGCACCTGGGAAGAGCCAACGTCGTTTTCTGTGACGGCCATGCCGTGAGCTTGACGCCGGAGCAACTGGGTTATCGCACCCTGTCAGGCGGCGCCTACGTGGATCTGCAAGTCGTTGACGACCAGCCCACCAACCGCCTGTTCAGCGGTTCGGGCCGCGACGACGACCCGCCCGACTTACCCGCCGCGTAGTTAGCCCGGATTATTCTTACCGCAGAGATCGCAGAGCATTATATGGTAAGAAGTTACGGCCGAAGTCTCGCTTGTCTCATTCCGATCCCGGCGCGCCAGGATTTGTTTCGGCCGCGCCGGTATTCCGCGCTGACCCCTCGGACTTCCCATCTTTTCCGTCTCTGCGGGCTCTGCGTGCTCCGCGGTGAATAATCCGCGTTAGTGTTCACTGCAAGTCAATGCCCGGGTGCCCCCACATGGCACAGATGAACAGTGGAATGCCCCACCACGCACCGGGGAAACGTGGCAATTGGGCGTTTGTTGCCCCCCGCCAGCGGTCGAACACTTGACTGATCTGGCGTAGTATGCCCCAATCCGAACACGGTCTAGTCCTGAACGACGGGGGAAAAATCCCAGGTTGCCAAAGCAGCGTTGCAGCCCGAGGAGCATGTTGGCGAAGGTAGGCGCGTCAGACGACGGTGGGGTATGGGTTCGCACGATACGATCACACTGAGCCGATCCACGGATGTGCACACACCCGCGGTCGACGTCACCGTTCCGCGCGAACTGGGCCCCGTGCGACTT
The DNA here is from genome assembly GCA_036477795.1 of Phycisphaerae bacterium. Classification (GTDB taxonomy): domain Bacteria; phylum Planctomycetota; class Phycisphaerae; order UBA1845; family UBA1845; genus JAZGDL01. The sequence continues at coordinate 55,126 of JAZGDL010000435.1, forward strand.
CTGCGGGAGATCGGACGCGGCGGAATGGGTGTCGTTTACGTGGGGCGGCATCAGATGCTCGATCGAGATGTCGCGGTCAAGTTCCTACTCAACGCCGTGGCCGGATCCGATGATCCCGGTTTTGCACGGTTCCTGGAAGGCGCCCGCGCCGCGGCGCGGCTGGAACATCCCGGGCTCACCACCATCCACCACGCCGACGTGGTTGATGGCATTCCATATCTGGTGATGCAGTACATCGACGGCCCCGCACTGAGCGACGTGTTGAAGCGAACGGGACCGCTGAGCCTGCCGGCATTGTTCGCCGTTCTCGACGCGGTCTCGCAGGCTATCGGGGCGCTGCACGACCGCGAGATCGTTCACCGGGACATCAAGCCGAGCAACATGCTGCTGGACTGGGAGGGGCAGGTGTTCGTGACCGATTTCGGGTTGGCCTGTTCGCGCCCGCTGGGGCAGCGCGGGGAACCGTCCGCCGGGCTGGCTGGCACGCCCGCGTACATGGCTCCGGAGATGTTTGAAGAGACCATCTCGCCGCGCAGCGACGTCTATGCCTTGGGGATTACAGCCTTCGAGCTGCTAACCGGGGATCTGCCGTTCACCGGTACGCTCGAAGAGCTTCGCCAAAAACACCTCCATGAGCCGTTGCCGCTTGACCCGCTTCGGCGACGTCAGGTCGATGCTGCGATCATCGAGGTGCTGGAGCGAGCCGCGCACAAAAATGCCATGTTCCGCTACAAGACCGCTGAGCATTTCGGAAAAGCCCTGAAAGCCGTCATCACCACGGACGAGTTGCTACGGGAGGGCGTGGCCGAGCTGCAGAAGCTGAGAACCCGGTCGGTCGACAAAGAATCCGATGCGGCTACGACAGAAGCACCCGGGCATACGCCTACCAGCACGTACTTCGATCGCTTGTCCGAAATGGCCGACGAAAAGCGTGCCACGCGAGAGCTGCCGGACGAGGAGGACGCACCCAAACCCACACAGGATGATCGCGCGCAGGCGCCCACGGTTTCACCCGACGACCGACCTGTCGGGCTCGGGTCGATTCCCGATCCACCTTCGGCGGAGCCCGCACGGGCTGCCGCCCTGGTCGCCGATGTGCCGTGCGCCAAGTGCGATTACAACCTGCGCGGGCTTGCCGCGGGCGGGGGGTGCCCTGAATGCGGCGAGGCAGTCGCTTCGAGTCTGCGGCCGGATCGGCTGTTGTTTGCGAATCCGAAGTGGCTTTCTACGATCGCGCTGGGACAAGCGCTCATCTTCGCCACCATGATTGCCATCCCAATATTCCCCGTCGTCGCGCTTGTGGTGTTTAGTATGCTACGACTGTCGGGCGTGGAATTCTTGCATCTGATGAGGTTACTCATGTCTGTGTTCGGGGCCATCGCCGGCGGTGGAATCGCGACGGGCGTGTTCATGTCGACGCGGCGTGAGCCGGCGCTGGCAGCGCCCAAACGCACACCCGTGACTGCTCGGATAGCTCGAGTGTGTGCGCTAGTGGGAATACCCGGAATCTTCGCAGGAACGACGGTGTCTTCATCTTCCGGTGCGGTTAGCGGTCCGAGTACGACGCTCATCCCCCTCGGCGAATTCGTACTACCCATAGGGCTCGCAGCCTGTGTGATCGGAGGCTTGAGCCTTCTACTGTATCTCAGGAAACTGGCGGAGCGAGTTCCCGATGCAAAACTGCTTCGTTCATCTCGGCAATTGGCTACGCTGCTGTGCGCCCTTGTGCCCCTAGGACTCGGTTCCCTGGCCTTGAGTGCGCGTTTCCCACCTGCCACCGCCTTCCCCGAGACTCGATTGATGTTTTGGCTTAAGACGGCAATCGTGGGCATCCCTGCTGTTCTAACTGCAGCGACGGTGTTGCTTTATTGGTGCCTGATGGTCGCCTATCGCCGGTCCATGAAACGGGTGATCGCCGTTGCCGTCTCCTACGACACCCTCTTTGGTGATATCCCGACCAAGACCGTGCTCCCGTGTGCTGAACATGGCATCACGGACGGCGCAGAATTGTAAAGCGTTCAGAAAGCCCCTCCTTGAGGCGCGCAAGCATCCAGCGGAGTAGGACGGGGGCGGGACGGCTACGCTTGCGTGGATGCGTCCCGCCGGGTGCACGCATGTCTGCACCGGTGCTTCACAGTGGGACGAATCGAGTTACGTCGATCGCGGTACTACGGCCGGTGCCACCGACGGCACGGAGGTACCGCTGCACGTAGCCGAGCGTGGGGTGGAAACGAACGCGAAGGAAGGTGGTGCTGCGGTCGCCGCCGAAGGGGTTGGAGGGGCCGTGCAGCACTTCCAGCTCACGTTCGAGCGTATTGAATATGCCTTCGACCGTGAAATCGCCGGGGCGATTGCTGGTGGTGGGATCACCGTTTCGGGTGAGCTCCAGCACCCGGCCGCGGCGCACGTGCACGCGGTAATGGCCACCCATCATTTCAAATTCCATTTCGTATTCAGCCGGTCCTACGCTGGCCCATCTGGCCCGTGCAGCCTCGAGTGCTTCGGCGGCCAGGGGTTCCATCGGTTTGCGGGCATAGACGAGCAACCCGGCAGGTAGCCCGACCAGGATCACCGCCGCGATGCCCAACGTGCGTTTGGTAAGGTGAAACATGGTGCCCGGGACATCCTAAGCAAGCAGTTCAGACGCGTAGGGCCCGCCATGCGGACCACGAACGCTACAAGAGCAATGTAACACTTTTCGACCTGTATCATAGCGGGATGAGACGGCTCAAATGATGGGCGCAGTGAATGCGGTGCAGATGGTCCCATTCAGGCCGGGTGAGCCGGCCGAAGAAAGGGTGAAAGTGCAACGGGCCGGTGTGTGATTGAAAGCGATCGATGGCCGATGCCAGACGTTTGACGGTGGCTTCGGAATCGGGTTGGGCCGGCGGGTTCAGTTTCTCGGTGACGGTAAACCCGGAGTCGATGCTGTCGGTCTGGAACACACGCCGGAGGGCGGTGCGGCCGAACAACACGCGCATCAACCGGTGACGGCGAACGCCGAACCCGTCCATCGATCCGGTGAAACTGTCCGCCAGATGGACGCAAACCTGGGCCAAGGTCCACCGCCCGGTGCTTCGATGGCCGCCGGCTTGCAGCCGCTCAACCTCCGGCATTACCTCGGACAGGTCCGCAAAGACCAGGTCTCTCCTACCGTCAACAGTTCTTGAGTTATCCGGACCGGCACTCATCTCGACGGGTCGCCCGCAAGGGGAGCACTACAGATTGTGCGGCCGTCCAGCCAGTGCGTCTGCGGGTACCCGTTCGGTGATGGGTCGGGACTCATGACATGCCTGGCAACGACGCTCTTTATGAAGGGTTTGTTGGTGCAGTCGGTGTGGGATCCGGTCCAGCCGTAGCGGATGTACTTTCGGCTCCAGGGGATGTTCACCACGCGACCGGCCATGCCGGGGGGCCTATCGAGACCGACCAGGCCGGCGGACTTGACGCCGTGTTTGCCGTCGATAGTGCCGATGACCGTCACTCCTTCAAGGATCAGATCGTGCGGTGAGTGATAGACGTAGATGTTCCCGTCCATGTTGTTCAGGGCTTTGCGAACGTCGTAATTGTGAGAGAGTGACGACCCCAGCAGTACCAGGTTGTTGATTGTGGTGTCGGCGTCCAGGCCTTCGACCGCCCAGACAGCCACGCCGGTGCCGGCGGACAGGGCGATGATGTTGAGCTGGCTGTCCGGGTACTTGCGACGGTAGCGCTTGATACGGCCGGTAAGGGCCAGGGCCCGAAGCTTGGCGGCGCCGATGTTGAGCTGATCGATGAGAGGGACCAGCGAAGTGGTCCAGATGTAGATTTCAACGTCGCCGGCATAGCCCGCCTCTTTGAGCCCGTTAGGAACGCTGGAGGCGCCGAAACCCCAGTTGCCGGCGCCGTCCAGGTAGAAGGTCTTGCCGAACGATTCAGCGGGACGACGGCCGGTGGCGCATCCGGTAAGAACGGCCAATGATATGATGGTTGTCAGTTGGAAAACCGTGCGCCTCATAACCGTCCCCTCGCGTTAGCAAGTGCCGGCTCCCCATCGCCACACCCGTGCTCGCCCTAACGTTGGTGCAAGATAAGTGTACGATATCGCTGTCGCCGGTCAAGGACTAATCAAGTGGTGCGGTCACCAGGGGTGCGTGGATCGTCGTGTCCCCCACCTCGAAACGAGGCGGGCCATCCGCCGTGCGTGACACTTTCGGCGGACGGTGCCTGTTTAGAATCCGTTGTTGCGGAACCAGATCACGGCGTCGTTGGTGACACCGGAACGCCCACGCCGGTCCAGGGTGCCGATGATGTCCACCAGACCGTCACCGTCCAGGTCCACGATTTCGATTCCGTTAATGATCGTTCCAGGGGCTGCCACTTCTGACGGGTCGACGTTGGGGTCGGTGAGTGCCGGAGTCGCGGCACCTTCGTCGTCGATGATCAGTGTTTCGTCCCACTGTTCAAACACCGTGCTGGAGGGGAAGGGGGCCAGGGCGACCAGGGCACCGGCGGCGCTGGCCACCACCTCGAGCTGACCGTCGCCGTCGAGGTCGGCCACCTTGAGTGCTCTCGGGGCGCTGGTGTTGAACTCCGCAATGGTGAAGACCTGCCAGGGCAGACCGCGGATGGGGTCGGTAGTGGGGTTCTGGGGCCCCTTGAACCAGACGATCAATTGCCCGGCGGTGGAACGGGCCACGACGTCGGCGATGCCGTCGTTGTCGATGTCGCCCATGGCGATGACATCGATGCCCGGCTCGATCTGGCCCACGGTACCGCGCTGCCAGGTTCCGTCGCTGATGTGGAAGAAGTCGGGTACGTCGATAGTGGGGTTGCGATGCCAGCGGAGGCGTTGGCCTCGGGCGGTGGGATAGGTGGACACTATGTCCACGTCACCGTCGCGATCAATGTCGGCAGTAGCAACCCACTTGATCGGCGGGGCGTCCAAATCGATCGGAATCGCCGCCCAAGCGTTGGATTGCCGTGCGGTGTCGGGACCGGGATTGACGTAGTACTCAACGCGGTTGCCGCCGCCTTCGCAATCGTTGGCGTTGAAGGCCACGACGATGTCCAGACCGTCTTGGCCGTCAATGTCCGCCAGGGCCATGCTGGTAAAACCACCAGCTTCCGGGTTGGAGGGGTCCGCGGGTGAGGCGCCGGCGGTCTCCGTTTGAGACAGGGGGACCTGCTCCCAGGCCAGCGCGTTGGTGGCGTTGGCAGCATCGTCAGGTCCGAAGAATATGATGATCACACCAGAGGGTGCGTCCTGGGCTTCGAGTATTTCGCCGGTCAGGCGACATCGGGCAAAGGTACCGTTATCTTTGATCATGGCTACTATATCGTTCCTGCCGTCGCCGTCCATGTCGGCGATCTCCAGCCCGGATACGATGGTGATGGGGAAATCGCCCGCCAGCGTGACGGTCTCAAACGTGATGGTCTCAGACGGTGTGCCGGCATTGACGCGCCTCTGGAAATGAATCTGCAGAGGCTTGGATTCGTTCCAGGCGGTGGCCAGGTCCAGCATGCCGTCCCCGTCGACGTCGCCCGAGGTGACGAACGCGGGGCCCGACGAATCCTCGTTTCGCGGATCAACCTGAATGGCGGTGAATTCACCGCGTCCCACCGCGCCCGCCGAGCCGTCGAGAAAAAGATTCAAGATGCGTTCAGGAACGAAGGGGATGATGACCTGACAGCCGGCCAGGGCCGCAGCCAACAGGACCGGTAATGTGAAGCCCAGCATGCGCTTTGTGTTCATTTCTTCCACCTTGGGCGGCGCGATTTGGCGCCGCTTATGGGCAACCGGGGACCAGTGGGGCATCCAGCCCCACGTCCTCGGGCAGTAGCACGTTTCGGAACCAGATGATGACGTCGGTGCTCAATCCGCTGAGGGAGCGGCGGTCGACCGTGGCGATGATGTCGTTGGCGCCGTCGCAGTCGAGATCCAGAACCAGGACGTCGTTGATGAACGCGGGGCCTGCGGCTGCGAACAACGACGTTTCCAGTTGGGCGTCGTCCACAATCAGATTGGAGGACCACTCGTCGAATACGGTGGGGGCGGTGCTGGAGTCGATCCAGAAGACCGAACCCTCGGCGGCCAGCAGCAGCTCAAGCTGGCCGTCGAAATTGATGTCCCCCAGGGCGATGCCCAACGGCAACTGATCGGCCAGCTCAAAGAGGGTGTAGACCGCCCAGGGAATGTCGGCGAAGACATCGGTGACGTTGAGCTCGTCGTCGGGGCTGGGATGGCGGAACCATTGGATCACCCTGCCCCCGTTGGACCGCAAGACGATGTCATCAAAGCCGTCGCCGTCGACATCGCCGACGGCCATCACGTCGGTGCCGCCGTCGACCTGACCGACGGGGTGACGCGTCCAGACGCGGTCGTCGATAACGCCCGTTTCACTGGGGTTCTCCAGCCAGGAGATGTTCCGGGTGATGGCGTCGACACGGGTTACGTACACATCCAGGTCTCCGTCCCCGTCAATGTCGTTGAGCACGATGTCCTTGAGCAAGGGTGCGTTCCGGTCCAGGATGATTTGGTTCCAGACCTCGCCGTCCCGGGCCGCGGCAGCACCGGGATTGGGATAAAGCTCAACCTCGTTGATGCCGTTGTGGCAGGGGTCCTTGGCCACATTGGCGGTAATGAGAATGTCCGGAAGACCATCACCGTTGATATCGCCCACGGCGAGCGCGTTCATTCCACCGTTTTCAGGTATATCCATGGCCCGCCCGTCGCCGAACGGGATGCCGGGGAAATTGTCATCGATGAGTGCCAGAATACTTATCTCTTCTTCGCACTCGACGTCGTCACACAGCTCGCCCGCACAGATTGTGTCACCTCCGCAACCGGGCAGGACCGCGTCAACGCAAGCGGTGCGGGCGTCCTCAACGCATTCCCGTAGACGTTCTTCGATGACCTGGCGGTCGGGTAACTTGTTCCTTCCGAAGAGTGAGGCCACCAGCCGCACCTGTTCCCAATCGCCGCCGACGGTGACATCGCCCGCCGGTGCAAAGAGGATGACGATCTCGCCGACGAAACTGGCCGGCTGTTCCGTGCCGTTGCCGGGGCAGATGGCCAGGCCGCCGTTGTGCTTGACCAGCAGGACGATGTCCAGCCGGCCGTCCTGGTCGATGTCGGCAAGTTCGATGCCGGCCATGATGGCCAGCGGAGAGGTCCCGTCGATCTGAACGCTCTGGAACAAAACACGGTCCTGGTCGTCGCGGCGCTGCAACTGCAACTGGATCACCTGAGACTGGTTCCAAACCGAGGCCAGGTCAGGAAACCCGTCACGGTCGATATCGCCCCAGGCCACGAATTTGGGGCCGGCGCTGTCCTCGCTGAAAGGATCGATCGAACGGGCGGCGAAGAAGCTGTCGGTGGCGACCTCGTCCTCCGCTTGGGGCTCAAAAGGAACGATGGTGCCGGCACCTTCACCGACGGTGAAGAAGCTGCCCAGGTCCACAAAACCGCCCTCAACCGGCATGATAGCCACGGTGGTATCGTCCCCCCCGCCGCCGATGAACATGGCGCAACCAAGTGTGAACATGCCGCAAAGCACTGCGCAACCGATCGGTTTGACAATCCTGGTCCTCATCGTGGGATTCTCCGCCGCAGGCGATTGTTTATTCGTGGTCCTAGTCCCGTTCATCGGCCCAATGATCCTCATCACTTGGGATAACAGGATCCTCCGGAAATCTGCCGTTCACCAGCCTGCCCCAAAGGGGTCTGTTGCTATGAATCCGTCAAGGTCCGTCGGGGCGGCCGCGCCCGACCCCGTTGGCTGGCGCATTGTAAGTGTAGCCAGGCACTTGTGGTAGTGAAATCTCTCGGGCACTGCAACACCACCAAAATCGCCCTTTTTCGACGTCCTGGTTCGATTTCCGGTATGCCGCGCCTCCGCTCGGGCGAGCAACCGACCGTCACGGTGCACACAGCAGGCTAGATGCCCTACCGGGCGCTATCAATCAGGAAGTCGAGAAGCGAAAAAACAATGGTCAGAATCGTTCCGAAAATCGCTATCAAAATGCGCATCCCACATCCTTTCCAGCGTTGTCTGCGACGGGGTGGCGTGGGCAGGCATCCTGCCCGTCCTTTCACACGCGCGTGCAGGGGCAAGCGTGGCTAGCTTACGCCACCCCGTCGGGCCCAATCGGCCTGTGTCGGCGGGGATTCTAACATTATCCGAACTGGACGCCAACCATTGGCCAGGATCGACCTCAGCCCCCCTTGATGGTTATCATGCATCTTAGGGACGTGACTGGTGTGAAACGATCACCGCATGACGCTCGCGACGGTTTCCGAAAGTCGAACGAGGTTACGAAGACATGTCTCGGGATGGTTATCTCCTGCAAGCGGACCGCGAGCTTCTCGCCCAGTCCGAGGTTGACACCTTTCGGGCCCGTGGCCCCGGCGGGCAGAAGCGCAACAAGACGGACTCGGCGGTCCGTTTGCGGCATCGGCCGACTCACCTGATGGTGCTCGCGGTGGAGAGCCGATCGCAACACGAGAACCGCGCACGGGCGCTGAAGCGCTTGCGGCGGGCGATCGCACTGCACGTCCGAACACCGGTTGACGTAGCCCGGTATGAGCCGGGAGCGGTGGTGGCCCAATGTCTGG
>JAZGDL010000436.1:0-7678 GCA_036477795.1 Phycisphaerae bacterium
GTTCGATCGATCAAGGAAGAATGCCTCGATCAGATGATCTTCTTCGGCGAGAGCTCACTACGAAATGCCATCGATGAGTATCTGGAGCACTATCACCGCGAACGGCCGCATCAAGGTCTCGGGAATCACTATCTCGAGAGTAAAGGGGTACCCCGAGACGCCGACACCACCGCACCCGTCGAATGTCGCGAGCGACTCGGCGGACTTCTGCGTTCATATCACCGTCGGGCAGCGTAATCCTTTTGTTTCGGTCGAATAATTGAACCCTACGCCCGTTTTTTCGCGCGTGGGAGTGGCAAATGGCTGTGATAAACGGACTTATGAGTCGTCTTGCTTTGCCCAGCGTCTCCAGGTCACCAGCTCGCGAGACCGATCTCTCATTTCGGCCAATTCTTTCAGACAATATTTCATATGAAAGACTTGCATGTGCCGACCCGTCTGGTTACGTTGCATGCAGTCGGGTGGGTGGTTGGCCGGGGCACAAGGCGGATCGCGTGGACAGACCCCTACTGAACAGCTTGCATTGCTGCCGTACGACGGTCGGTGCGCGGCGAGCTCCTGCTGACTACAAACCACCTACCAGATTGCGTCCGGGGCGATCTGGTGCGCGTCACCCCGGCTTCGCGCTTGCGGCGGTGCTCGCGCTGGGGACGTTCAACAGCATTGTCAAGGGCGGCGGTCCGCCGCCGGTGGTCGTGGATTCGATCGAGCCGGCCGAAATCGTCCAAGGGCAGGTGCCGCAGCCGACACTGAAGATCTTCGGCTCAAACTTCATCGAAGGGATGCCGTCGGAAACCAATCGACCGACGGTGACGCTTCGACAGCAGGGCAAGGGCGGCGCGGAGTTCAGCGCCTTGGCGTGGGTGAATTTCGCGGGGACGGTCGCCACGCTGCCGCCCGATTTGATCAACCTCCTTCCAGCCCCACTGGGGGTGTATGACGTCACCGTCACCCGCCCAACCGACGATGCGTCGGACACCCTTAAGGGGGCGTTTACCGTCACGGACGGCGAGCCCGATCCGGGGGAGATCGCGTTGGTGGTCCGCAGCGCCTGGGGCGGGCCGGTCAACGACGTCGAAATCGTGGGTGATCTGGCCTACGCGGCGATCGGCCGACGGCTGGTGATCCTGAACGTCGCTGACCCGGCTGACCCTTTTGAAGTTGGTTCGATGAATTTGGGCGGGGTGAATGGTATCACTTTGCGCGACGGCTACGCCTTTGCGGCTGCCCAGCCTCCGTACAGATTCGCAGTGGCTGATGTGTTTGATCCGAGCAACCCCAAGCTCGTATCAGCGGGAAACGGTGATGGTCAAGTTTTCCAGAATGTATGCCTCTATGACAACTTGGCGTATCTACGAACACCGACAGGCAACGTTGAGGTATTTGATATCACGAATCCGTTGGGCGTGGTCTCGCTTGGTATTGCTCCTATTGCCGTCAGTGATTTCGCCGCGATGGCAATCGTTGGTGATCTTCTGTATGTAGGAACGGGCGTATGGTGCTGTCAAGCGCAGCTGAGGATCTACGACCTAACCTCAGATCCACTGAACCCGGTCCTTCTCGGCTCGGTGGACAATGTGGGGGGTGAATCGACAACTGCCCTTGACGTTGAGGGGTCCTTGGTCGGCTGGACTGTCGAGCACACTGACGGCAGCTACTCGCTTCAGATCGTGGACGTATCTGTTCCTCAATCGCCGTTTGTCGTCGGTAGCTACAACAACGGTGCGGGCGCCGGTGCCGGGCTGGTTGACGTGAAGCTCTCCGGTAGCTACGCCTACGTTGCCAATAGCTCCTCGCCTCAGGACTGGGCGTTTGCCAACGGGCTCATGGTTTTTGACATAGCGACGGATCCGACCAACCCAACCGTGGTGGGTACGTTCAAGACGCACGCCAGCGTTCAGGGCGTGGAGGTCGTCGGCGATCGCGCATACCTGCATGATGCGGGTGAGGGGCTGATTATTCTGGACGTCTCCGACCCCGCAAATCCCGTGCGTCTGGGCAACTACCACTCGCCGGCTGCGCTTCGGCAGATGACGAAGGACGGTGATCTTTTATATGTCGCCGACGCCTGGAACGGCTTCACCGTCCTGGATGTCTCCGACGCAACGCAACCCGAGGTGGTCAGCGTGTATCTGGCTGAGCATGTTGAGGCGTTTGATTCGTGCGCCGACATGTCGTATCCCCTGGGCATCGATGCGTACGGGATCGACATCAAGAACAACACGGTCTACCTGGCGGCCGGGCATCTGGGACTTGAAGTCATCGATGTCGTCGATCCCGCCAACCCGACCTTCATTGGCGCCTTGCGGATCGACCAGCTTCCTCCGCCCGCGGCGGTGGCGTCAAAGTTCGTTGGCGTGCGCGTGTGGGACGACGTGGCTTCTATTGGCTTCGAGGCCCGCACTTGCGGCTTTATCTTTGGCATCTTCCTGAACCTGGACGTTTCTGATCCTGCGAACATCTTCGAGGTCGGCCGGATATCCCACGGACCGGAACGGGCAAGCACCATCGAGATGAACTCCCAGGGAGCCGCCTTCATTGGCCGAGGTTCAGGTGCGGGCCAGTGCTGCGGTCAGGAGTTGACGATTGACACGTCGGATCCTGAGTTGCCCGGCATTCTGCGGTGGGGCGATATTGAACTCGTGTCGGACACGGCCCTGGCCAGCGACGAGAGCCTGCTCTACTTGGCCAGCAGTGACGGCTCTGGCGGAAATCAGCCTTCAGAGGGCCTTCACATTCAGGACGTGACCGACCCGGCGAACCCGGTGGTGCTGCTCCACCTGGATGAGGACTACCTGTTCGAAGACGGCAATGGTAACAGCTTCTTCCTCAGCTCGGCCAATGCCGTCGCCACACAGAACCAGCGCGTCTATGTAGCCGGGAGCCTGAACGGCCCGGGCGGTACGGGTGGCGCGTTCGGCGTCCTGGACACTGCAGACCCGGCCACGCCGGTATTGCTGGATTTCGTCCCGCGGGCTGAGGCAGGGGGGCCGCAGAGCGCTGTATGTGTTGATGAGCCGCACGTCTTCGTCACGAACGAGTCCCAGACCGCCTCAGCTGGACTTGCGATCCTTGAGCTTGTGGGTTTGTCGAATCCGGCTGATTTGGACGGTGACGGCGTGGTTGGGGTTGGTGACCTCCTGATCCTCCTGGCGAATTGGGGGCCATGTGCCGACTGCAAACTTCCGGGGGATTGCCCGCCTGACCTGAACGACGATTGCAGCGTTGGTGTGGTGGACCTGCTCATTCTACTTGCGAATTGGGGATGAGAATTCACCACAGAGACACAGAGAACACAGAGGGGACAAGAAGGAGTCAGGAGTTGGGAGACCCCAAGCCTCAAGCCTCAAGCCTTCTTTCGCCACAGATACACACAGATGAACCCAGAAGAAAAGTGTAAAGCCGCGGTCTTTTGCTTAGCGACTCAGGGAGAGTAAGCTCCGATAAAAAGGACGTTATCCACCGCTTGCACACATTGACAGCCTGTGGTCGAGAATCATTAGGGATATCACCACTGGGGCGTTGCGTGACGCAGCCGGCGCGGTTCTACTAACGGATGTAGGGGTTGTTGGGAGGTTCGATTGTGGCGATCGCGTGAGTACGACACATGCATGAGCGGCGGCTTTGAAGTCTCCAAGGCGCGCGCTCATGGTGCGCGCACTCGAGAACGCCGCTGGCCGGGCCGGCTTAGTCAAATCGGGTGGCGCATATCCGGCCTTTGTGCTATTACCACCATCGCACTCTCGCCAGTCGGCATCGGTAGGGCAGATGTCCTGTATGACAGGACGGACATGACCGACAATCAGACGTACAACCAGTCCTATACAAGTTCCATCAGTCTCTTCAATGGGGGCTGGGATAGACAGGCGGCAGATGATATTGAGATAACCGCGACGTACCGAATTACGAGTGTGACGGGTGACTTCACGAACTCTCCTCCACCTCTCGCTCCGTTCGACGGCTTCTTGATCGAGTTCTTCCCGACTGAAACAGAAAACTGCATTAACGGTCCGCCGCCGTGTCCAAGTGAAATCCCGTTTGCACAAGCCTTTTCTGCCAACTTCACTGACACCTTCTTCGAGGACACCGTCTTCGGTAACTCCGGTCATCGCTTTACGATCGATCTGAGTGCGTCGGAGATCATCCTGGACCCGGGGAATTGGTGGGTCTCTATCGTCGCCGTAGATGAATCTGGAGAGAAGTCGAGTTTGGAACGGTGGCGGATTCTACTGACAGATGGACTCGCTGATGGAGTCCCCGTTCATGGGCGCGCGGGCGGTCAAGATCATGGAAACGGTTACGGAGGTGGCGAGCTTCCTGATTGGAAGCCGCTTTGCTTCTCCGGCGGCTGCGAACCGACGCCAGGCGATCTGGCGATCAGGCTTGAAGGCACACTGGTCGAGCCGGTGTGTCCGGCCGACATGGATGGTGATGGAAGCGTCGGGGTTGCGGACCTGCTCTTGTTGCTGGGAAGTTGGGGGCCGTGCAAAGGCTGTCCTGCGGACTTGGACGGCGACGGAAACGTTGGCGTATCCGATTTGCTCGCGTTGCTTGCTGCGTGGGGGCCCTGCCCGTAGCCCCGATGCCACAAGACTGGAAAGCGATCGACAAACGAAAAGCCCACGGGAAGGTTCCGTGGGCAAGGTCGACTGAGAGCTTTATTCGCTCAAGCCAGGCGGTCGTTGCCGTGTGCCGTTAGCTAGCTACACGATCCGGTAAACTCCTGATCCGACGAGAAGCAATTGGCATTTGCACCGGCTCCACCGCAGTTGTCGTCATCGTGGCAGAAGAAGTTGTTACCTGTGCCGCGTATCCATCCATTTGCTATGCCCTCATCAAAGCAGCCGGTGGTGTCGATTGCCGCATTGAACCTGATGGTTGCATCGCCGCACAGGCTGAAATTCCCGGCCAGGTTCGCAGCCTCATTGAATTGAAGCTCCGGCTGCGTTGTGAATCCAGAGTCACCGTCGGCACTCCACAGCGCGAGAGCTTCATCTTCAAGTGCCAATCCACTATCCAATTTGAGGACTCCCTCAGCATCGGCCACTATGGTGCCAGTCGAGCCATTCTTGAGCGTCGAGATCCCGCTTAACTCCTTGACGATCATCATGCCGTGGATGTCCACGTCACTGTCGATCTTGGCGTCTTCGAGCTGCATTTCAGCGCTCGCGTGTTCGCCCTTGATGCCTCCGCTGCCAGTGATGTTGGTCCATCCGCTGCCCTGGGCGTAAGTGAACACCACGACGGCGGTGCTGTCGGATAGAACGAGATCGCCGTTGAATGTTTGAGTGGAACCATCAATCGTCAGCTTCTTACCGGTGATTGTAAGCAAGCCGCCAGTATTGATAGTGAGTGTCGTTACTGCTTCATCATTGGTGTCAATGACCGGGTCAGTACCCGATGTCACGTCCGTAATGATGGCCGTGTCACCAGCCACGGGGTAGGTATGGCCAGCTTCTTCGCAGGATGCTGTCCAGTTGGCTCCGGTGCGCCAGTCGCCGTCGTCTGCATTGACCTTCCAGGTGAATGTGCATGATCCGGCTGAAGCCGGGCCTGCCATAACAAGGCCGAGGGCCGCGATTGTCAAGAAACAAAAGAGTGTGTTGCGTTTCATCGTGTACAATTCCTTCATTCACTGTGGTGTGGCTGCTGCCGGATGCCGTGAAAGCGCCAACAGCGGTCGCACGCAGAACTCGCCCTCGCAGCCGTGTCGTTCAAACCAGCGGCTGCGATGGGCTTTTTTCATCAGGCGACGAACGCCGCCGCCCGCCCCCCGGACGTTCCCCCGGAAGTTGGCCCCGGCCCCCGGAAGTTGGCCCCGGCCCCCGGAAGGTTTCCCCCTGGGGGTTCAGCCCCAGGGTTTTCCCCAGAAATCGTCCCCCGGAACTTTGCCGCCGGAAGTTGTCCCCCGAGCGTCTGCCCCTGGATTTGCTCGTGGCCTCGTTGGGCCTGAGGGGGCCGGGGGTCCGGGGCGGGTACGCTCCCCACGCCCCCGGGAGTCCGGCCGATCCGGCGCTCCCGTGGGGGTGCGAGCCGTTGACGTCCCGTTGAGCGGACTCTCGTTCCCTGGAGGCGAAGGAGAAGCCGGCCGGGGATGTCGCATTCGCGGTGCGCGACTCGCAAGGAGAAGAGAGAAGTCAGGGGAGCGTCGCCGGCACGGGAGCGGTAGTCTCTCTCCCTAGCCGGCATACGGTCGCGTGTCGGTCTCAGCTCACCTCCTTCCTGCCGATCTCCTTCCGTGGACGGCGTGCTGGCTGCGCTTGTGTCCTTCGCGCGGTTGAGACTCGCCTCTTGTCCTCCTGAGGCGGTCGGGTGGTTGAATCGGCTCCGGGTATACCCTGGGATTTCGGGACCGCAAGGCAAAACTGGTCACCTGTCATATGTTTCATATGGCAGATGAACGATGTCTCATGTGCCGTTGTCTCCGGCCGCCCCGGCCACGGAAGCTCTGGGTTGGGTTTGGACCTTGGGGCGGAGGGGTGGCGGCGATGTCGCACCACCTGGGTCTTGGTCAGTGCTGGAACAGTCCGCCGACCGGATCGTCATCATGCCGCAGACGGTGATGTTGTTGGTCAGGGTCTGGCCCTTACAGATCTCGATCGCAGCGTCGTTGTCTAGACCTCGGACCTTGCCGTAGTCGGGGTTCTGGCCCGGCGGTGTGTGTGGATCGAGCGTCGCGTTTCCGCTGATTCGAAGTTTGGAGCTGAAGCAGGCCAAGAAAATCGACCCTCCGATCGGATGGCTCCTGTTGTTTGCGGCCAGTTCGACCGTTCCACCGCAGTCGATGGTCAGGCTGCCGCCGTTCTCGATTGTGAGCCTGCCTCTGATGATGAGGCAGTAGGAAATGACGAGGTGGGTTCCATTGTCGATTTTGAGGTTTTGAGCAACGACGCATCCGGATGCGGCGATACCGGAGGTGATTCGAACGGCGCCGCGAACACTGAAACGCGCGTCGTCATGGGGGCCGTTGGGGTAGCTGTCGGGGTAGTCGAAGGTGGAGATGTTGAACCAGTTGAGCTCGTTGGACCAGTTTTCGTTGACGGCGCCGAGCCAGAGGTAGCGGTCGGCGTGGGCATTGGGCGTGACAATGATGGCAAGGGCTGCCCAAGCGATGATGGCTGTCAATATCGTTTTGAAGCGCACGTCGGAATCTCCTTTTTTCCTGCTGGCCATGGCCATCGGATGTGGAGCGAGCCCGGTGCTCGACCAACGAGCGTGGCCTGGTGCACCGGGTATAAGCTGGGATCACGGTGGATCAAGCAGAAAATGGTCATCTGTCATATGTGACATATGACAGGTGACAGGCTGATGGCAAGACAGGTCGAAGTTTGTGGCCGTCCGGATGGAGTCTTGAGCAGGTGTTGCCGCGATCCCTAGGTGATGTATGCCGCGTACAGATCAGCGGTCGCGAGTCTCGAACGTGAAGTGTTCGCCGGCGTCGGTGGTCACGACAAAACGAACGATGGGCCCATCGACTGACGCTTCGACAGCGTTGCTCAGTCGGTAGATGCGCTGCTTGGCCACGGGAGTATGCTGGACGAGATGTTTCTCACTGAGCAGACTCAGGGAGTGGCTGACGGTCGAAGCATCGAGCTGAAGCTCCAGAGCGATATCCGAGACAGACTTCTCAGCTTTGGCGATGGCTGCCAGAATCTCCAGTCGAATCGGATTAGCGAGG
>JAZGDL010000437.1:0-14674 GCA_036477795.1 Phycisphaerae bacterium
TGTAAATCCGGGCCGCCCGTTGTGTTGCCGGGAGTCCGTGGGAGCGCCACCCCTTGGGGGGGGCGCAGACGGGTGGTGCGCCCCCCACCCGGGGGGGCGCTACAGCATGCCATGAAGATCGCCATCACCAATCCGACCACCTGGCCACGCGTTCGTCGAGGCGCGGAACGGTTCTTGAACGAGCTGGCCTGTTACCTCGCCCAGCGAGGCCATGATGTGACGGTGGTGGCATGCAAAGCGGGGCCGCGTCAGATCACCCGCCAGCGCGGTTATCGGACGGATTGTCATCGCCGTATCTGGCACCCGGTGCTGGGCCGGATCGGCGTGCTGGAGTTTCATGCATTTCTGGCGACCAGCTTGATACATCTGTTGGGCAGGCGCTACGATATCGTTCATTGTTGCACGTTCACCGACGCATACGCCGCCGGCCTGGCGCGGCGGGTGACCGGGGTTCCATATGTCTTCTGGGTCAATGGGATACCCGCTCCGGTGCCCTACATCCGATCGGTGTCACTTGGTAGCAGGGTGTTCCGCCGTTCGATCTGCAATGCCGACGAGGTCATCTCGTTGAGCAAGCACATGCACGACTACTTTGAGGGACGTTTCGGACGCGGCGGCGTGACCATTCCCGTTCCCGTCGACGTCGAAACCTTTCGATTGTCGCGCAGGCGCGACCATGACCGCCCCATTATCCTGTGCGCCGCCGCGCTGGAGGACGCCCGCAAGGGCGGCCGGTTCCTGATGCGGGCGTTCGACATACTCAAGCAATCGTGTGGGACCGCCGTTCTTCAGCTATCGAGCCCGATCAGCGACCGGACCCGGTCCGAGCTGCTGGGGCTCGTTTCGCAGCGCTGGCGCCGGGACGTTCATTTCCTCGGCACCGGTCATCTGGCGGAGCTTCCGGAATTGTTCGGCCGGGCGGCCATCTCGGTCCTGCCCTCGCTCTGGGAAGCTTTTGGAATGGTCATTTTGGAATCGATGTCCACCGGCACGCCGGTTGTGGGCACGCGCGACGGCGCGATTCCGGAGTTGATCACTACGCCGGACGTTGGGCGTCTGTTCGAGCCGGGACCGACCACGACGGAACCGACCAACGTGGAAGGGCTGGTGCAGGCCATGACCGAAGGCCTGGAGTTGAGTCGGCGCTACGAAACGGCGGAGCGGTGCCGGGCACACGCGGAGCAGTACAGTTGGGCCGCCGTGGGACCGCGTTTCGAAGAGCTGTACGAACGACTGATTAACGGCGCCTCCAGGGAGGCGGGTGCCCCATGCCTTCCCGGCGCGGGGGACTGATTCGCACGGGACACCCTCCCCTGCGAGGTTGAGTGACAAACAGAGACGCGCCCGTAAGGAAGCGGGCATTGTGAACGGGCGAAGAAAAGATCACGCTCCCTTACGGTCGCGTCTCGGAAACAAACCCATGAAGATTATTCTGACGCATCCGTATTGCTGGCCCTACGTGCGGCGCGGAGCCGAACGCTTCATGGACGAATGCGCCCGGTACCTGATCGGCAATGGACACCAGGTGGTCACCGTATCAACCAAGCCCGGAAAAGGTCGCGTGGAGAACAGGGATGGAGGAAGGCGCATTCTGCACCGCCAGTTGTGGGCGCCGTTCATGTCGAAATTCAGGATCCACCCGGCCCACGCGTTCTTGCTGGGCAGCGCCCGAAGCACGCTGGTTGAAGGCGCCGACGTGGTCCACTGTTTGTCTTACTTCGACGCATGGGGGGCGAACTTGACGCGCAAGCTCAAAGGTCACCGGACGGTGTTTCACATGACCGGCCCCCCTCTGCCGCATTGTCTTCCGCGCATCCCACCGGACCGCTGGCTGTTGCGCAAAGCCATGGAACGGTCCGACCACATTATCGTGAACAGCGCCTTCACCAAGTCGGTCTTGAACCAGCACTGCGACAGGGACGCGGAGATCATCCCGGTCCCGGTAGACCTGGAGGCCTTCCCACCAGGCAACGGTCCGCCCAACGGGCGACCTACGTTGGTTTGTGCGGCTTGTTTGGACGATCGCCGCAAGGGGCTTCGCGTGCTGGTACAGGCCTTTGCGGCGGTTCTTGACAGCGTTCCGTCGGCAATCCTACGGCTCTCCGGACATCTTTCGGATGCGACCAGACAAGAAGTCATCGATCCGCTGCCCGAGAACGTACGGGCAAGTATCGAAATACTGGGCGAGGGGGCACAGGAAGACATGGCACGGGTCTACGGGGAGGCCAGTCTGAACGTATTGCCCTCCATGTGGGAAGACTATGGCATGTCGGTGCTGGAATCGTGGGCCTGCGGTACACCGGCGGTTGTGACCGACCACGGGGGGCTGGCCGAACAGGTGACCGACGAATCGATCGGCGTCCGGTTCGATCCGCAAACCGAAGGGTACGAGACCACCAATGCCGACGGACTGGCTGAGGCGATTCTCAAGGGGCTGGCGTTGTCGGAACGATCGGAGACACGCGATCGTTGCCGCAGGCACGCCGAGCGGTTCGACTGGAGCGTCATAGGCCCCAGGTACGTGGACCTTTACCGGATAATTCACCGCAGAGCACGCTGCCATTCCGAGACGCGACCGTAAGGGAGCGTGACCTTGTCTTCACCCGTTCACAATGCCCGCTTCCTTACGGGCGCGTCTCGGAAACGGGCAGTATGAATAACCCGAGGTAGGATTCGGTCTATGAGGGTATTGTTGACGCATGAAGCCTTTGCTCCGGATTTCGCCGGCGGCGGTGAGTACGTAGCCTTGGAGACGGCCCGTCACCTGATCGGCCGCGGTGTGGATCTGCGAGTGCTGACAACGGGCGACCCCCAGGTGACCAGTTACGAAGGCATCGAAACCGTGCGGCTGCCCATGCATCGTTACCGTTTCAATCTGGCCGCCGGCAAGATCGCCGCGTTGGCCGAGGACGTCGATTTGATTCAAACGTTCAATTACCATGCGTCGCTGCCCTCGTTGATCGCCGGTCGCCGCCTGGGCAAGCCCGTGGTGTGTATCGTTCTGGGCCTGTTCAGCCATGCCTGGAAGGAGATGCGGGGACCGATATCCGGTAGGCTGTGGATGAGGTGGGAACGATACGTCCTGTCACGTGATTACGCCCGGGTGATGTTTCTGAGCAACTACTCGCGCGAGCAGGGAATTGCCATGGGGGTGCCCGCGGACCGGGCTAAAGTCAACAGCCCGGGCATCGACCTGGATGCTTACGGACCGGCCGAGGAAAAGGAAGACGTGGTCCTGTTCGTCGGCAAAGTCCATGTGCGTAAGGGGGTCGACGATATCATGGCGGTGGCTGAGGCCCTTCCCGAGGTGAAGTTTCGCGTGATGGGTTGGGGCCCACAGGAGGCTGACTTCAAACGGCGCAAACCGCACAACGTGGAGTTCACCGCGTTCGAGCGTGGGCGGGTGCTGGCCGAGGCCTTCGCGCGTGCCCGGATATTCTTGTTTCCTTCCAAAGCGGAAACGTTCGGTATCTCGCTGATCGAGGCCATGGCCTCGGGGTGCGCTGTAGTCTCGACGGTGCCCCTCGATTTCGCGGGGGTCCGGGTGGCCGTCGGGGATCGGCCGGCGATGATCGAAGGGGTGCGTCGCCTGTGGAACGATCGTGCCCAGACCGAAGTCATGGGGCGGCGCAACGTGGAAATCGCTCGACCGTACAGTTGGGATCGAAACGTTTCCTATCTACTGTCAACCTATTGCGAGGTACTCGCCGAATTCGGATCGAATCCGAGCCCCAAGCGCCAGCGCGGGGAAGGGAGAGGCGCATGACGCGGATTGAATCCGAGCCCCCAGCGCCAGCGCGGGGTCAACGCGAGCCCCAAGCACCAGCGCGGGGAGGGGGGAACCGCTGTCGCGTGTCGGTGGTGATTCCGACGTACAAGCGGCCCGAGGTGGCCCGCAAGGCCATATTGTCCGTCTTGAACCAGGATCTGGACCCGGACCGGTACGAAGTCATCGTGGTGGACAGTTCGCCGGACGACCGGGTGGTGTCGGTGGTGAAGGAGTTGCGTGAAGCGGCGCCATGCGCCCTGCGATGCTATGTGAAGAAGGCCGAGGGGCCCGGACCGTCGCGCAACTTCGGTGCTCAGCATGCCCGGGGGGAATTCATTGCCCTTATGGACAGTGATTGCTTTGCGTCCCCGGGCTGGCTTCGTGCCGGGATGGGGGCATTTGA
Organism: Phycisphaerae bacterium; assembly: GCA_036477795.1. GTDB lineage: Bacteria > Planctomycetota > Phycisphaerae > UBA1845 > UBA1845 > JAZGDL01. The sequence goes on from JAZGDL010000437.1 coordinate 4,173, forward strand.
CGACAGCACCATCGGCCTGATCCAGGGCCGGACGCTACCCCAACCGGACGTACCGACGGGCATTTTCACGCGGTACGTACGTGTTGAATCCGAGAATTTCATCTACGAGTGCGCCAACCTGTTTTATCGTCGAGCGGCGTTTGAACAGGCGGGAGGCTTCGGCTCCGAGTACAACGATGACGCATACCCCAGCATGGGCGGCGAAGACGTCGACCTGGCCTGGCGGGTCAAGCGCAGCGGTTGGCGGAGCGGGTTCTGCGCTGCAGCGCTAGTCCATCACGAGGTGCAGCCCATCTCGATGATGCGGTGGGTGTGCATCAAGCCGCTTTACATCTGGCCGCTGTTGACCCGCAACAACTCCGAGCTGAGGAAGTTCTTCCCGGGCCGCTACTTCTTTGACAAAGCCCAAGGGCTGTTCGTACTCGGACTGGCCGGCGTAGCCCTTTCGTGGATAACACCCGTTTTCACCGTGCTTTTCCTTCCTTACTTTGTTTTTCGTGCTTCAGAGCCGACCAAGTCGCTTCCCGGGATACTTCGGCCGATCCGCGCGATGGCCTACTTTGCACGGGATTTAACGACTTTTCTGGTTTTGATGGTGGCGAGCGTTCGATTTCGCTGCCTGTTGCTGTAGGGGGGGGTTCATCCACCGCGAGCGTCGAAGAAGGCGGGTAGAACTCGCCCCACCAGCGCCATGCCACGATCTCCAGTCACACGCGAACAAATGTTTGGCTACACTTCTGTTGACACCGTGGGGTGGTAACGGTACAATCCTGACCTTCGGGTTCAAAGGCCGGTCGTTGCTTGAAGTCAATCTGAGGTGTCTTGAAAGGGGTTACTATGATCGTACCGACATGTTTGTGTGACCAGCCGCTATCTCTCGTATCAAAGCGGCGTTTGATGGGAGGGCGGCTATTTGCGTCGGTGACGGCGTGTGTGTTACTGCTGTCGCCTTCAGGGACCTATGCTGATATCACTTTTCACAGCGGCAGTTCGGTGGCGCCATCCCATGCCACGGGTACGGATGCGGTGGATGTTGTGTTCGTGGTGACGGACACCAGCCCGGGCGTGCTAGTGGCTGCCACGTCGTTTGCGGAAACCGCAACACACGCATTTGGGTATTCGTACGAGGTTGGCGAGCCGCCCGTGTTCTTTCTCGAGTTCGGGGTGTTTAATCAGACGGGTGTTCCCTGGAGTCGGTTTGAAGTCGAACTGCTGGGATCTGACTTTTTTGGGATAGCGGGGGCGGGCGTTATCGGTGATCCGGCGCGTGAGGCGGACCCTGCCGGTGCCGTCTTTGGCAGCGATCTGGTAACCGTAATACCTGTCGTTGGTTCGGTATCGGTGGGCAGTTCTTCGATCGTGCGAAGTGCGAACGGCGCGGAGTTGTCGATTTCGTTTAGCGATGCAGTCGATCCAGGCGAGGCATTTCAGATGGCCTTTTTTATCGATGACGTGGGAGACACGGACACGGGGTTCGCCATGCTTCAGACGCCGATTCCTGCACCCGGCGCATACCTATTGGGAGTTGTCGGATTTGGAATGGTCGGGTGGTTGCGCCGGCGGGACGGAAGAAGTGGAAGAAGCATCAATTAAGGAAACACATGATGTCTGTTTCAGTTTATCTGGCTGATCTCCGGCACAACTTTTCCGGGGTGTTGGCTAACGACTGCATGCCGCTTTGCGTGGGGTATCTGAAAGCGGTGATGGATCGTGACCTGCCGGAGGCGCGGTCCCGTTTGTTCGCCTACCCTGAACGTCTGCAGGCCGCCGTGGAGGATGAACCTCCCGATGTGCTGATGCTGTCCAACTACATGTGGAACGAGATGCTGAGCTTCAGTCTTGCGAAGCATGCCAAACGTGTGCATCCGGAAACGCTGGTGGTGATGGGCGGGCCCAACTTCCCGCTGGGGCGCGATCGTCGAATAGATTTCGTCAGACGGCATCCGGAAATCGACGTGTACATTCTCGGTGAAGCCGATTTTCTGGCCACGGAAGTGACCAAGCGTTTCTTAGCCGTGGGCAAATCGCTCAAGAGATTTGACGATCAGGATCTACCGTCGTGTGTGCGGCGTCGCACGGACGGCGAACTGGTGATATCCGAGATGTGGGACCGCCAACGGAACATAGAGGAGATTCCCTCACCCTGGCTTACCGGGATCCTGGATGAATTCTTCGACGGCAAGCTGGCCCCCCTGTTTGAAACCAACCGGGGCTGCCCCTTCACCTGTACCTTCTGTGTTCAAGGGACCACCTGGTACAGCAAAGTCAACTACTTTCCCGTGGAGCGGCTTGCCGAGGAAATGGACTACATCGGCGCCAGGATCCATGAACAATGCCACGAGGTGGGCACCCTGCGGATTGCAGACTCCAACTACGGCATGTTCCGTCGTGATACGGAAATCTCGCGCGCCATCGGCAAGAGCCAGAAGCGGTACGGCTGGCCCACGTATATCGACGCGACGACCGGGAAGAACCGGGCTGATCTCATCATCCAATCGCTGGAGGAAGTGAACGGTGCGATGGCCATGTACCAGGCCGTGCAATCGTTTGATGATGAGACTCTGAAGACGGTTAAACGTTCCAACATCAAGAAGGATGCCTACGAGAAGATCATGGTCCACATTCGCGGTCGTGGGCTGCGGTCGATTTCGGACATGATTCTGGGACTTCCGGGCGAGACGATTAAGTCGCATATATCGGGCATCCATCAACTTCTCGATGCCGGCACGCACGAAATGCACAACTTCCAATCGATGATGCTCAAGGGGTCGGAGATGGAGACGCCGGATGCCAGGAAGGAGCATCAGTTTCAGACGCGCTTCCGGGTATTGCCCAAGAACTTCGGCGAATATGGCGGCGAAAAGGTGTTCGACGTCGACGAGATCGTGGTTGGAACCAAGACCATGCCTTTCGATGATTACCTGCAGGGTCGGAAGTATCACATGGCCTTGACCATCTACTGGAACCATTCCTGGTTTGAAGACGTGGTGCTGTTCGTCGAGCAATTCGGCATCAAGCGATCGGAGTGGATGGACGCGGTGCGGGCGGCTATGGACCGGGACAAAGGCGTGGTCGGCCGACTGCTGGCTGAGTTCGTTACAGAAACCAAGAGCGAATTATTCCTGACGTATGAAGCGTGCGAAGCATTCTATAGCCAACCGGAGAACTTCGATCAGCTTCGCCGAGGCGAAATCGGCGACAATCTGATGTACAAGTACCGGGCCTTGGCGTCGTTCTACGAATGGCCGGATATTTGCCGGATGGCGTTCGAGGTATCGTGGCGATTGTTGGAATCGCGAGGAGTGACCACCGACGTCGAGGATTTCGAAGCCTTCTGGCACGACTTCCATCGCTTCGTTGAGCTTGGTCATGCCCACGGAAGAACAACCCCGGAGATCCTCGCGCCGGTCCGTACCGACATGCACTATCACATTCAACGCTGGATAGACGCCGGTATGCCGGGCGACCCCGGTCCATATCGTCTTTCGCAGCCATGTGCGTTTGACTTTGCCCTTTCGAGTGATAATCATCGTGAAATGGCGGACGCGCTGGAGGTCTGGTCGGCGCGTCAGATGGGATTGTCTAAAATGGTGACGCGGATTCGCCCGGCTGCCCAGGATCGGGAGTGTCATGCGGTTGATGCGTTGGCGGTCGCATCGAATCTTCCGGTGTTACCTTCTTCGGCAACGGAAGAAGAGGCCCATGCGGCCTGAACGACCGTGCCGGATCGAACAGTGGAGTTTGGGGGGCGGACCCACGGATTCGAATCCGTGGGCTTCGGGGAGGGGCGTTGTAGTTTGCGTGGTGCTTGCTTGCCTTGTGGGGTGTGCATCAAACAAACCGGTCACGCCCGAGGTTGTCACCACAGGCGGGGTGCGAGAATCCCGGCACGCCGGGGTCGCACGAGCGGGAAAAACGCTCCCCTGCCGGGTCGCCGCTAAACAGGGGGGGGGATATGTGCTGGGGCCCGGGGATACGATCGACGTGAAGTTTCCATACAAGACGGAGCTGAACGAGTCGGTCCCGGTGCGTCCGGACGGAAGGATATCGCTGCAGATGATCGGCGATATAGATGCCGCAGGTCTGACGCCAGCGCAGTTGAGCGACAGCATCAACCAGCATTATGCCGAGGTCATTCGCGACCCCGGGGCCACGGTCATCGTTCGGAAATTCGCCCCGCAAAGAGTATATGTCGGCGGCGAGGTGTTGATGCCGGGCCCGATTGAACTCCACGGACCTTTGACGTGCACTCAAGCGCTGATGATGAGCGGGGGCTCCAAGCCTACCGCCAACAAAAAGCAAGTTCTGCTGATTCGTCATATTGGCGAGGATGCCGGGACGGTGCGTACGTTGAACCTCGACCAGGTTCTGAAAGGCAAAGAGACGGACGTCGTGCTGGCGGCTAACGACGTCGTTTACGTGCCCAGGACGGTCATTGCCGAGGTAGGTAAGTTCGTTAACCAATACATCAACAAGATCGTACCAAGAGCGATTGCGTTTCCGCTCACGTACGAACTGCATAGCGCCGTTGACTTTCCGAAATGATCGCGATTTGAATCCGAGCCCCAAGCGCCAGCGCGGGGAGGGGAGATTTGAAGGGAGAGAAGCCGTCTTGAACCGCATGCAAGATACGGGAGTGGCTGAAAGGGTCGTTGCGGCGGAGTTCTCAGCCCCGGAGTTGGTCGCCGACAATGAATTGGGGACGATTCCGAGCGCCGAGCGCCGGCGTGGGGAGGGGAGAGCGGACCGCGTCTCGTTGCGGTTGGGCCTGGCCGTCAAACGGGCCATCGATGTGGTTGTCGCTTCGATTCTCTTGGTATTATTGTTTCCGCTGCTGGTGGTGATCGGCCTGATCATATGGTGGGACTCCGGCTGGCCGGTGTACTTCAAGCAGATCCGCATCGGGCAAAACCGCCGACGAGCAAGTCCGAGCCCCAAGCGCCAGCGCGGGGAACAGCATGACAGAAAGCTGGTGCGAGACACGAAGCTGGTGCGAGAATCCTTTCTCGCACCCACGGGCGCGGAGCGCCGGTCGCGGAGTGGGTTGGGGCGGGAGTTTGGAATATATAAGTTCCGAACCATGGCGACTGACAGCCCGCTCTACGCCAAGACACCGGCTGACACGGATGATCCACGCATCACACGCGTGGGAAGATTCTTACGATGCCGTTGCCTGGACGAGCTGCCTCAACTGCTCAACGTAGTGCGTGGAGAGATGAGCCTGATCGGTCCCCGGCCGGAAATGCCCTTCATCGTGTCCAAGTATCAGCCGGTGCATCAGCGACGGCTGTTGGTCAAACCCGGTATCACCGGACTGTGGCAACTACGCGGGCCGCGTGACCGCCCCATCCATGAGTCCATCGAGTGGGATCTCCAATACGTCGAGGAATGGTCTCTACGGATGGATCTTGCAATCATCTGGGAAACGGTGTGCTTCATGTTCAAAGCCCGAAACTGCTGAAGTGGACGTGGTTGGTTCGGCGTGGTCCGCACGGCGGACCCTACACGGTTCATCGGTATTGCCCGGTGCCGCGAACTACATACCGTTGGGTGGTCAGCTCTTCCAGGCCCATGGGCCCGTAGGCGTGTATCTTGGAGGTGCTGATGCCGATTTCCGCGCCCAGCCCCAGTTGGAAACCGTCGTTGAAGCGTGTCGATGCGTTGACCAGGGTGCACGAGGATTGCACTGAATCGGTGAACAGCCGGGCATGATCCTCGTCGGCGGTGAGGATGGCGTCGGTGTGATTGGAGCCGAAGGCGGCGATGTGGGAGATGGCGGCGTGGATGTCCTTGACCACTTTGACGGCGATGATCAAATCCAGAAATTCGTGGCCCCAGTCTTCATCGGTGGCTGGTGTGGCCTTTGAGGCCAGGGCACAAACGGCTGCGTCCCCGCGCACTTCGACGCCTGAATCGTGAAAACTATCCACCAAGGTGGGCACGAATTCCGTAGCGATGTCCTGGTGTACCAGAAGGGCTTCGGCAGCGTTGCAGGTGGCCGGCGCCGAGGTTTTCGCCGTTGTGCAAATGTCCAGGGCTTGTTTGGTGTCGGCGGATGCGTCGACGAAAATGTGACAGACGCCCTGGAAATGCTGCACGGTGGGGATGTGCGAATGCTCATGGACAAACCGGATCAGTTCGGTGCCGCCGCGGGGTATGACCAGATCGATATACTGATCGAGCCGTAGCAGTCTCTTGATGGCTTCGCGGTCGGAAGTGGTGAGCAGGGCGATGGCATCGGTTGTTACCCCATTCTTGGTGAGCACCTCTCGCGCTAATCGCGCCAGAGCGGTGTTCGAGCGGGCGGCTTCCTTGCCCCCCTTGAGAATGCAGGCGTTGCCGGATTTGAAACATAGAGCGAAGGCGTCGATGGTCACGTTCGGCCTGGCTTCGTAAATCATCATGATAACGCCGAGCGGGGCACGCACTTTGCTGACCTCCAGCCCACTGGGAGCGGTGTACTTCCTGGTGATTTGCCCGACGGGATCACTCAGCTCGGCCACCTGCCGCAGACCGTCGGACATTTGGGCAACGGTTTCGGGCGTCAGTGTGAGCCGCTTGAGCTTGGCCTCGGGCAAGCCCGATTCACGGGCGGTGCCGACGTCGTGGCGGTTGGCTTCCAGTATGGCATCTGCTCGTTCCTGCATGCGATCGGCCAGGTCTCGCAGCACCGCGTTTTTGGTCTCGGTGGATAGGGAGGCCACCGCCCGACTCGCGGCTCGGGCAGCGGCAGCCATCTCTTCAATGGGTTGCATCATCAATCTACCTCGTGCGCTTCGCGCTTGCCCAGCAATACCATGTCGTCGCGGCCTATGATCTCTCCGACGTACTCGTAGCCCAGCACTTCCTTGAATTCCCTTTGCTGTTTTCCCATCATCCGGCGAATCTCGTCTGCGGAGTATGAAGTCAAGCCGACCGCGAAGGTGGTTCCGCTTTCATCCTGCACGTCGACCCGGGCACCCATGGAGAACCGGCCTTGCACATCGACCACGCCCGCAGGAAGCAGGCTGGCACCACGGCGCTGGACGGCGCGTTGGGCTCCGGCGTCCACCCGAACCGCGCCGCGGGATTTGGTGCGCACCGCAATCCAACGCTTGCGGGCACTGAGCTTGCTGCTGGCTGGCAGGAAGATGGTGCCGATGCGCTCGCCATCGAGAATGCGGCCCAGCATGCCCGGTTGCCGTCCATCGGCGATGATTGTCGGCACACCCCAACCGCTCGCAAGACGCGCCGCGGAAACCTTGGCCACCATTCCGCCGACTCCGGATTCACTCACCGACGAGTCGATATGCTCATCGACGGTGGAGCCGACGTCCACCTGATGGATCACCGAGCCTTGCCGCCCGTTGCGCAGGACGCCGGGAACGGTGCTCAGAAGGATCAGAAGGTGGGCCGACGCGACGCTGCTGACCAAGGCCGCCAGGTGGTCGTTGTCGCCGATTTTCTCCTCGTCGTCGGCCAGGGGGTCGTTTTCATTAATGACCGGAATGATTCCCCGGCTTATGAGCACCTGCAGGGTGTGCCGGGCGCTCAGGAATCGGCGGCGATTCTCGATGTCCTCTTCGGTCATCAAGAGTTGGGCCACCTGCGTCTTGTGTTTGCCGAATGCCCGGACGAACGTGGACATCAATTTGTATTGCCCTATGGAGGCAGCCGCCTGCCGCTCTACCACGGCTGTGGGCGGACGGGGCATGTCCAATGCCGCATAGCCGGCTGCGACCGCGCCGGACGCGACCACTACCACTTCGTATCCGCGCTGGCGGAGGGCGATTATATCGCCGGCGATCTCGGTGATGAACCTGCGGCGGAGCCGGCCCTTGTTGGAGATTACGCCGCTGCCGACTTTGACGACGATCCGGTGTACACCGGCTATCTGGTGCTGGCGGACGCTGTCAACGGCTGGGTCGTTCGGCATCGCTAATTCTCCGTCAGCTTCGCAATTACGTGTTGGGAGTCCCGGTGCCACTGGCAGCTTGTACGTGTTGAGCGGTTTCAATCCCCGTAGCGCCACCCCTTGTGGGTGGCGCCGTCTGGTGAATGCGCCGCCCACAAGGGGCGGCGCTACAGAACTGGCGGACGGTGTCAACGGCTGGGTCATTGGGCATCGCTAAACCCTGACCCGCTGAAGCAGTTCATCAGCGATGCGCAGCGTTTCGGCGGGGCTGGCGCTGCCGGCGGTTTGGTAGGCATCGACGCTATGGAGCGCACTATCGCAAGAGTCGCCCGAAGCCGGGGTCACGGCTACGGCGCGATGGGCATCACGCAATGGCGTACCCTGCAGAACCTGCTCTTCCATGCGAAGCGTGGCACTAATATCACCGAGCTTCAATGAATCAGCCAGCCTGGCCGTATCGAAGTCAAGTTCTTGAAGAAACGCGTCCGCCATAGAGCAAAGCCCCAGAATGTTGTCGATGGCACGGTGCAGCAGCGGTTTGATGCATTGCAAGTCGCGGTTGTAACCGCTGGGCAGCCCCTTCAGCAACAGGACAGCCTGGGCGTGAGCGGCCATGATGTCGCAGCATTGGCCGCGGAGCAGCTCCATCGCGTCCGGATTGGCCTTGTTGGGCATCATGGAAGAACCGGTGCCGAATCCCGCGGGATACACCGTCCAGCCGAAGGGAGTCTGCGAAAACGCGATGACGTCGGTCGCGAATGACTGAAGGTGCAAAGCCGCTTGAGTGGCCGACGACAGCAATTGCAGGCATTCATCACGCGTGCCGGTGGAATCCAAGGCGTTGAGCGAAGGCCCATCAAAGCCCAGTTCAGCCGCCTGAATCGTTCGATCGATAGGAATGGAGGAGCCCGCCACCGCCCCGCTGCCCAACGGGCAATACCGCCGCCACTGGGTGAGGCACGATTCCAATTGATCACCAAGCCGTTCGAAGGCGGCAGCGTAGCGCAGCACCCAGAACCCCACCGTGCCCGGCGCGGCGAACTGACAGTGCGTTTGAACGGGGAAAACCATATGGGCCCAGTCCTTGGCGCGAATGCAGCACGTTCGAACGAGCTTCCCGGTTGCCCGCGACAACCTGGCGCCGGCGTCGATGGCGTACAGTTTCAACAGGGTGGCCACCTGGTCGTTACGTGAGCGAGCCGTATGAATCTTCCGGCCCGCCTGGCCCGCAAGTTCCACCAGCTCCGATTCGACCCACGTATGCAGGTCCTCGGCGTCGGACTCGGGACATTCGCAGTCCGTGTACTGCTCCTCAAGCCGGGCCAGCCCATCGCGGAGGTCGGCCAGCTCGCCCTCCGATAGAATACCCGCCGCGAGCAGGGCTCGGGCATGTGCTCGTTGGAGCTTTAGTTCAAACGGAAGAAGGAACCAGTCGTCCGCCATGCAGTTGTTCAGGGCGGCGAACGCCGGATGCAGCGGCGCTCCCTGCTTCCACAAGGTCTTCATGACTATCCTCCGCAAACGGCCGACCGATCGATGACAGCCAGCTCAGGCTGATGAATCCTTCCGCGTGAGAGTGCTGGTATTCGCTCTCTTCGAAAGTGGCCAGCTCCCGTTGGAAGATGGCCTGCTCGGCCTCTATGCGAGCCACGTATGGTACCGGCTCCAGATGCACAGTCACCTTGCCGGTAAGCGCTGCCAGCACGAACCGAGCGGCGGCGTCGACGGCCTGGCGCTGATCGGAGAAATATTCGCCGCGGTAGAGGATTGTACCGTATTGCTTGCCAAGTTCGACATACTGGTCGTACATGGGCTTGTTGAAGCGACATCGGGCCAGTGCGTCGGCGCACAGTTGCAGGAGCTTGGCAGCCGGGTTGATGTACACTCCGCGGGACTTGATACCGGTGAAGCGGTTCTCCAGCACCAGATCCCATGCCCAGGGGGCGTGGCGATAGCGCTGGTTGAGCCGACTGACTATGGTTGAGAGTTCCGTCTCCTCGCCGTCAAGAGCGGTGGGTGCCCCACGCGTGAACGAAACCTCCACGGTGGGTGGCATGGGTCCGCCCCCGGCGGACCCGTGTGCTGCTCCGCCGCCGAAACGATCCGCCACGGCGGCCAGTATGCTTTCGATGTCCACGTGGGCCTCCGGGTCTTCCAGCGGGCCGCCCTCAACGCTGAGGTGCCACAGGTTCTCGTCGAGGCTGAATTCCTGGGTGACGCTGAAATCTTCATCGCACCCTTGGCTGCGGAGATAGTCCACCAGGTCCTGTCGGCCGCGGAAATCCCAGGTCTTCCAGGGAGCCAGCACCGGGCACTGCGGGGCCAGCGATCGATAGGCGAACTCGAAGCGCACCTGGTCGTTGCCCTTGCCGGTGGCTCCGTGCACCAGGGTAGCGCCGCCGAGCTGCTTGGCCCGCCGCACCTGCTCCGCCGCGATGAACGGTCGGGCCAGGGCGGTTCCCAGGCGGTATTGGCCTTCATACGTCGCCGCCAGGCCGATGGCTTGGGGCACCACGGTTTGGAACATCGCCGGCTTGGCATCGGCGATGATGGATGACGTTGCTCCAAATCGCTCCGCTCGCTTGCACAAAGCGGGAAGGTCCTCACT
>JAZGDL010000438.1:0-2214 GCA_036477795.1 Phycisphaerae bacterium
TGTCCATGGCGCGCGCCTGGACGGGATGGTTGCTCATGCTGCCGGGCCGATGGGTCAGGCCGATGGGAATCTCCCGGCTGTAAAGGTTCGACGCCAGATAGCCGTTATGAACCAGCTCGATACCGGCCAGGCCACCGTGGCGATGGACCGCCTCGGTCATCTGCGCCAGGTAGGGCGAGTCGGCGTCGTCCCACAGATGCGACTCGGTCGCTGGCTGGATGTCGGCGCTGTGGTGGATGTCGCACTGTTCGGTGAAGACCACCGCCCAGCCGCCTTCCGCCTTCATGCCGCGCATGGCGGCCATTTCGTTCTGATAGTGGTATCCCATGCCGTTGCAGTGGGGCACCTGATAGAACCGGTTGCGCGCCGTCACTGGGCCGATCTTCACGGGCTCGAACAGGATGTCGTAGCGGGGATCGCGCGTCATGACGGTGTATCCTTGTCAATGTCGTGATCGAATTCTCGATGGGCGCCGCGTTGCAAGCCCTGGCTTGTACTGCCAGCACCCGGAATAGCGACCGGACAGAGCGAAACTGCCTGAGGAGATCGCCGGTCACTAATGTGTCGCATCAGGATAGATTACGCCGACTTAATTGGTGAGATGAATCCCTTTCACAGCGATCCTAGCCAGCGAGAGGGACACGCTGGGACCGACGGCTGCGGACTATTTCCCATTGAACCGATAGACTCGCCAATGTCGGGTTGGGGTCAGGAACGGACGTAGAGAAGTGATGCGCCCGGTGTCCGCTTTGTCGCGGGAACCTGACATCAGCGGTCGAGGTTTGGGTTTCCTAGGCTCGGGGGTCGGCTAACGAGCAGGAAGCGGACGCCGAGGCCCAGCCTCTCCAATGTCTTGTCGTAGTCAGTTACGATTCTGGACGCCGCACTGGCGATGGCTAATGACGGCGGATTGTAAGGCGCGATAGCGCTAAGATTTCCTATTCCACTCGGGAGACAAAGTCGCGCATCAGGGCCATGTATTCGGCTCGCTTCTCGGCGAAGGTGACGTGCGACGCATCCTTGACCACCGCGACCTCTGCGCCTGGCAGCATGGCGGCAAAATCGCGGCAGGCGGCGGGTGTTGCCTCGTCGAACTCGCCGCAGGTAAACAATGTCGGCACTTCAATTGCGTGCAACCTCCCGCCGCAGTCGTAGTCGGCCAAAGTACCTGTGCAGGAAAACTCACTCGGTCCCCACATAGTGCCGTAGCAATCATGGTTGAGTTCGCCGAACGACCGCAGCAAGTCCTCCGGCCAGGGATCCATGCGGCAGAGGTGGCGCCCGTAGAACACCATCGCTGCGTCTTGGTAGGCATCGCTGTCGGTGGTGTCGGCCGCTTCGTGCTCGTCGAGCACGGCCTGGACTTCGGCGGGTAGCTGTTTCCGGTAAGCGGTGTTGTCGGCGGCCCAGCGCTGCGCATTTATCATCGGGCTCGAAAGTACGACCGCGACCAACCCCTCCGGCCGGGTGATAGCGTATTCTGCCGCCACCGAGCCACCCCACGAGCTGCCGATAACAACAACACGCTCAAGCCCGAGCGCTGCACATATTGCTACAACCTCGCCAACGAAGCGTTCAATACGCCAGTTGGCTGGATCGCCGGGCTTGTCGGAGTTGCCGGCGTCGAGCTGGTCGTAGAACACCACCCGGTACTCATCTGCCAAGTCGACTAGGGGTAGCATATAGTCGTGGCTGATGCCGGGCCCGCCGTGGATGCACAGTACCGATGGTTTGTCACCGTGCCGCGTGCCGTTCTCGCGGTACCAGACGCGCCCACCCTCGACATCCACGAAACCACTGTTCTCCGGTCCGACCTCGGCCATGGCCCGCTCCTTCTCCTAATTGGTGCCCTGGAAATCTGTCACGCGCTGAGTGCCATGCGCAAGCCGACTACAGCTCTTGGCCGACATTTCCCAGATAGCCTTCAAATTCATAATGGTTATATCAAGTCAACGCCCACGATGTCCGCTCCGGGTCATTTGCAGACATAATACCAACGGCGCTAATTAACGACCTGTGTGTGCCCAATCTCTCATTCCAATGGACATGATCGTCTCTGGTTGATCGATGAGCTTTTTCCAGGCCCGGCAACCGGCCTCGATGATGGCGTCGTAATCTTCGAAGACGCGGTTCGAGAGCCAATTCTGGCGGAGGTACTGCCAGATGTTCTCGACCGGGTTCAACTCGGGGGAGCGCGAGGGCAGCAGGATGATG
>JAZGDL010000439.1:0-5981 GCA_036477795.1 Phycisphaerae bacterium
TGGCGAAGTCACGCTCGAAGGACCCCACACGCTCGTTCAACCTATGCAGATCCCCTTCGTTGCCTTCGATGCGGCGGGTGAGATCGCTGCGGATGGACGACTGCTGATCCCGCAACGCCCGCAGACAGAACGTGATCACGCCCAAGGGGACGATCAGGATGGGTGTCAGGATGGCCAGCAGCGCCGGCGTATCCAGCGGGGAGAACGCCAGGGCCATGGTTGTCACCGTCATGTTCACCACGCTCATACGCCGGCGTATCGATTGATGACCTCGCCGATCAGCCGGAACAGCGCGTCGGCGGTTTCCATGCGAATGAGCCCGTTGGCCAGGTCCTCACGAAAGCGGGCCACCACGGGGTCATCTCGCAATGACCGCGCCTCCGTGCGTCTCGGCGCAGCAGCCAGGATACGATCGATGGCATCTTCGGGCCGGCCCGTTTTCGGCGCCAGCGATTCGAGAGCGCTGACCAGCCGGTCGAAGGTCCGCGTGGTTTCGGGCATCATCGGTTCCTCATCGAACGTGGTTGTCTTGTCGTTCCGCTCAACAGATCGTGGAGACGTTGACGCGTTTGGTTTTGCACCGTCAGCGACATTCCCGCCAGTCGCCTCAAACCGTCGGCTATCTCAGTGATGATTTGCAGGTTGTCCGCGACGGCGTTGTAGCGCACCGTTTCGACGTCCCCGTCTTGCAGCAGTCGGTCCAGCGCCTGGATGAACTCGGCCACGTCCCGTTCGGCGGCGTCTTCATCACTCTGGCTGTTGCGGATACGCGTTACAAAGGCGGCCACCGCAGACTGTCGCCGTGCGGCGTCGGCCGTGCGGACCTCGCTGTGGTACTCCCCGGCCGCTTGATCGAGGTTTTGAACGAGGGCGTCGAGCGAGTCGGCGGCGGCCAACTGTGCGCCGGCCCCGACCACACAGCCGTGAAGGGCAGGAACGATCATAAGAATGCAGGCCACATATCGGACCCGTTGAATGCTCTGCCTACAGGCGGCCATGATGGTGTCGATCCGTTCGCGTTGCGGTTGTCTCACGGGCTTGTGCTCCCACGTTAATAACGTCAGGTGTGATCTGTAAAAAAGCGGCCAGGTGGCGTGCGCCCCTGTGGCGGGGTTGTAACGGGGGTTGCCGTTGACCTGGCCGGTCCATTCTTCTAAAGTCATGTGGGACAGGCTTTCCAGCCTGTCGTTTGACCGGCTGGAAAGCCGGTCCCACAGGCTGGCCGGTCAAACGACAGTGTGGTATCTGAGGGAGGTTGTATGCCCACACCAGTAAGCGAGCCGGACTTGGAGATCCGACCGAGTGTACGACAGCGGGTGTTGCACATCGTCGAATCGGGCGGTGCCGGCGATGAACCCATGGCCCACTCGCTTCGAGCGTGTCGGATCGAGGCGGACATTTGTCCGGATGTCTATCGCGGGCTGGCAGGGCTCGAACGGGCAGGTGCCGGTCATTACGATGCTGTTATCGTTTGTGTGGATACGTTGGCTGCGCGTGAGTTTGAGTTCTTCACGCTGGCCGGCCGATACGTCGGCGGTCACCGGCTGCTGGTGTACACGGCCACCGGATCTGTCAGGAGAGTTCGTGACGCAGTTTCCCGTGGTGCGACCGATGTCGTCGAGGCCAGTCCGGAGTCGTTGACTCGTGTGTTGGGCAGCCCGTCATCGGGAGAAAGTGAAGCCGCCGGAGCGTCCACTACGACGGGGTCGCCCATGACGGGGTGGCCCATGTCCTTTGGACATGGGGGAGACGATGATACCCGCTCGGACCGCATTGGTGATGCAACAGGCCCACGATCATCGCCTCCCCCACCTCCAAAGGAGGTGGGCCACCCGTCTGTCGACCGGCTGGAAAGCCGGTCCCCCGCCGACGACGTTGAGGAGGGACCATTGTTGACGCCCGAAGAGGTGGAATGGCTGATATTTGGTAGCAAAGGCCGGACCGACACGGCTGGCAAGTGCAAAGGGGCTGTGTGATGTCGGTCGCAGGCGAGCCCCCAACGACCAAGGCTACCGTGGTGCATGCCCTGGTGGTGAATGATAGCGAGGGCGTGGCTGATCGGTTGCGCGGTCGCTATCCCCATTGGCGCGTAGGTGTCGCGGACAGCTATCTTTCGGCGATTTCATCGTTATCCAAGACGCCGGTGGACGTGGTTTTTGCCTGTGTGGATGCTACGTTTGACGAGCCGGAGAAGGCCGTCGCGGGTTTGCGAGAGGCGGCAGGTGCGGGCACTCGTCTACTGTTGTGTTGTCGTGCCGAGGCTGAACCGCTGACACGCCAGGCCCTCAGCGCCGGCGCGGATGATTATCTGATTTGCCCGTTGCAGGACAAGGAGGTTGACGCAGCGATGTCATCGTCTTCACGGAGTGATATACCAGCGGACCGCACGGACGACGCCCCAAGGGCATCGACGTCCGGTGCGGCCACGGCGGGCCCGGGTGGTGCCGTCGCGTTGTCTGATGCGGAGTGGACGGGCCTGGCGGATCTGATGGGTCAGCTTGATGCCCCTGCGGACGAGTTTCTCAAGTCGCTCGCGGAGTTGCTGCGCGGTGCGTTCGGCGCCAGCAGTGCGGGTCTGGTGTTTGAGGGCACAGCGGCCACCAGCGGGGCGGCCATGTCTGAGCCGGAGCTGACCGAACCGCTGATGCAGGGTTCCCGGTCTATCGGTCACGTCGCCTTGGGCCCGGCCAGGTCGGGCGTCTACGGTGAGCCGGAGCGGCTGAAGTTGCGGCACTACGCCCGGTTGATCGGCAATCTGGTGACCACCGCGGAGCAGCATCGGCGGCTGCACCAGATGGCCTATACTGACGAGTTGACCGGGCTTCCCAATCGTCGGCGCCTGTTGGAATTCCTTCGTCGATTGCTCGCCGAGGCCGGCCGGAAGGAATCGACCGTTACGCTGCTGATGTTCGACGTCGATTTCTTCAAGCGGTACAACGATGAATATGGTCACGATGCCGGTGATGAGATTCTCAAGGGTTGCGGTGAGATGTTTCGGCGGAACTGCCGCGCGCATGATGTGGTGACGCGCTACGGTGGTGATGAATTCGCGGTCGTTTTCTGGGACAGGGAAGGCACGCGCGAGCCCGGCTCGCGGCACCCCTCCAACGTCTTGCCGATCATCGAGCGTTGCCGCAAGTCGTTGGAGAAGCATCATTTCGGACGCTTCAATATGCCCGAGGGTTCCCGGCTGACCATAAGCGGGGGTTTGGCTTCCTTTCCACAGGATGCCACCACGGTGGAGGAACTGATCACGCGATCGGACGAGGCCCTGTTGCGGGCCAAACGTGATGGGAAGAATCGCATCTTCCTGGTGGGGGACGGTGAAGACGGCGGTCAAGCACTGGGAGAAGAGCGGCCGCAAGCGTCACCGGCGTAATTGGGAATTGCGGATTGGGGATTGCGGATTGCGGATTGCGGATTGACGATTGTCGATTGACGATTGACGATTGGGGATTGGGGACTCCGCCGTCGCAGAGTTGCACTTCCTTCGTCCCTTCGTCCCTTCCTACCCCTTCGTGCATTTCCTCCAGCCCTTGCTTTTGATATATTTTGGGGTATACTAGTAATTTGGGCAGGGAAAGAAACGGATCAAGTCGACATCCAGTTTGCGTGCCGGACGCCGTCTCTAATGTAAAGCTTGGTCGCTAGTCCCGCGAATATAAGTGTGAGGCTAAGACTTGGATTCCCGGCGGATCATTCTGCGGGTATGTCTGACTGGGGTGGCTGTTCTCGCCGCCGGGCAGGCGTGCGCCTTGGCCAGCGGGCCTGGTGATTTTGACGGCGATGGCCACGTGGATTTATATGATTATGAGGCGTTTCTTGGCTGTTTTTCCGGCCCCGGTATCGGTTTCGTTAACTCCCGCTGCCAGGTGTTTGACTTCGATGACGACCGGGACGTCGACCTGATCGACTGGGGCGGTTTTCAAGCCGCGTTCACCGGAAGCAGCCTCAAGAGAATCCCCACCGTTTCCGATTGGGGTCTGCTGGCGCTGGTACTATTGCTGCTGACAGGGATCACCTTGAAGTTTGGACGTCGCCAGACACTGCCGGAATCCGCGGGGCCGTGACACGTTCTTAGGAACTCTAACAAGACGGGGTGAAATCAGAGCCGCGACCCTGAGGGCGACCAAGGCGGGAGCCCGAAGGGAGCGGTCGATGCCTGACGATTCTCCCGCTTCCTGACGGGCGCGGCTCGGTTTTGCCTGTTTTATCGTAAATGTTTAACATAAGTGCCTGCTGGTTATCGGCCAACGCGGCTGTGATTTTAGGTTTATGTTAGCGCAGGCACATTTGTGCCGGGATTCCCACGCCGTACCAGCCCGAGCGCGATTTGGCAATTCTCATAATCTCCCATAATCTCGCTTGCAATGGTTCTCTATTATCGCTATCGTTGCATCTTGCGAGTAAACCGGAGGGCCGGCGAGCATGAAAAACGGAGGGGTAGTCTATTCGGCGAACGGCGCTTCCTGTCTGTTCGTTACTTCCCCCAGAACGATCCTGTCCGCTGGCCCGTTGATGTGCGGGTACCTAGCCCTGTTGATGATGGTCTCTTAGGAACTTAGGAAAGACGCTTCTTTGCGAGGATATAACGCGAGAAAGGGAAAGCATGATGAAAGTCACTAAACTAGCTACGGTGGGAATGATTGTGTCGATGGTGGCCGCGGCGACGCCGGCCTACGCGACGGGCACCGAGGCCTGCTGCGACACCATTACCGGAGACTGTTTCGATGACAACACGGGTACAGGGAAGGAGTGCGCCGATTTCCCTAATAGTACCCTTATTCCCGGTATGTGTGGAAAGGCCTGCGCGTGCCCCGCGACCTGCGGCACCTTCGCCGCGCCGAACAATGCAAATGGGTCAACATTCAACATCACGTTCACGGGCTCGGCGCCGTCAGGGGCCAACACCGTATTTACGTACGAGGTCTGCGAGAAATCCGGGGCTGCCTTAAGCCACTGGGTGCTTGGTTTGCCAGATCTCTGCTGCAACACGCCCGGCAAGATCGTAAGCGTTGGCGGGCCGGGGATGTCGAGTCCGACCTGTTCTCAGGATCCGACGACCCAGGTGACCGGGATCAAGTTTGATGAAACGGCTGGGTTGGTCCCGGATTGTGGGACGGCCTGCGCCGGGGCGGACGGTGACCCGTGCGTGCCGGCCCCGGGCACCTGCATGGGCGGGGTCTGTGTGGCCGTCTATGAAATCGTCATCCAAGGCGCCAAGACGAGCACGACCTGTGATAAGGTCGGGATTAAGGCTGCCGACGCAAAGGAGGGCACCGCAACCGCCTGCATCCAGGTTCCCGATTGCGAGCAGGGATGTGTTCCTGAATGCCCTAAGTGCGAGATCTGCCAGGGCAGTGTGTGCGGGCCGGACCCGTCGGCGCCCGTTCCCTGCTGCGTCGTTGACTTAGATTGCGGCAAGTGCGAGACGTGTGATCCGGTGACCAACACCTGCAACAAGGACGTCCCCGGCTGCTGCACGAATGACACCCAGTGTCCCAACAAGTGCGAGGTGTGCGACCTGGGAAGCAACACCTGCGTGCTGGCGCAGCCCGGCTGCTGCGTGGACAACCTTGACTGCGGCAAGTGCGAGACGTGCGAGCCGACCCCTGATCCGAATATCAACAAATGCCAAAAGACCGTGCCGGGCTGCTGCACGTCGGACCTCCAGTGTCCCAACAAGTGCGAGGTGTGCGACACAGTTCCTGGTAGTCCAACAGAGAACACCTGCGTCAAGAGCGGGCCGCCCTGCTGCGCCTCGGATGTTCAGTGTCCCAACAAGTGCGAGGTGTGCGACACAGTTCCTGCTAGTCCAACAGAGAACACCTGCGTCAAGAGCGGGCCGCCCTGCTGTCGAGATGACTCCCAGTGTCCGGCCAAGTGCGAGTTCTGCAACACGACGACCAACCTGTGCGAGCCGAAGCTGGGCTGCTGCCTGGTGAATGGCGACTGCGGGAAGTGCGAGACCTGCGAACCGA
>JAZGDL010000044.1:0-19804 GCA_036477795.1 Phycisphaerae bacterium
GCCCATGTCGCGCTCCGTCAATCCGCGACGCGGTGAACCACCGACCGGAGAGCCGTGTGCGGGAGATCCGCACGCACGGTTCGGAGGGAGGGGAGACCGGGCAACCGGTCTTCCCTACCCCTATCCCAGCGGGGGATGCACGGTCACTCAGTTCGTTCTTGTTCTTGGGCGACGCGGGAAAGCATCGCCTGCACGATGGGGAGCGTAGCCGGAAGCGGTCTCTGCCACAGCCAACGCGTATCCATCGTAAACCCTGGGATAACGCCACTGCGAAAGATCGTCTCATCCAGGACCGCCTCGACAAACCCGCTGGGGCCGCGAACCAGGAACGTGCCCTTGGTTTCGTCGGCGTCAATGATCCAGTATTCCACTACCCCGGCTGCTTCATACAGCCGGCGCTTGTCCTGGTAGTCCCGCTCGACGCTGTCGGGCGACACGAATTCGACGGCGAGATCCGGTGGGCCGTCCACATAGCCCTTCTTCAGAATCCCCAGCCGCCGGGTGCACACAAACGCCAGGTCCGGTTCCGGGGCTGTTTTCTGGGAAAGTCGGTACGCCACCTTGTTGATCGTCAGCCTTCCCAGCCGTCGCTCCTCGATGAACAGCCCAAGTACTTTGCCCATCCACAAGACCAAGTCGTTATGATCGATACTTTCGGGTGACGCCATATAGATCGCTCCATCGATCAGATCAGCCTTCTGATCGTCGTGAATCAGCTCGAGGAAGTCCGCGAAACCATACGGTCCGGATCGTGTTCGGGTGGCCATGAGCCTCGGGTCCTTTCAGCAACGGCTTGACTATTATACTCACTGAAGGTCGAAGGTCGAAGGTCGAAAGTCGAAGGTCCCCAGGGTTTGGACCTTTGACCTTCAACTTTTGACGAAGACCAACGATCACAATCGCGTCCCTTTTCGAAGTGGTCCGCACGGCGGGCCCTACCGGTCTCGCCCAACCATCGTGGCGATTCGCTCCCCCGTGACCGGCTGGATCAGGCCGTGCTCGGTGATGATGCCGCGGATCAGGCCGGCTGGAGTGACGTCGAACGCCGGGCAGTAGAAGCCTACCTGTGCCGGGGCTGTCGACGTTCCAAACCCTATGCGAATCTCGTCGGCGGATCGCTCCTCGATGGGGATGCCGGCACCGTCGGGGGTCGACAGATCGAAGGTCGTGCTCGGGGCTGCAACATAGAACGGGATGTCATGGCTATGCGCGAGAACAGCCAAGCTGTAGGTCCCGATCTTGTTGGCCGTGTCGCCGTTGGCGGCGATTCGATCGGCACCGGTTATGACCATGTCGATCCGCTTGTGTTTCATTACGTGTGCAGCCATGCTGTCGCAGATGACCACCACGTCGATCCCGCACCGATCAAGCTCCCAAGCGGTCAATCGCGATCCCTGCAACAGCGGGCGGGTCTCGCCCACGTAAACCGTAAACGACCGCCCGTCTTCGTGGGCGGCGTACATGGCTGCCAGGGCTGTGCCGTACTCGGCGGTGGCCAGGGCACCGGCGTTGCAATGGGTCAACACGCCGCCGCCGTCGGGAATCAGCGTCTTGCCGACGGCACCGATGGCCCGGCACATGGCGGCATCTTCGTCGCGGATGGCGTTGGCCTCGTCGAGCAGCGATACTTTCATCGCTTGAACGTCGCCGCCGGTCTGCGATTGTGCACGTCCGCGCATGCGATCCAGCGCCCAGAACAGGTTCCTTGCCGTTGGACGGGTTGCAGCCAGGTAGTCATGGATCCGATCCACTTGCTCCAGGAATCCGTCGCGGTCGATTCCCTCGTGGTCGCGCACGCCCAGGACCATACCCATCGCCGCCGCAATGCCGATCGCCGGGGCGCCACGAACAGCCAGCCGGCATATAGCATCATGAACGGCCTCAACGTCGTGGCACGCGACCACCTCGAGCTTCTCGGGCAGCAAGGTCTGATCGATGAGCTGGACACATCCATCCAGTCCACCGTCCCAATAGACTGGTCGAATGGGTGTGGCCACCTGTTTGTCCTGTTCGGGGTGATCTCGCACGGTTAAAGGGCGATTCTAGTGCGGGAGCCCGCCTGTGCCAATAATTGCCCGCACCGTTATCAAGGGCGATGGATTGCGGATTGCGGATTGCGGATTGGGGATTGCGGATTGCGGATTCCCCTTCGTCCCTCCGTCCCTTCGTCCCTCCGTCCCTTCGTCCCTTCGTCCCTCCGTCCCTTCGTGCCTTCCTCTGACCTTCCGCCCAGGCTGTTTGGGCATCCCGGCGCCGCGCCCAAGCACTCTCGTGAGCCCGTAATCGGGGATCCTATAACTACCACACCAAACTTCACAGCCCAGAAAAAAATCCCAGATTACACTTGCCTTCGAAGGGGCATCTCAGTACTGTTAATAACTAGTACTGTAATTGAGCAGTGGACTAAACAGTGGGACTTGAACGGGGAAGTTTGCTGGCCAGTCAGCCTTGGGGCGGCAGCTTTTACGTCGATGCGGGAAGCGCGGCACAGGGACTCCAAGCCTGCCGTCGCGCGAATTGGCCCGCACGCCGCATCAACCGCGTGCTCCCCGTTCGCTAGGATATGGACATTAGACTCGGACTTTGGGTTATTGAGGCTCGGACCGCGACGGAACGACGACCGCTCAACGCTGCGCTGACACGAACTCGTCTGTGCCGCTGGTCATGCAACCCATCTAGCCAAAAGGAAAGGACGTTATGACACGTGCAACGATCACGACGCTACTAGCAGCGATTCTCACGCTCGCCTTCGCGCCCTCGGCCAACGCCCAGACGGACTGCACCGCTCTAGGTATGGTCGACGGCATGCCCTGCGACCCCGACGGCACCGGCTTTCTCTGCGGCGCCACCTGCCAGAGCGGGGTTTGCGATGAAAGTGTGGACGCTGCCGACGGCACGCCATGCGACCCCAACGGTCTCTTGGTGCTCGGCGCCTTCGTCTGCGGCGGCACTTGCTCCAGTGGTAGCTGTGATGGTACTGCCCCGGCGGCCGTGGGCACGCCCTGCAACCAACTGGGGACCGGCGACATCTGCGGAGGCACCTGCCAGAACTTCGGGCTCATGGCGTGCGACCAGAACGGTATCATAGGACCCGACGACGTGCCTGACGGCACGGCCTGCGACGCCGGTGCCTGCATCGAGGGTGAGACGTGTCAAGGCGGAGTCTGTACGGGGACCGCCACTGACTGCTCCGGGGCGGGTGACCAGTGCAATGATGCTTCCTGTGACACGGCGGGCGCGGAAGGCAACTGCAACACGTTGACCCCCGTCGCGAACGACACGCCCTGCAACGTGGGAGCCTGCATCGAGAGTGAGACGTGTCAAGCCGGAGCCTGTACGGGGACCGCCACTGACTGCTCTGGCGCGGGTGACCAGTGCAATGATGCTTCCTGTGACGCGGCGGGCGCCGAAGGCAACTGCGACACGTTGACCCCCGTCGCAAACGGCACGCCCTGCAACGACGGGTTCGCTTGCACGGAGGGTGATGTGTGCACCGGTGGTGCCTGCGCGGGCACACCCAACAGCTCCGTGTGCACCGACGGTTTGCAGTGCACCAGCGACTCCTGTGATCCGGGGGACCCCAGCGCCAATCCGACGACCGGCTGCGTCTTCACCGCCGTGAGCAATGGCACGCCCTGCGACGCCGGTGCCTGCATCGAGGGTGAGACGTGTCAAGCCGGAGCCTGTACGGGGACCCCCACGGACTGCTCTGGGGCGGGTGACCAGTGTAATGATGCTTCCTGTGACGCGGCGGGCGCGGAAGGCAACTGCGACACGTTAACCCCCGTCGCGAACGACACGGCTTGCGACGACAGTGATTCGTGCAATGTGGGCGAGGCGTGCCAGGGTGGGGCCTGCTCGGGCGGCGCTCCCCCTGATTGCTCCGGGGCGGGTGACCAGTGCAATGATGCTTCCTGCGACGCGGCGGGCTCCGAAGGCAACTGCGACACGTTGACCCCCGTCGCGAACGACACGCCTTGCGACGTGGGAGCCTGCACCGAGGGTGAGACGTGTCAGGCTGGGGTCTGCGGCGGTGGCACGGGGACCGATTGCTCCGGGGCGGGTGACCAGTGCAATGATGCTTCCTGTGACGCGGCGGGCGCGGAAGGCAACTGCGACACGTTGACCCCCGTCGCGGACGACACACCCTGCGACGGCGGTGCCTGCATCGAGGGTGACACGTGTCAAGCCGGCGCCTGTACCGGGACCGCCCCTGACTGCTCCGGGGCGGGTGACCAGTGTAATGATGCTTCCTGTGACGCGGCGGGCGCGGAAGGCAACTGCGACACGTTAACCCCCGTCGCGAACGGCACGCCCTGCGACGACGGTGATTCGTGCAATGTGGGCGAGGCGTGCCAGGGTGGGGCCTGCTCGGGCGGCGATCCTCCTGATTGCTCTGGGGCGAGTGACCAGTGCAACGATGCTTCCTGTGACGCCGCGGGTGCGGAAGGCAATTGCGACACGCTGACACCCCTCGCGGACGGCACGGCCTGCGACGAGGACGGAGATTCGGACTTCTGCGACGACACGTGCCAGCTCGGAGTCTGCACCGCAGACACCCCGGTGGATTGCGACGACGCAAACGACTGCACGGAGGACACCTGCGACACCGTTGACGGGTCCTGCTCCAACACGGCCCTGGCCAACGACACGGGCTGCGACGACGGTAATGCCTGCAGCACGGGAGAGACCTGTCAAATCGGTAGCTGCACCGGGGGCGATTCCTTGTCATGCGACGACGGAGTGTTCTGCAACGGGGCGGAGACGTGCAACGCGGAGAGCGGTTGTCAGGCCGGCACGTCTCCCATCTGTGATGACGGCTTGGCCTGCACGGTGGACACTTGTGACGTCGGCAGCGACGCGTGCGTGAACACCTCGGACGACACGCGGTGCGACGACGGAGTGTTCTGCAACGGGGTGGAGACGTGCGATCCGACGGACGCAGAAGCGGACGTCGACGGTTGCCTGGCCGGTATTAATCCTTGCTTCCCGCGGCCATGCGATGAGATCACCAGGGCCTGTGTCCGTGGTGGTGGCGGGGACGGCGGCGGTACCGCGGGGCCACCGTCGGGGAGCGCTTCGGCCAGCGCTAACGGAACATTGAGCCAGACGCTGAGCACCCCTGGCGGCGGCGTTGTCGCCCAGCTCGACATAGCCGGCGCCCAAGAGGGCGAGACCTTCACCTTCAGTGTTGAGGTGGATGGGCTTGGGCCGGACAACGCCCCCGGGATCGGTCAAGGCACATTCGCCGGGTTCGCCGGCGGCATCGGATTGGGACGAACGTTCACGGCGGAAGGAACATCCGCGCCGGGCACGTTCGCGGCCACCGTCAGGCTCGTCTTTACTCCCGGCGAGCTGGCCGACGCCGGTGTCCAGCCTGAAGACGTCCAGATGCACACGCTCGATACTTTGCAGACCCCGCCGGTGTGGGTGCCGGCCGGTGAGAACATCGGTGAGTTCCAGCCGACCGGGCTTGTGGGTGAGGCCGGGTTCTTCAGGGATGCCGACGCCATAACCTTCTGGTCGGTGCTAGATGACCTGAGTGTCTTTGCCGTCGGCGCCGCCGAAGTGGTAGTAACCCCGGCGGGTGATTTAGACGACGACGGCGTCCTCGACGACGTCGACCTCTGCCCCGACACACCTGCTGACACGGAGGTTGATGCTGACGGGTGTGCGATCGTGGTGGCGGATGCGGACGGAGACGGCGTCCCCAATAACGTCGACGACTGCCCCGGTACACCGGTGGGCACGGAGGTTGATGATGCAGGGTGTGAGGTCATCGATGAACCGTCGCCGGAGCAACCCACCCCCTGCGGTGCCATCCCGTGTGGGCTGTTCGGCATGATCAGCCTGTGGATGATGATGCTGGGGCTGGTTGAGATGAAGGTAGGCGTCCGCCGGCTTTGCGCTGGCAGGCGACCCCGGACATAGGAAACTTCGATTAAGACTGAGCCCGCGTCCCGCGAGTCGTCCGCATGTTCTACCCGCGAGTGGGTGGGAAGGTGTGGACGCCGCGGGACGCTTTGTATGATACCCGCGGTGACCTCGCGGTCAGCGCTCTTTGGTAATCCCGGTTACCCCGGGCGCGTCGACAATGTCCCCGCGTCAAGACTGCGGGATGGCCCGAATAATTCACGGCAGAACACGCAGAGATCGTAGAGGCGGGGTAGACAAGAGGAAAGTGTAAGGCCCGCCGTGCGGACCACCTTTCCAAGACTATGCTGGTGCGAGAATCCCTTCTCGCACCCATCCGTGCGGGAATCCCTTCCCGCGGCCCGCCAGGAGGGGGGACCGAGAAGGGATTCTCGGTCCAGCGTTATCGCGTTCGTGGTCCGCAAGGCGGACCCTACGCGCGGCATAACTTCTTTCTAAACAGCACTCTGCGCTCTCAGCGATCTGCGCGGTATGAATAATCCGGGATAGGCGAGTGCGTCGTCTTGCGGTGGACGCTGATCAGCCACGCGAGCATCAGCAAGGGGGAGAGTTGGACAGGCAGTGCGCTCGTCACGGCCGGCGTGATGACCAACCAGATGAACCCCGCCGCCAGTAGAATCTTGAAGCTTTGCAGCGGTGTGGGATCATCGGCCCGTTTGGCCGCCAGCAACCAGAGCACGGCGGGCAGCGTGGCGATCAGCATGTCGTAGTGTGCCAGATGCGGGCTGGTCAGCAAGGTGGCCATCATCAGCGCGGAAAGTTGAAGGGCGAAGCGCGATCCATGGCGCGACCAAGGCCCCCGCCAAGCAGATAGGAGCAACGCCAGTGACACCACCGTCACGGCGGCGGTCAGTATCCACGCGGTGGTTCCGGGCATCCACCCTCTTCCAAGCAGCGCGAAAAACCCGTGCCAGGAATGTTGCTTGTGGAGATCGAACTGCTCGATCTGCGCGATCCGGTTGAGGTCGGCCCCAAACGTCAGGTAGTCGCTGATGGCGTGCGGACCCAATAGCGCAGCCGTCACCAGCAAGGTCACCAGCCCACCGACACACAAGCCGATCACTGCACCCCAACGACGTTTGAACAGGAGCAAGCCTGCGGGGACGATCAGCAACTGAAACTTGAGGGCCAGCGCCGACAGCACCAGTCCCGCCCATATGTCGCGACCGGACATGAGCAGCGCACAAAACGCCGTCAGGATCAGAAGCGAGAAGAAAGTGTTCTGGCCCCCGGCAAAGGCCAAAAACCAGGGGGGCAGGCACATCGCAAGCAGAACAGGCACGCCAACGGAATCGGCACCCATCCAACGTCGCCAAACCAAGGCGGTCATGACAAAGCACGCCGCCGACAACGTCCACCAGACCATCAGTGACGGCCCGTAACCTAAGGTGGTGAGAAAGGACATCGCCAGGGCATAGTGCGGCGGATAGCGGTACACACACGTTCCCGACCACTTCGGGTTGATTCGCTCCATGAACTGTTTTTGATAGTCCTCTTGTGCGGCGAAGTCATACAGGTGATCAAGCTGCCCACGATTGATCATGTCCCCGGCCATATAAAACTGGAAATAGTCGCGACCTACGATCTCGCCGCCGGGCTCGATCCAGTGGTTTGAGCGGACCACGCTGCCCAGGTAGATTCCCCAGGTCACCGCAAACAAGAACATGGGGTAACGCCGTACCCGCTCGGGGGTGAGTAATCCGATCATGTGCGTCAACATCAGTTGGGCATCGGCCAGGGGACTGCTGGCAAAGGTGAACCGAGATTTCCCATTTGCTGCGTCCGTAACCGCAATCGTACATGGAGGCCGATCCGCTTTCCAACAAGGGCGGAGATTTGCTATCCCAGGGGTGAAAGGACGCTAAGCCTGTCCCACAGGGGTTGTTGTCCCACAGGGGTTGCTGTCCCACAGGGGTTGACAGTGTATGATACCCGCGGTGCCGGTATGATGGGCACCTATACGTTAAAGTTCGTTATGGTTTGGGCGGAGATATGATGTGGCCGGCGAGACGCCCCAATCCGGTGAGAGCAAGAACAACGTGCCGGATGGCGCGGCGCCCGGCGCCGAAACCACTGACATCAGTGTCTCGCTGCCCCGTCCGCGCATCACTATCGAAGGCTACACGGTCACCCACGAGTTGGCCCGCGGGGGTCAGGCCATCGTCTACCAGGCCATCCAGCAGTCCACCAAACGAAAAGTCGCAATCAAGGTCCTTCTGGAAGGGCCGTTCGCATCAGAGTCCGCCAAGAAACGCTTCGAGCGCGAAATCGAGCTGGTCGCCAGCCTCAAGCATCCCAACATCGTGGCGGTCTTCGACTCGGGCACCACTTCCGGCGGGCGCCAGTACTGCGTCATGGAGTACGTCCGCGGAAAGCCCCTGGACCAGTACGTCCGCGACAACGAGCTGACCCTGGAACAAACCCTGGAGTTGTTCGCCTTGGTGGCAAGCGCCGTGCAACACGCCCATCTGCGGGGCGTCATCCACCGCGACCTGAAACCATCCAACATTCTGGTCGACTCATCCGGCACGCCACGGATCATGGACTTCGGATTGGCCAAGGGCGCCGGAACCGAACTTACTAGCGGTGCGCCGGTTACGCTCACCGGCCAGTTCGTCGGCACCTTACCCTACATGTCCCCCGAGCAGGCCCGCGGCAATCCCGACGAGATCGACATCCGCACCGACGTGTATTCTCTCGGCGTCATCCTCTTCGAGTTGCTGACCGGTCACTACCCCTACCCCGTCGTAGGCCGGTTGTCCGACGTGCTCAAGCACATCACCGACACCCCGCCCAAGAAACCATCGGCAATCTGCGGAGATATCGACGACGACATCGAGACTATCGTGCTGAAGGCGCTGGCCAAGGATCAAGATCGCCGCTATCAGATTGCGGGAAGCTTTGCGGATGACGTTACTCACTACCTCAACGATGAGCCGATTATCGCCAAGCGCGAACGCGTCTCCTACTATTTACGCAAACAATCGACCCGTTGGGTAGCGCAGCACAGGTTTGGCGCTGTGCTGATTGCGATAGCGGGGACTTTTCTGGTCTCGAGTTTGCTGCTTGAGGTGGAGAATCCTCTGTGGGACCTGGATCGGGCGTTTGACAGGGCGGCGCAGCGATGGGTTCCAGAGGCCTGGGCCGAGGAAGTTGTTGTCTTATCCTTTGATGACCGGACCCATGCCGCCATCCCGGATCTGGCGGACGCACTTGATCTGAAGAACTTATTGCCGCAACAGGTCAAGAGCTGGCGCAGCCTACACGGTGCAATGATGAAACGCCTGGCACAAGCCCGGCCAAGCGTCGTGGGTTGGGATATCTGCTTTCGCTCGCATCAGCCACTCTACGATGCCGACTTCGCAGAGGGTATCGACGCCCTTCACCAAGAGGGCGCCAAGGTCATCGTCGGCATCAAGGACGTAGACGGCACGGGGCGACCAGTCCTGAGCCCACCCATAGCCGCCAAGGTCGACGGTTGGGGTTGGATCGCTCTGCGTCATGTTCGGGGGCTGATCCGCGGTGTCCTGCTCGCAGAGGTGCAGCCGCCGAAGTCGCCCCGGCCCTCCCTCTCGCTTGCCATGTTTGCGGCTGCCCGACAGACCGACTTCACACCGAGTTTCTCATGGGACGAGAAGGAACGCGTGACGGTGCGGTATTCTCGACGTGCGCCCGAGAATCCGAGAGTCATCCAAACAAACCCCCAGGCCTACGAACTGCCTGTAACCGAAGTCTCGACCGACTGGAGCTTTGGAATGCCGGAAGGCGCCGACTGTTCCAACCGCTACGCTCTGCATACGCACACGCTCGCTCCGTCTGCCGGCGTGTTGGCCGACCATACCGTTTGCTATAAGTCCCTGTTTGCCATGGACGACGATAAACTGCGAAGCCTGTTTCAAGACAAGATCGTCCTGATCGGCGATAATCGCAAGACCAAGAAGAAACGCCCGGACAGGAATAGAATGGCCACACGCTCCGGAGCGCGAGAGGAGTATAACTGCTACATGCACGCGGCGGCCCTTTGCGATCTTCTGAATCAGGGTCGGGTTATGCGGCTTCCGATTCGGCAAAGACAGGCCATTCTGGGTCTGGCCTGCATCATAGGGGCCCTGGTCGGCTGGCTGTGTGGGACCGGCTTTCCAGCCGGTCAACGACAGGCTGGAAAGCCTGTCCCCCAGCGACTGGGATGGTATCTCTATGCCGCGGTTTGCGTTATACTGGGCGCGATCACGGTTGGCGTGGCGTTCTACTTGGCGGCGGGCTATCAGATCCTGCTCAGCCCAACGAGCACGGTTCTGGCGATTTGGATTTCAGTTGCGGCGGCGGCGGGCGTCGGCCGCGTCAATACGAAACGTAATGCCCGGACCGGGCGTGATGCCCACATGCCGCGCAACGCGTAAGCGATCAGAGCAAGGAGCACATGATGAGACGGGCAACTCGTTCCTTCTGGCCGGCAGTGGTAGCGGTCGCATTGCTGGTGTCGTATCTTCCCGGTGACATTGGTCTGGCACCGGTCAGCGCCATTGGAGCCGACAACGCCGGTGACGCGCCACCCGGTTCGAGAGGCCCAGCCTCGGTGGGCAACGTGACCTACGTCAAGAACCAGACGTATTATGAAGAGGAAACCTGGGTTGCCGGCGGCGCTGACGGTTCAAGCTTCCTGGTAATTCAAACCAGGCGCAAGCACAAGACCATCGCCACGTGGGTGTTCCTCCACGGGAATCACCTGTTCCTGCGTGTGCCCGGGTATCCGCCGGAAAAGATCACGGACCAGCCGGGCTGGGGTGTGGTGAGCAACGAGGGAGACTGGGGGAGCCCGTTCCAAGTTGACCAAGAGGAACTGTCCGATAGTCTGCGGAAACTATACAAAGCATATGATGTGTTGCATATTCCATTCCTGACCGGAAAGGGATGGCCCGACGATATTGGCGCAACTGCCAGGGACGCCAAGCGCACACTCAAGCTCATGCACCTCCATATGATAACGGTGGGTGCCAAGGTGGACGGCCATGTTATCAAGCAGTCCCCGCCCGGCGGCACACCGGTTGTACCGTACACTACCGTGCTGGTAGAGTTTGACGGGAAACCTCCGACCGGCACTGGTCTGCCGAGAGATACAGCCGACCCTCTGCAGGGAGACACCCTGGCCACTGCGATTGAAGTCGATGATAGAGATCAGGGGTGGTTTGCAAAGATTACCAACGATCACCACAGCAGCGTCGAGGATCCCCAATGTGGTGTAAATGGTAAGGACGTCATCTTCAGACTGCCGAAAAAACTGGGAGAGCAGCGGAGCGTAACAGCGACCCTCGCACGAGGAGGATACCGCGTCACGCTCTCGGCGTGGAAGGAAGATAGCCCGAATTCAGGCCCAACCGTACGAATCGGCGGTCACAAAGGCTGCATGGAAAAACGGAAACCGAGAATCAAATACAGCGACGACGGTCAAGACACGTTCATCGTCGTAGACGTCAAGGACGATGTCTTGACAGACCACGGTCCGATATCCCTGACACTCCACGTTGAATGGCAAGTGGACTCCAGCGAGACCAAGCCTTCGGAGTAGTCAGCCCCGTTTGCCTGATTCTCTCGTTTCTGATCGGCAAGACCCGACAGATCGATCGGTCGAGGATTCCTCGGACCGTCTGCGGCGTGGCTCTAAGCCTTCTTCAAGGCCTCTTCAAGATCCGCAATGATATCCTCGGGGTCTTCGATTCCAACAGAAATACGGACCAGCCCATCAGTCAGCCCTCTGGCGTAGCGTTCCTCTTTCGGTACATCCAGGTGAGTCATGGTGGCCGGGTGAGTAATCATTGTCTCGACAGCGCCCAGGCTCTCAGCCAGGGCACAGAGTTTCACACTGTTCATGACCCTTTTGCCCGCGGAGATGCCCCCTAGCAACTCGAAAGAGATCATTCCACTGAAACCATCCATCTGTGCTTTGGCTATGTCGTGCTGGGGATGGGAAGGCAATCCGGGGTAGGTGACCCTTTTTACCTTGGCATGTGCTTCCAGAAACTCGGCAACCGCCTGAGCATTGGAGGCGTGCCTCTCCATGCGGAGATGAAGTGTCTTCACGCCAAGCATAGTGAGCCAGCAGTCGAATGGACTGGGAACGGCACCTATAGCCTTTTGGACAAACTTCATCTCCTCAAAAACATCCTGCCGATTGGTAATAACGACTCCACCTATCAGTTGGTTGTGTCCGCTCAGGTACTTTGTGGTGCTGTGGACTACCATATCGGCGCCGAACTCCAGTGGCCGGAGAAACACAGGTGTAGCAAATGTAGAGTCCACGCCGTATAACAGGTCATGCTCCTTGGCAATCTTTGCCATGACCGCCAGGTCCGTCACCTTTAACAATGGATTAGTGGGTGTTTCGACCCAGAGCATTTTTGTATGTGGCCGGATTGCCTCTCTTACCTTTTCCGGATTGGAAGTATCAACATAACTGAAACTCAGATTGTATCTTGTGAGTATTTTGTTAAAATGACGCGATACACCACCATAGACGTCATCGGAACAGACCACGTGATCACCGGCCTTCAACAGCTTCAGACAACTGTCCACCGTAGCCATTCCGCTTGCGAAACAAACACCGTACCGTCCGCCCTCAATGGCGGCCAACTGCTCTTCCAGCATTTGCCGCGTGGGGTTGGAGGATCGCGTATAGTCGAATCCTTTATCTTTGCCCACTTCGTCCAGAACGTAGGTTGCCGTCTGGTAGAGAGGTGGGACAATGGCCCCGGTAGTCGGATCCGGAGTGATTCCCGCCCGCACCACTTTTGTGTCAAACTTCACGTTAAGCTCCCTTCATCGTCTCTCGATAGCATACAGTAGTGCCAACACAGGAAGAGTCGCAAACGCCATTCCTTGGCGGATCGGGCAAGAAAGCCCTGTTCTTTCTTGCAATGCTCATGGGCACATCTAGTCCTACAGCGCAAGGTCTTCCATATTCGACTTTTGCAAACCCTCGCGAGCCTCTGGGATTCCATCGTCCCGGAGGGACGAAACGACAGTAGCCCAGCGATTTATCGCTGGGATTGATGGGCCGCGAGGAGTCAGAGTCCCGTAGGGACGGCTGAAGTCCGCCCTCTCCTCAGCCGTCCCTACAGGACTTGTTTGCACAACTGGTACACCGCGTCCCAGCGATGAATCGCTGGGCTACTCTCACAGGCCCCTACGGGGCAAAGGCGGTCACCCTTTGCGTTGCGGGGAGCTTGTGCTTCGGAACGATGCGTTGTCTCGCGACGCAAAGGATGGGCACCGACGCCTCATTCTCCGCCCTGGACATCAGCCAACGTATCAGAGGGTTGCCTCTCAGGCAAGCGCCGTCGCAGCCGGCACGTGGCGGCAGCCGGAGATTTGCCCGGTTCTTGGTTGCTGGGACCGTTGGGGCTGCTTCAGCCCCGTCCGTTTACCGGAACCGATAGTGCCCGTATGCTGGAATCGTTAGGATAGAGGGAGAGGAGCCGCGTTCCATGAAGTATGTGATCATCCTGCCCGATGGAGCAGCCGACGAGCCGGTGCCGGAGTTGGATGGCCGCACGCCGCTGGAGGCGGCCGGCATTGCCAATATGGACTGGATCTCCCAGCACGGCCGGATCGGCCGGGCAGTGACCGTTCCGGAGGGGTCTACCCCTGGCACGGACGTCGCCACACTTTCGCTGTTCGGGTACGACGTGGGGAAGTACTACTCGGGCCGAGCGCCCCTGGAGGCAGCGGCGCGGGGTCTGAGCGTGGGCCCGGAGGGCATCATCTTCCGATGCAACTTCGTCAGCGTTATCGAAGGGCGAATGGAGGATTTCACCGCCGGACATATTCCACAGCAAGAAGCGGATCGGCTGATTAGCGACCTTAATGAGCTGTTCGCTGACCAGGGGCTGATGTTCTACGCCGGCGTGTCTTACCGCAACCTGATGATCGCCGAAGAGTTCGGAGACCTGGAACTGCGTTGCTCGCCCCCGCACGACATCCCCAACCAGCCGGTCGCCGAGCACCGTCCGCAAGGCGCCGGCGCGCAGTGCATCGAAGCGATAATGGACCGGGCAACCGAGATGATCGCCGATCACGAGATCAACCGCGTGCGGCGTGACGAAGGTCGTGATCCGGTCACCGGAATCTGGCTATGGGGTCAGGGCCGGCCGACACGGCTGCCCTCGCTCCGCGAGCGTTTCGGTTACAGCGGCGCGGCCATCGCCGGCGTGGACGTCATCCGCGGCATCGCGGTGCGCATGGGCATGGATGTGATCGATGTTCCCGGCGCGACCGGTTACATTGATACGGATTACCAGGCCAAGGGCGCCGCAGCCGTGCAGGCTTTGGGGAAATACGACGTAGTCGTGGTGCACATCGAGGCGCCGGATGAGGCCGGCCACCTCGGCGACGTCAACGAAAAGGTCCTGGCATTGGAACGGATCGATCAGCACATCGTGGGTCCCCTGCTTGAAGCAGCACGCAGGCACAAGCAATGGCGCATCATGGTCGCGCCCGATCATCCCACGCCGGTGACGACGCGGGCACACTCGGCAGCACCGCCGCCATGGTGCTACGCCGGTACGGGCGTTGAGCCGGGCTCCCACCGGCCCTTCTGCGAGAAAGAGGCGGAGTCCGCAGGCCTACTGATCGACCCTGGCCACAAGCTGATGGAGCAGTTCATGCAGCCGATGTCCGCAGAGATCCGCTACTACAGCACCAACCGCAGCGCCCCCAAGGTGATGCTCGATGAGGCATTGCTCCAGGGACAGGCGGGCGACCGCGGGCTCTACATGCCTGACCGGTTCCCCTCGATCACGCCCGAGGAACTGGCTTCATGGACTGATCTGGGCTACCCGGATATCGCGTTCAACGTGCTAAGCCGCTTCACGGCCGGCGTTTTCGGCGAGAAACGACTGAAACGACTCTGCCAGGACGCCTACGACTTCGATGTGCCGCTGGAGTCCATCGCCGACCGGCGGCATCTGATGCGACTGGATCGCGGACCGACGGCGTCGTTCAAGGACTTTGCGGCGCGCATGATGGCTCGCTGGATGGGGCTACTGGTGGAGAGCCTGCCCGGCGAGCTGGTCATCCTGACAGCCACGTCCGGCGACACGGGCAGCGCCGTGGCCCATGCCTACCAGGCCGTGAACCGCATCCGCGTCGTAGTCTTGTTCCCCATCGACGAAGTATCGACGCGTCAGCGCAAACAGATGACCACCATCGGCGCGAACGTGACCACCATCGGGATCGACGGCAAGTTCGACGACTGCCAGGCCATGGTCAAGCGGGCCTTCGCCGACCCCGACCTGTCGGCCATCCGACTGACCTCCGCCAACTCCATCAACATCGGACGGTTGTTGCCGCAGTGCGTGTACTACTTCTACGCTTATGTGAAGCTGGCCCGCGCCGAAGCACACGAACCGATCATCTTTTCCGTGCCGTCGGGCAATTTTGGCAACATGATGGGAGCGGTGATCGCCCGAGAGATGGGCTTACCGGTCAGGCGGATCGTCGTCGCCACCAACGCCAACGACGAGGTGCCGGCGTTTCTGCGGACCGGGCGTTATCAGGCGATTTCGCCTTCGCGGATATGCATCTCGAACGCCATGAACGTGGGCCACCCCTCCAACCTGGCCCGATTGGTTGACGTCTACGGCGGGTGGATGGACGAGACCGGCACGTTGCCGGAAGCGCCCGATCTGGACCGCATGCGCAGGGACCTCTACACCGTGAGCATCTCAGATGACCAGACGCGTACGACGATTAAGGAGGTATACGAACGCTTCGGCGTGCTCCTGGAGCCGCACGGCGCCGCCGGCTGGGCGGGTTTGGAGCTATACCTTTACGACAACCCCGACGCACGGGAACAGTTGGCGGTCTGCCTCGAGACCGCTGATCCAGCCAAATTCCCCGACGAGATCAAAGCCACCGTCGGCGTTGATCCGGTTCCACCGCCCAGCCTCGCCGGCCTGGAGCAACTCCGGGAGGAGTATGCCACCATGTCCTGCGATTACGCTTCGTTCCGTGACTGGTTGCTTGCCGGTTACGCCCCGGCAGATGACGATTGACGATTGGGGATCGGGGATTGCGGCACCCGGCGTGGAGACCATAGGACCATGGATGAATCCGGCTACGTTTCCACGTTCCCAAGATGCGAAGCGTCGCCGGTTGGTGTACATTCTCTGGGGCTGCCAAGGGCCGGTTGGCCGACCCGAGGAAACACGGCGGGCGCGTATCAGGCCCAGGGAACGCAAGCATGGGCATCGTATTTGAATGGGACTCACGAAAGGCCAAAAGCAACTATGCCAAACATCGGGTATCTTTTGAAGAGGCTTCGACGGTCTTCGGCGACGTGCTATCGCTGACGATTGCCGATTCGTCACACGCCCGCGCCGGCGAGGAGCGATTTGTGACGATTGGGAACTCCTACGGGGGACGGGTGCTGGTGGTCGTACATTGCGACGAAGAGGAAAGTATTCGGATCATCAGTGCTCGCAAGGCTACGCGACGCGAGAGGAAGGACTATGAAGAAGAGCCCTAAGAAATCCGCCAGGAAGAAGACGCTGCGGGAGTACGATTTTAAGGGGGGCGTACGAGGGAAGTACGCCGCACGCTACGCCGAGGGCAGCAACGTCGTCGTGCTGTCTCCGGACGTGGCCAAGGTTTTTCCCGATTCAAACTCGGCCAATCGAGCCTTACGGGCTTTTGTCCAGATGATGCGGAAGCTACCCAACTTCACCGTGACGCCGAAGCGCTGAGGGTAGGGCACAGTGGCCCATGTCTTTCGGACGTTGGGAGGCGCGATTGCCGGGAATTCAGGGGGGGACGAGGCAGCCAGTGAGTGTATAATCAACGGCTGAGGTGACTTATGGACGAAGCTACGATTAGCTTGCACATTGAGCCGCTGGCGGAAGGTGGATACGTGGCTACCAGTCCGGACGTTCCAGTTCTGGTCGCCGAGGGCCGCAGCATCGTTGAGGCAGTGGAAATCGCCCAGGGGTTGGCCCGAAAGATCGTTGAATCCTGTCTGGACCACGGAGATCCGGTTCCCCCCGCGCTGGCCAACGCCATCGGCGCCCAGGGGGTGGACCTGCTGGTGCCGGTTGGCATTCGCTAATGGGACGGCTCTCCGGCTTCACCTACCGGGAAGTCGCCCGGCGACTGCGCGCCTTCGAGTACGTCTTCGACCGGCCCGGTCCGGGTAGCCACGAAGTTTGGCGACACATTCAGACTGGGCGGAAGGTGACTCTCCCGCGCCACTCGCGTGACCTGGCGGAAGGGACTCTGCAAGCCGTAGCCTGATGGTAGCGATGCTGTTGGCGCGAACCCGAAGGTGGCACGAAGCATGTCCCCGATTGAGGGACTGTAACAAAACCGAGACGCGCCCGTCAGGAAGCGGGAAAACCGTCGCGCACTCTGATGGGACCGCCCGCTTCCTTACGGTCGCGTCTCTGATGGGACCGCCCGCTTCCTTACGGTCGCGTCTCTGATGACATGGTGTTTTGTTAGAATCCCTGAATCTGCTTGGTGGCTATGACAATGAGATCGATGGAAGACTCGGGATCGAATGGTGTTCGGTCGTAGGCGCCGAGGCGTTGGTCGATGCCCAGGCCGGCTGGAGCACACCAGGCGTCCATCTCATCCGGGCTAATGGCGTACAAGTAGCCGCCGGCGGCGTGATGGTGCCACCGCCCTTGCTTGTAGTGGGTTACGTTGGTGACTTCAACAGTATTGCCAGTGAAGCGAAAGAGGCGGGTGGAGATGTACTCGACGCCGCTATGGACGACAACTCGCGGCCCCCGGATACAGGGCGTTTCTTTTTGCATTAGTGGGAAGTTCAAGATCTGCACGAAGAGCCGCCCGCCGGGGCGCAGAGCTGCGGCAAAACAATTCACGGCCCGCAGGGCGGCGTCGGCGCTGGCGCAGGCAGCCAGGGCATTGCCGACGCAGTAGATGCCGTCAAACGGCCCGGGGGCCAGGTTCGGCAGCTCGTCGTAAGCCCCCGTGACATAGTCGACGGCAGCGCCCGACCGATGGGCACGTTCCCGTCCAAGCGCGAGCATGCCTTGGTCCATGTCCAGGCCGGTCATGCGGTAGCCCAGCCTGGCCAGTTCCACGGTCTGCCGGCCGGTCCCACATCCGGCGTCGAGCAGGCCCAGTTCACCGGGGGGGCCGAAGATCTCGCGCAGCAACGGAATCTCACGGGCCAGCCGGGCCGACCAGTCGATGCTGGCGTCATACCAGGCGGCGGAGTGGAAGAAACCGTCGAAATCGGTCATATGCTGTCCAGGAAGGTCAAAGGTCGAAGGTCAAAGGTCAAAGGTCCAAGACCCGGCCATCAACCTTCAGCTTGCTAGCTGCGCCCGGACTTGAACCGGGAACCTGCGTCTTATGGAACGGCATCCGGGAATCGCCGTAGTTCCTCAAGCCCAACGCATTGATAATCTTAGCGAATTCCCTCAGCGTAGCAAAATGGGGAAAAGGGCGGCGAATTGCGGCGTCCTTTCGCCGATAGACTGTTTCGTGTACCCTGCACGCCATACCAGGCTAACGGGTGGGTTTGTTGACGGCACCCCGTAATCGTTCAATGGGAGATATCGAAGATGAACACCAGATACGCAACGCTGCTCATAGCAGCCGCATTCGGATTGATGATGAGCCCAAGCGTTTCGGCGCAGGAAGGCGACTTGAGCAGCCAAGTGGAGGAGTTGAAGCAGATCCAGCAGGACCTCCAGACCGAAATGTCCGGGCTGAGGCGGGAATTGGCGGCCCTGAACGGCGAGCTTCGCAAGCTACGGACCGAGCTCACCAAGACAGTGGCCTCGCTGAAATCAGCCCAGAGGAAGCCGGCCCGCCAGCGCCAGCGACCGGCGATGACAATGCTCGGCAAGAAAGGGCCCGACTTTGCCATCACGACGCTTGACGGCCAGCAAATAAAAATAGGAGGCAAGCGGGAGAAGCCGCAGGTGCTGTTTTGTTACGCGTCGTGGTGCGGCTTCTGCAAGAAATCGTTGCCTTGGATGGAGGCCCTGCATCTGAAATACAAGGACCAGGGTGTCGAGGTTCTGGCCCTCAACCTGGACGATCGTGGAAAAGGCGGCCGTGCCCGCACCGAAGAGCAGACCCGCAAGCATTATCAGGACCTCAAACTGAGTATGCCGATGTCGATGACGACCGCCACCAACGACACCAAGAAAATCGGGGCAGCTTACAAAGCCCGGAGCTTCCCAACCCTCTTTGTGCTGGGAACCAGTGGAGAGGTGGAGTCCGTGCATGTTGGCGCGAAAGCGGGCTTGGACAAGATCGTCGGGAAGGAACTAGACCTTCTAATGCAGGGCAAGACGCGGGCTGCTTTCCCGAAGTAAGACTTAAGGGCTGTTTCAAAACCCATGAGTTTGCCGATGAAACGAATGCCAAGGATAGCATGGAGGCGATACTATGGCATTCACACTTGTTTCCAATCGTTTGTGGAAAGAGATCCATCCGTTCTTGCCGCCCGAGGCACCCAAGCCCAAGGGAGGTCGCCCACGTGTGCCCGACCGGGCCTGCCTGAGGGGCATCGTGTATGTCCTTCGAACCGGCATGCCCTGGCGTCTCCTACCGACCGAACTGGGATGCGGGTCCGGCGTTACCTGTTGGCGTCGGTTACAGGAGTGGACGCAGGCCGGAGTTTGGCCACGCATCCACCAGAAGCTGTTGGGGTTGTTGGGCCGCCGTGGTCGAATCGACGCCTCACTGGCGGTGATGGACAGTGCCAGCGTGCGCGCGCTTTTGGGGGGCGCACACGGGTCCCAACCCGACGGATCGTGCGAAAAAGGGCTGCAAACGCCACGTGTTGACGGATGCCCGAGGTGTGCCGCTGGTGGTCCTGACCACACCAGCCAACGTG
>JAZGDL010000440.1:0-5818 GCA_036477795.1 Phycisphaerae bacterium
TGTGTGTGACAAACGCGTAGTCGTCCTCTTTAATTTGCTGCAGCCTTGCACCGCTTTGGACGTTACACGATGCATCCGTGTACGGGGCGTAGTCATCCCAATCGCCTTGGGTCATCCAGCAGAACGATTGGCGGACCGAAGACAGGATGGGCACATGGGCTTCGCCCAGGAATATCAGTGAATCAGGGACGTGGCTGTTAAAGAATTTCTTCAATTCAGCGTTCAGTGCCGTCCGGCGGAACGTGTATTCCTCCGAGTCGTCAAACGCGAGGATCTTCCGTTCCGGTTCTATGATTTCCGACCACGTCAGCTCATAAAATAGCAGTTCCCGGGTGCGCGCCTTGTTCATGTACCGGCTGATTCTGAGGTCCCCCAAGGGGTCATCCCAAATTTCCGGGTCACGAAGGACGATTTCCTTGTAGTTCTCTTCCCGAAGGTCGAGCCCCAGCTCACGCATGAGGTGTTCGGTCAATCGAGCCGAGTATCCCGGCAGATGCTTGCCTATTCCGTGCACCATCAGCACTTTCAGAACGCGCGTTGAGTTCCCTCCTGCACGTTCGTTTTCCTGAGCTTGCATCAGGGACTCAAGACCGACTGAAGCAGGACCTTCTATATGGCAGGCGCGGGTGTCCTGCTCTTCGCTACGCTCCAAAATTGCCTGTGTTACGCCTTTGGCGATACTGGCGCAGCCGGAGACCATAACGAGGAGCAGAATCACAAGAGGAATTTTAGCTCTGCGCATCGGTAGAACTCCCGGCGATTCGAGGTTTCACCTGGCACATAGAGGCTTCATAGGGTGAAGCCATGGCCAGGAGGAGTAAGTTAGGGTAATGATTGGAGTGGGTTACCGTAAGTTACCGAGCGCCGGCGCACTGCTTACCCGAAGGATACTGCGCAAGGTGGAAGCCCATGGCCGGCTGGGAGGCTGCAGCGTCTCTCGAGAAGTGGCCACCGATCCCGTTGCAGGCGGCTATCACCCGTCGCCAGGGGCCCCGGGAGTGTGCGTTCGGTCCGGAGCGGCACCCGTCAGGCCGAGCCGCGCCATGGCCCACCGGAAGGTTGAGCCCTGGACGAGCAATGTGAACAGGATTACCGTCAAGGTCATGTCGAAGAGGCCCTGACGATAGCGAAAGTCCTCGGGAAGAAGCAGAACCAGCGCCAAGGGAACGGCGCCGCGGAGCCCGCCCCATACGATGACCCAGCGGGTTCGCACGTTTACGGGCTCCGATTTTAACAACCGCGTAGCGAGGGGGAGCACGCCCTGCACGGCGGCGATCCGTCCGACGAGCACCGCCACCACCGTGCCGCCCAGAAGGAGCCAGGGCCGCTCGTAATCGCCGATATGGACAAAGAGCTGGCGTTGGGTCAGGCCAAGGAGCAGGAAGACCAACGTGTTGGCAAGAAACGCGGCGTAGCCCCAAAAGAAGCGTGCCACGTCACGGTGTGATGGCGCAGTGACCACGGAACGCCCCCGGCCGCGGAAGGTGATTGCCGCCGCCAGCACCGACAGCACACCGGACACGCCCAGAAAGTGGTCGGCGACGAAGAACGACGAGAACGCGGTCACCAGGGAAAGAGTGATCAAGGCCACCTCGTCGCCGTACAGAATACGCAACAGCGCGGCGGCGGCGGCCCCGATCGCGGCGCCGACCGCGAGGCCACCGAAGAAGGTCAGGAGGAACCTGCCGACCGCGCCGAGCTCGGTGTCGCTCCCATGCGAATCAGCCGCCCCGATTATCGCTCCCAATATAAGCCAAAACCCCACGATGGCGGTGGCGTCGTTGAACAGGCTCTCGCCGTTCATCAAGACGCTCAGCCGCTCCGATGCCCGCGACTCCTTCAGAAGCGCGACGACGGCCACTGGATCGGTGCCCGAGATCAGGACTCCGAACAGGAGTGCGGCCGAGAACGACAGCGGGGAAATCCAGCCGATCAGGGCACTGATGATCAGCGACGAGCAGATCATGCCGGGCACGGCCAGAGTCAGGATCGGCGCCAGTTCCCGCCGGAGATGCCGCGGGTCGATACGGATTCCGGACTCGAAGATGAGCACGGGAATGATGACGGAAAAGATCACGTCGGGCGTGAGACGGATGCGAGGAAACACCGACGAGAACGGTAGTGCCTCCACCCCGAGTCCCAACACCAGGCCTGCGGCCACTAGCCCAATAGTGTAAGGTGCCCGCAGGCGCCGGGTGGCGGCATGCACAAGTCCTGCTATGAAGAGCAGTGCGGTGAGAGTGATCATTAAGGGCACGATGCCGCCGTTCTCCATTTCCGATCCTCTACTCTATGACGATGGGCAGGAGCGGCCGCTGAACCAACAGCCAGTCTTCTCCCAGGTCTAGCGGAAATGCCGGCTGCACGTTCCAGGCAATCGAGATCCGTCGTCCGTCGATCCGCTCGCCGCTTTCCCGGGATCGCCAGGAGTCCGAACTGACGAGTAGTGCCAACCGTGGGAGAGGATCAATGCGAGGTGGTTGATGGCGCTGCCTGAACCCCGACCTTACGGTGTCGAAATCGTCACCTCGTAGGCGAAGGTGCCGCGGTCGCCACGCTCGGCGAGTCGCCTCATTGTGCCCTGGCCGGTAGCGCCTTGCCACTTGCCGCGGCCGCCAACGACCTCGGTCTTGGCGCTATCACCAGCACCTGTGCCCTTGATATCGAAGCCGTCGATGCTGCTTTCGCGGAAGGTGCAGTAGAAGTCGAGGTCGGTGGCAGTGCCTACGGCCGAGAGTAGGCCCAAGCCCACGCACTCGCCGAACATGAAACCGAACTCGCTTGGCTCGATGGTGGCGACGGCGGTCGATTTGTTCGAAATCACGGCGCTGCCGCCCGCCAGGGGCAGCACCGAGCGGGTCGCACGATAGGTGCCGGTGCCCTTGTAGGATACGCTCTCGGCGGCCGCCATCGAGGCCCCCAGCACCAGCGGTGTCAGCAGCAACGCAAGCTTGACATGCTTATTCATCACATTACTCCATTTCCAGCAGTTAGCAGCGACTGAGAACTTCGGACCTACCTAACTTGATAACCGCGTCCGGTCATGCAGGTGAGATAGGCGTGGGTCCAATCGGCGACCTGCTGCCGGCGCTGCGCCGCGACCTCCTGCTGGTGCTGGCGATGCCACGCCTCGCGCTCCTTGGCTTCGTTGTCGCGCCTGACGCCGCCGATGAAGAGCCCGGAGACCGCCCCGATGACCGCGCCGGCGGCGGGATTGCCGGCGATAGCACCGCCGATGGCACCGAGCCCGGCCCCCTTGCCGGCGTCGAGAACGGCACCACCCTCGCCATAGGCGCCGCGTCCAAAGACACCGCTCGAGGTTTGCACCGATCCGCTGGGGGGCGGGGCCACGTCCGGTGGCGGGAAGTTTGGGTCAAAACCCGTCTGGTTCACCGCCCATCGGTGGCACCGGACTTGGTCTTGTTGCTGCTGCTCCCGCGATTGGCCCTTCGTGGGATAGGCGTATACGCCCGATTGCGCCGTTGCCGGACCGGGCACGACCGTGGCGCTGAGGATCAAAGCCCCAGCCACGGCATTCGCCAATATCGTTCCAGAATTCCAACTTAATAGCTTCATGATCAAAACCTATCCTCTTTCGGCCGGCATTCGCCAGATGACCACTCGCGGCCACAGGTAGTGTATTGCGTGGGTTCTGCGACCGGATTACCGCCGAGGCTGAGGTGCCGCAACGGCTGGTTCAAGAACAGCTCGGTTGGCACATGGAGACATTATAGGGTGAAATCGTAGCCAGCAGGAGTAAGTTAGGGTAATGATTGCGGTTGATTACCGTAAGTTACCCCGTTTCGGCCAAATGCGAGAATTTCTGCAGCGGATGGAATTTTCGGAAGGCACAGCTGGGTTGATGCTCTCAAATCACCTCTCCAGGGGCGCGGCCGCACGCTCAACGCTGCTTCACGTTCTCGAACTTGCAGTCGCCCCGCGAATAGGCGTCGTCGAACCGGCAATTGAGCGAGAGATTGATGATTAGGTTGCCGCGGCAGGCCTTCATTGAAACCCAGGCATTGTACCTCATGGGTTGGCCAAGGTTTTGCTTGACCGCGTAGACGTTCAGGGTCGTGACGTCTTCCGCGTCGATCTTCAAGCTCTCCAGATAGTCGGCGATGGCGTCTTGGCAGGCATGGCTCGCCTGGGCCTGTCCGGACGACGAAGCGCCTACGGTCAAGAACGCGGCCAAACCAAGCGAAACGACCAGTGACTTGCCGATCATGTTCTTCTACTTCAGCGGTGAGGACAGGTACGAACGCAACGC
The DNA here is from genome assembly GCA_036477795.1 of Phycisphaerae bacterium. Classification (GTDB taxonomy): domain Bacteria; phylum Planctomycetota; class Phycisphaerae; order UBA1845; family UBA1845; genus JAZGDL01. The sequence goes on from JAZGDL010000440.1 coordinate 4,271, forward strand.
CGAAAATGCCATTCTACGTGTCATCAAGAACCTCGAACATTTGCGCAGTCCCTCATGCGGATTCCTCTCTCGAATTGACCGGCCAGCTTCAACATGTGACAGCACCCCAGATTTGTGACAAGACTTGCCCTACTTCGACGTCTGTTCCTGGTGCTTGACGAACGCCTGGACACCGTCCTCGATCGACTCGTAGAAGTGGTCGACGCCAATCTTCCCTTCCAGGCCGGTCCGGCGCATCGCTTCCCGCAGCGCGTTCTTCACCTCTGCAATGGAGAACGCGATCCCCTTCGCCTCCAACTCGGCCGCCAGTCTCGCCAGCTGGTCAGCGCCGGTCGAATCTAGCTGGTTGATTTGCTGCGCGGGGACCAGCACCTCGCGTACCGGAGTTGCCGCTTCACCGATGAGCCGCCGCACCTCGCTCGAGAAGTAGCCGGCATTAGCAAAGATGACCGGGGCGTCGAAACGGAAGATCAGCAAACCCGGGACCGTTTCGGCCTCCGGGTAAACTGTGATGTCGCGATAGGCTTCCCCCCACGGCAAGCAGCCGAGTTCCGCCGTCGCGGGTCGACTGATGCGACGGATGAGAATGACGAGCGCCATGACGACGCCGAGCGCCACTCCCTGAAGTATGCCCAAGAAAAGTACACCCAGCAAAGCGGCCATCGCATAGGCGAACTCGGCGCGATCGATACGGAGCAGCTGCCTGAGGTAGGTGAAATTGAGCAGGCCGAGCATCGCTTGGATCACAATAGCGCTTAGCGCCGCACTCGGAAGACTGAAGAAGAGCGGCAAGACGAATAGGAGCGTCAAGAAAACAAGCCCGGCATTGATCAAAGAGACCAATTGGGTCCTGCCATCGGCGCGTCTGATCACCACGCCCCGTGAGAGGCTGCCGCAGACTACGAAACCGCTGCTCAGCGCGGCGCCGATATTTGCCGCACCCAGCGCCACCAGTTCCTTGTCGGGATCGATTTGCTCACCGGTTTTTTGCGCGCCTTCCGTGGCGACGCTGAGAGATACCGAATAGCCGAGCAATACGATGGCGAAGGCACCGGGCAACAGCGCGACCATCCTTTCGACGCTGATCGCCGGCACCTTCAGCTCGACCATCCCGCTCTCCACTTCGCCGACGATACTGACGCCGTAATCGGCGAGGCCAAGGAACCGAACGGCCAAAACACCGAGGATGACGGCGATCAGGGCAGAAGGGGCGATGGGCCAGAAACGCTTCAACGCAAACAGCAAGGCAAGAGTGCCGAGGCCGACACCCAACGTGGGCGGGTTCGATTCACCAAGTGTGCTCAAGACCGCCCATAACTGCAAAATAAAGCCCCTGTGGTCGATGTCCAGGCCGACAAGCTGCGGCACACTGCGCGAGTCGTTCAACACGGTGATGACGGCATCGGATGTACCCAAGATTACCGGCACCTGACCGATGATGACGATCAGGGCGATACCCTGAGTGAAGCCCTGGAGCACCGGTTGTGAGAGGAAGTTGGCGATCCATCCAAGCCGTAGCAGGCCGAAGATGAGAAACAACGCGCCCAC
>JAZGDL010000441.1:0-11959 GCA_036477795.1 Phycisphaerae bacterium
CCTCGGACCCCCATCCGTGTTGTGACCAACTCCGGAGGCCTGGATCACTGCTCAGCGGACTTCCGTCGACCGGTGAGGCTATGAGTCCGTCGCCCGCAAGGAATCCTCTCAACCGGTCACGCCGAGCGGCTGTCAGCCGATAACGGGGTTTGGCCCACGTTCTTATCCGCCGGCCGGGCTCCGACCGACGCCGTGAGCACCCAACACATACCTTCGTGTTACCGCCGCGACACCCTTGCCGCGGGTGGGAGCCCACCGATGGTGGCCCATCGGCGTACGCCCCACGTAAGATTAAATACGGCTGTCCCCGATGTCGGCGACTCCAATCAGGCAAACGTCTGGCGCCTGGCCCGCTGAACAAGGCTAAGGCGCTTGTCACCACGAGGCAGTCGAATCAACATGCCACCACGAGTTCACCAAGCATCGAGGGGTAGGATCGATGATCGTACGTCATCCATCCACCAGTACCCGCGTCGCATTCGTGACGGTTTGCTCAGAACCCAGCAGCCCAACTCATGCAGGACCGCTCAAGGCCCGCTCACCGAATCCTCCAATAGTCCTATCAGTTCTTCCTATCAGTTCTTCCTGTCAGGCTTCCTCCTGATTCGCCCAACGTAAACCGAAAAAGAACATCTCCTCTGTGGGTTGCACGAACCGCGCTCAACCCCTTTCATCCGTCATGACCACATCCTCAGGCGGCCGATCGACGACGGTGGTTGGCTCCATCTTTGGTTCTGACGTCCACCGGTCGGTAGTCCTCCTTGTTGGTAAGCATGTGCCAGATCGATTCGCATAACCGCCGCATCACCGCCACCCGAGCGATCTTGCTCCCTCGTCTCCGTTTGACCCGCCGGTACCAGGCCCTTAAACCCGGATCACCGCGCAACGCGTGCAGCACCATCTGAGCCAGCAAGAAACGAATGAAGGGATGGCCTGCCTTGGTGATGCTCCCTGGCCGATCCGTTTCCCCCGAGTTGCGGCAACCCGGGGTGATCCCGAAGTAGTTGCTCAAGCTGCGGGGGCGCTCGAATCGCTCGATCGACCCGATGTGGGCCAACAAGGCCAACGCCATGTACTCGCCGATCTTGGGCAGCGTCCGCAGACGGCGAACCTTGGTCTTGATGCGGTACGCCCGGATGCGGATCCGATCATCGACCTCTTCGATTTGTCCGGCGTAGAGCGAGTACTCATCCAGCCGCATATCCAGCTCCATGCGATCCATCTGGGGCAGTTCAAGGGTCTTCAACCACTTGAGGCCGGCCTGGGTGAAGGTTCCTTTGGTTGGAGATGCTTGCTCGACGTTGTGACGACGCAGAATGCCCTTGATACCGTTCTTGCTGCGCGTCAAGGCCTGTCCCAGGCGGTGGCGTAGATGGGTTAACTGGCGGTCGTACTGCTCTTGTTTGGTGGGCTGGTACACCACGCTGACGTGCACCAAGCTGTCACCGGCGGCCATGCGCTCGCGGTTGATCCAGAGCAACTCACTGAGCTTGGCCGCATCACGCCGATCGGTCTTTTGACGAACGCGATTGGGGGCCTGGATGACGTACGTACCTCTGCAGCCCCATTGCTCGAGGCGCTCGATCAGCCAGCCGTTGAATCCGCAGACCTCCACGATGGCGACGTATCCTCCGTGGTGGTCGCTGCGGGCCCGCAACGACTTGAGAAACCGATCGATCTGCTCCCACCTGGTGCTCACCTGCCGTCGCAAGAGAATCTCCCCTTGCTCATCTCTCGTGCAAATGGTTAAATGACGCTTGTGCTGATCGATACCAACGTACAGCATTTTGGGTTCTCCTGTCAGAAGAATTACGTATTGGCGATCCCCTGTGGATACGCCGTCCAACGTATTCTGCGGGAGCACCCTCTTTCATAGAATCAGGCAAGCGTCGCGGCAAAGCAGTCGCTGATTCAGGAGTGCCGTCCGTCGCGACGCTTGCCCGTGCTTTTCCTGGGTTGTAGCCCGCACGGGCAAACGCCGCAGGCATAATCCAGCGGGCATTCGGATGCCCGATTCCGCGGCCTTTGCCCATGCCACCCGCCCGCCGGCGTAGCGGGATGACGTTCATTTCGACCCGGATGGTGAAGGCGGGCCAACGATCTCCCCTACCTCGAGCCAACCAAGCGGTCGAGAATGCGAAAAAGTTCGACAGCCCGACCGACCGGCCATACGTTAACTGTGGACCGCTGGGCAAACGTCGTGCGGAGGATTTCGGATGGGCCCACTGGTAGCGCACTTCGTGCACCAGATCAATCCCGAGTTGGTGGAACTCTGCGGGATTAAGCTCTGGTACTACGGTACGGCGTACGCCCTCGGGTTCCTGGGAATCCACGTCTGGTTTCGGCGGGTACGAAAGAAACTCAGCTTGAGCATAGGGGAAGTATACGACTTGAGCATTCTGCTGGCGTTGGGCGTCTTGATGTTCGGCCGGGCATTTGAGATCACGGTCTATGAATGGTCGTACTACGCGAAACACCCCTCGCAACTGCTGAGCTATTGGCGCGGGGGCATGGCATCACACGGTGTGCTGTTGGGCGCCGTGGTGGGAAGCTGGCTTTTTTGCCGCTTACGAGGTCGGCGATTTCTCACAATCGTGGACGAAGTCGTCATCCCGGGAGCGTTCTTATTGGCATTGGGCCGAATCGGTAACTTTGTCAACGGACAGATCTATGGCGGCCTCACCGACGTGTGGTGGGCGGTGAGATTCCCCGACGCTGAGGGATTTAGACACCCGGTGACGCTGTACGAGTCTCTCAAGAATCTCGCGATCATTCCCATCTTGCTCACTGTAAAGAGAAGGTTTCCTTCCGGCAGCGGGCTGGCCTTAGCCCATTTTGTCTTCTGGTATGGTTTCCTACGAGTGTTCACGGATTTCTTTCGAGAGTATGGCACCGTCTTTCTACGCGTGGGTACGGGCCAGTATTTCAACGTACTCATGGCCGTGCTTGGAATTGCCTTGATCATCCGGTTCTCCCGGGCCCATCGAACCCCCGGGAACCCTGGAGTGATGGGAGAAGCTCTGCCCCGGGCGGACCAGCCGGGAACAGATACCACAAGCTCTGTCGGCTCGGATAGCAGAGCCGGACTGTGGATGAAAAGAACGGCCTTCATTGCCCTCCTACTTCTATCGGTCACCATCCCCAGCGGTTGGACCAAAGGCGTGCTCGAGCAACTCCGAGCGAAGAAGGAACAAGTCACCAGCCCGGATAGCTCAACAGCCCGCCGTGCCACAGCAGGCGTACGAATTCACCGAGGCGCTCTTCCGCCGGCTCGGCGGACTCTCCAAAGCGCTCACGAAGCTCGCCGGCGACCTCGCGCACGGTGAGTCGGCCGTCGAAGCGCTTCCAGGCGAACGTGCCGCAGGCGTCCAGCCGGATCCTTGGCGCCGCCAGATGGTATGACGCTCGCTTCCACAGGCCTCGGATCCCGGAGCCTGTAGGTCTGGGACGTTCGACCACCACTCGATCGCCGACCTCCTTCCACTCCGCGGTCCGCACGGGTGCCAGTTCCAGCAGGTTCACTTCCTCAAGAGGAACGGAGGAGTGCTGTCTCAATTCGCTGGCTTGCCTCATCAGCCATTCGATCTTAGCCGACGTCGCCGAACATTAGCAGATGCGCGCCTTCTTCGCCGTCGGAACAGGCCTGCTTCGTCTCTTAACATGGTCGCGCTTGGGTGCCCCGCGAACGGGTTTCGGCCGTCGAGACGGTTTGCGACCGAACAGCTTGAGTGCTGGAACCGTCAGCGCCGGAAGACCCATCCGAACAGTGGTGGCCTGAACATACTCGCGCCAATAAGGCCACGCATTGAAAACTGCGTTCAGTTCCCCGAACGCATCAATATTGGCCCTCTTGAGTCCGACCGTCGAGTCGACCCGGTAGACCAGGAGAAAAACGGCTTCGATCCGAAGGACTTCGTCGTCCCCGGTCGCAGTCTCTTGGTACCTTGCCGTCAGCGTGAATCTCGCGCGTACGGCAATTCGAGACGCCTTATCGTCAAGCTGGGCATGCACGCCTACGCCGGTTTCAACCTTTTCGGGGAGCTTTTCCCGAAACGTTTTGCGCTTGGCAACGGTTTCGACCAACTGGATACAGTCTATTTCCACTCGTTCCGACACCGTAGCGGCCAGTTTCATCTTTGCCTCAGCCTTGCTGCTTTGCGATTTGGCTGTCTTGGCCATCTTTAGCTCACCAACTTTCCGTACATCCTGGTGGCCCGCCACTGGAGCCGGTAGTCTAATTGCTCCGGCCAACTAGCAATGTGCTCGCTCCACGCGGGCTTCACAGAAAGAATCGGAACCGAAGTGACGGTCGCGCTCAAAGACCCATCCTGGAAATGCACGGCGCGACCGAGCGCGGTGAACACATCCGAAATCGTCCGAACGGTCATGTTAGTACGGCCGTCGAGAAGTTGGGTAACGTAGCCCTTCGTCTTACCGAGGCACCTAGCCAGCTCAGCACGACTCAGATCCTGCTCGTGCATCAACTGACAGACAAGTTCCGTCAGCTCCAGGATGGCCCGCTCCTGCTGATAGAGGCGCATGCCTTCTTCGGTTTTCGTCAGTTTTTCGGTCAGCGTGCTGGTCGTCATTTTCTTTGCCTCCTCTTGTCCCGCTTGCCCGTTTCACGCCCCAAGTGTTCGTTCATGATTCGTTCCGCCCGTTCAATCTCGCTTCTTGGCCATCTGGGCGCCTTTTTGACAAAGCCGTGCGTGAGTATCCAGCGATCTTCGACCCGGAAACAGCCAACACGAGTCTGGTAGCGCTTGAACTCGTAAATCTTGCCACGGACCTGCTTAAACTTGCGATCGTCCCAAACCTTCCCCGTGTCTGCCATGCGACGAAACAGAGTGTCGAGCTTAATCTGCTCGCCTACGTCCAGGGCTTCGATGAAGTCTTTGGCGGGCGTCGACCGGTTCGCGCGCATGGCGTACTCGATCGTCCGCAAGCTCCCGCGAACTACAATCAATGGGAATCTATCGGCGTCCTTGCTCACAGGAGTTTACTTATAACTAAACCCCTTGTCAAGTCAAGTTGCGACGGTCCAATGAAGCACCTCCGCCTAGCATTTGGTCGTAACCTCCTGCTAGAGCCTTACTTACGGGCTCTTGTGTAGGACCGATTTCGCTGAATTGGGACCCGCCGTTCAGTAAGGCAGCCTCAGCCCTCCTTCACCAGGACCGGGAGGGCGAGGCTCCTGCCGAGCCAGAATCTGCAAGCCCCTAAAGGCCGAGTTCGCGGTCTCCTTGGTCGTTCGCTCGGCCTCGTCTTGGAGCCGAACCAGGTAAAGGCCAAGAGAAGGGCCGGCTATTCGATCTTGGCCGACGGCGTCTCCCCCTCCCGCATCTTGCTGATCGGCAGCCATATCAGCAGATATACCAGGAGCGGGTAGACTATCAGGCTGAGCCAGAATCTGGGTGTGATCCGCGCGGTCAGGCTGTTGTGAAAATCCACCAGCGGCGGGTAAAAGTCCTCGGCCATCACCACAAGGGCGAGGGCAACAGCCATCAGCGACTCCCCGGCAATGAACCCCGATGACAGCAATATGCCGGTGTTCTCCGCCCGGGTGCGTTGGGCTTCGCTGGCATCAGACTTCTTGAGTCGCTGGTCCAAGAGCCAGCGGATGACACCGCCGACGAAGATGGCTGCGGTGGAATAGAACGGCAGGTAGATGCCCACGGCGATCAGCATCGGCGCCGGCGCTCCGATCAGGATCAGGCCGAACGCGAAAAACATGCCGACGATCACCAGGGGCCAGGCCATCTCGCCGCCGACGATACCTTGAGACATCAGGGCCATGAGCCCGGCCTGCGGGGCGGGTAGCTCGGCTGACCCGATGGTGTAGGCTTTGTGCATGAGCATCAACGCAAAGGGGAGGACCAGGGCGGCTCCCACGACGCCGATCAACTCGCCGATCTGCATCCGCCAGGGCGTGCCCCCGAGGATGTGGCCTACCTTGAGATCTTGCATCATGTCGCCGGCGATGCCCGCCGCACAGCAGACCACCCCCGCCACGCCCAGGACCGCGGCGACTCCATACTCTGTTTTGGTAATGCCGAGCGCCACCAAAGCGACCCAGAGAAGCGCCGATATCAACAGGGCACTAAGCGTCAGGCCCGAGATGGGATTGTTGGAGCTTCCGATCAGGCCCACCAGGTAGCCGGCGACCGCCGCGAACACAAAACCGAGGACCACCATCACCAAGGTGAGCAGCAACGCCCCCGTCACGGACTGAGCGAAGAACCAGTAGAGGAAGAACGTCGCTACCGCCGTCACACCGACCGCAACGAAGATCTTTCTAAAATCGAGATCAACCTCTGTCCGATCGGCTGTCTTTCCCGGCGTCTTGGCGAGGTTCATCTCAGATATGGCCTTCCCGATGCCGGATACCAGCGGCCCCCTCAAGTTGTACAGGGTGTAGAGAGCGGCGACGATCATGGTTCCGACCGCGAGTGGACGGATCTGGTTGGACCAGACCGACATGGACAGGGCGATGAAATCGTCATCGGGCCCCATACTTTCAACCAGGGCGGGGTTAAGGAACACAGCCAGGGGCACCAGGAAGAGCCAACCGATGACGGCGCCGCAGAACAGAATCGAGGAGACCTTGGGCCCCACGATGAAGCCAACGCCCATCAGCATGGGCGAGGCCGCCGGCGTGGAAAGCAGTAGGCCGCCGGCGTACTCGATCTTATCCTGCAGGATCTGGATGGTGGACTCGCCGAATTCAATTACGCCTGCCGTCTTTTCCTTGATGAATTGGATTCCATTACTGTTCTTGAGAAGTTCCCACAGACCGGCGATTCCCATGGCGATGAAGACGTAGGATGCACCGGACTGTCCGCTCTGCCCGGCTTTGACTATCTCGGAAGCGGCGACGCTTTCCGGAAAGGGAAGATCGGCCTCCACCACCAGGGTGCGCCGCAGTAGAATCACGAACAACACCCCGAGTACGCCGCCGATGAGCATGATCGCGGCGCACTCCCAGTAACGGAGGTGATCCCAGGCCCCGGTGATAACGAAAGCGGGGATGGTGAAAATCGCCCCGGCGATGAGGGCCTCACCCACCGAGGCGGTGGTTCGGGCAATGTTTTCCTCGAGAATCGTGCCCCGGAATGGTCGCAGGACCGCCATGGCCACCACCGCGGCTGGGAAGGTCGCAGCCACCGTCAGCCCGGCTTTCATGCCCACGTAGGCGTTCGCGGCACCCAAGGCAATCGCCATGAGAACGCCCAACACTACCGCCTTGATGGTGAGCTCGGGCATGCTCTGTGCAGCGGGGACATAGGGGGCGTGCTTCTTCTCGGCCATCGTGTTTCCTCCCTAAATTGACGGAGCGGTATTCTAGCCGCTTTCCGGCTCAGGGGTAGAGACTCTTCAGAAATGAATCACAAAAATCGGGCGCGGCCCTGGCCACGCTGTGGTAAGATGCCGCCTCGTAGCACCCGTTTTCATGTGGGACCGGCTCTCCAGCCGGTCAATGTGGGACCGGCTTTCCAGCCGGTCAAGCGACGGGCTGGAGAGCCTGTCCCACATACAAAGGCTGGGTGGCCCACCTCCTTCGGAGGTGGGGGAGGTGATGATCGTGGGCGTGTTACATGACCAGGGCGGTATGAGCGTGTATCATCGTCTGCCCCATGTCCAAAGGACATGGGCCACCGGCCAAAGATCGAACCGGTTGCCCGACCCGCGCGAAGTTGGGTAAGGCCTGACACTGCACTGCAAGGAGGAACCCGCATGTCGTTTGTATCCGAGTTAGAGCCGCTGGCGTTGTGGAAGCACTTTGACGAGATCCTCAAGGTTCCCCGGGGCTCCAAGGACGAGGGCAGAATACGCGACTATGTGATCGGCGTGGTCAAGCAAACGGGGTTGCCGTACAAAGTCGATGCGGCCGGCAACATGGTGGTGGGCAAGCCCGCGTCCACCGGCCACCGCGACGCCCCCATTGTTATCCTCCAATCGCATTTGGACATGGTGCAGGAGAAGAACTCGGACGTCGATCACGACTTCGACACCGATGCCATCAAACCACAACGTGAGGGGGAGTACGTAAAGGCCACCGGCACCACCCTGGGCGCGGACAACGGAATTGGAGTGGCGGCCATGCTGGCGGTGATGGAGGCCGGAGACCTCACCCACGGTCCTTTGGAGTTCCTGTTCACCATTGACGAGGAATCCGGCTTGACCGGCGCCGGCCGGCTGGCCGACGACATGCTGGAGGGCGAGTTGCTGCTCAACCTCGATTCGGAGGAAGAAGGGATTTTGACCATCGGCTGCGCCGGCGGGGCAGACAGCCACCTGTCACTGCCGCTCTGCCGGGAAGGGGCGCCGGCGGATTCCAAAGCCGTCACTCTGCGGCTCTTCGGCCTCAAGGGCGGGCACTCGGGTTGCGACATTCACCTTCAACGGGGCAACGCTATCAAGCTGCTGGTTCGCGCTCTGCAGGCGACCTGGCTGGAGCGGCCTTTCCACTTGGTTTGCCTGCAGGGGGGCAACGCCCACAATGCCATTCCGCGCGAAGCTACCGCCATGCTGGTGACCTCGGGATCAGAGCCCCAATCGCCGGCGCAGGGGTTGCACAGCGCTCTCAAAAAGGAGTTCGAGGCGATTCAGGCGGAGTTCCGTTCGGCCGATCCCGGCGTTGAGTTGGCCATAGAAGACGCCGCCGTGCCGACAGAGGTCTGGGACCAGGCGACGACGGAAAAGGTTCTGACCCTGATTCACGGCTTGCCTCACGGGGTCATCGCCATGAGCCAAGACATTCCCGGCCTGGTAGAGACCAGCACCAATCTTGCGGTGGTGGATGAGACCGGCGGCCGGTTCAAGATCTTGATGAGCAGCCGTAGCTCGGAGGCCTCGGCGCTGCAGGCTGTGAGAGAGCGTCTCCGCACCACCGGCTCGCTCGCCGGAGCCGAGGTCACGGAAGATGACGGCTATCCCGGTTGGAAGCCCGATACAAACTCACACCTGCTGGAGTTAGTTAAGAAGGTTTGCGAAGAGGTCTTCGGCCGCACTCCCGAGGTGAGCGCGATGCACGCCGGCTTGGAGTGCGGCATCATCGGCGAGAAGTACCCTGGGATGGACATGATCTCCTTCGGTCCGCAGATCGATTTTCCTCACTCCCCGGACGAGCGCGTGAAAATCGATACGGTGGGGCCCTTTTACAAGCTGCTTACTACGACCCTGCAGCGCCTGGTGTAGAGTGGGCCTGGGAGTGCGAGGCTCCCGCCGAGCCATGGGGAGTGCGAGGCTCCCGCCGAGCCGAGAGCAGCACGATCCGCCGTTCAGGGCTCGGCAGGAGCCTCGCCCTCCCGTTTCAGCACGCAATTCCAACCCGGCCAGGTGTGATCATGATTCTTCGCCACCTTTTTCGGGATGCACCCCACATTAGCTGAAAGGTCACTTGACATGGCCTCACCGGGCCGCTAGGCTGAAAGTCTGGTCCGGCTATTTGCACAAACATTCTCGCGGCGAGCCTCATCTTGGGACGTGTTTGCGGCTGCGCGCGTCTCGGTGAAGTGGATTGTCCTCTTTTCCTTGAGTCGCCTGCCCACACCACGCTTGAGGTTGTGCGCTTTTTTGAGAGGAAAACGCTATGAGAAAATGTTGTTGTACTGTTGTTGCTGTACTTGTGTTGGGATTGCTAGGTGCGCCGGCGCTGGGCCAGTCGACATGCAACGGCGGGACGGACTGTCCGGACGTACTTATCACTCCCATATCCGCGACGGGTTCTTTTAACGACCTGTCTGACCCTGACAACCTTACGATCGCGGTCGGCAATAGTTTCCTGGCCGAAATTAACGTTGACGGGAGGTCCTTCCCGGCGGTCGACGTCGTTGCGGCCGACTTCCTGATCGACATTGTGGTGAATAGCGGGAGCGGACTCAACTGCGTCGACCTCACGAATGACGCGAGCCGCAGCGACCACCTGTTCGGCACCTGCAGCCTGTGCGGAGCTAATTGCGGTCCTCCGGGCGTTGCCGGTGGGGTTGACACCAGCCCTGGTGGCGGTCAGACCGTTGATTTCCTCGCCTACGCCGCGGAAATGACGCTGATCTGCAAAGATGCGGGCTCCTTTACGCTGGAGTTCGGCGGTACAGCGGCCAAAACCTTCATCGCTTCCTCGACTGGCAAATTAATCACCATTATCGATGACCCCACCCACTTTGAGTCGATCAACGTGGCCTGTTTCAATCCGTGCAGCAGCGACGCGGATTGCGAAGACAACGACGCCTGCACCGACAACGTCTGCAACGTGGGTACCGCTCAGTGCTCGTTCCCGCAAAGTGCCGCCGCGGCGGCTTGCGAGGCCCAGAGCGATCCGGTGTGTGCGACGTTTGAGTGCAACTCCGGTACCGGCGATTGTGACAAGGTAGACTCCCTCTGCAATGACAACGACGCCTGCACCGACAACATCTGCAACGCGGGTACCGGCCAGTGCTCGTTCCCGCAGAGTGCCGCCGCCGTCGCTTGCGAGGCCCAGAGCGATGCGCCATGCGCGACGTTCCAGTGCAACGCCGGTACCGGTGGTTGCGACGACCTGTCGTCCAACAACGATGGCGCCGCCTGCACTGACAACAATTCGTGTACGGACGGCGACGCGTGCCTCGCCGGAATCTGCGACCCCGGAGAGCTGATTCTGGGGCGAGTCTGCGCCGTGGATTCAAACTGCGACAACGTGGCCGAAGGGATTCCCGCCGATCCCGGTTCGTGCGTTGGCATCGTCTTGAAGGAATGCACGTGCCCCGTGGCCACTCCGGCGCCGACGGTGGTCGGCGACATCGGGTCGCGGTATGTCCAGATCACTCCGGATATGAGCAACACTGATGCGGTGGCCTTGCGTGTGGAGTGCAACGGTGTCATCGAGTGGGTGGAGTTGACCCCGGCCCTGACGGACTACGACGACGGTCCGCAAGGACTGGTGAACGTCGGCATCGGCAGGAGCACCTGCAACGACTCCTACTTCCTCACTCCGGACGCCTGGACCAGCAGCGGGGCCAATCCGTTGTACGTGACCGGCTTGTCCGTGGCCCCTGCATCAAGGCCGACGGTCTACGCGGTGTCTGGTGGCTGCACCACTCCACGGGATTCCGATCCGGCCCGACCGACATCGCCAACGTGGATATTCGGCGACTCCAGCGGCGATGGGCAGGTGACCTTCTTCGCCGACCTGTTCAGGCAGTTCAGCAACAACCCCGCCGTCGGCTTCCCGTTTTTCACGGGGCCGGATCCGGGCGTCGAGGTCGATACACAGGGGAATACCCCCACCGTCCCGGACCAGCAGATTACGGGCTTTGCTGACACCTTCCAATGTTTCCAGGCCACGATGGCAGGCGGCGGCGCGACGTGGACGGGCCAGGTGTGCCCGTAGTGGCTGACGTTAAGTAACCTGCAGCCGGGGCGGGCCATGGTGCTCGCCCCGGTTTCTCTCGCTTTACGACGGGCGGCTGATGTTGCGCTGTGCAGGGTCACTATCCGGCATGGGGTCGTTACACTATGGGATAGAGGTTTTCCGCGGTCACGGCACAACAGATGGCGAATAGCATTGATTCTCTTGAAGTACTGATGGCGGGGCAGCCCGTGTCCTTTTGTGGGACATGGGGGAGACAATGATATACGCTCAGGGCCATGCTGAGGCATCTTCGCGGATATGACGTAGCGAGTGACTCTTACTTCTGGACGATCTCCTGCCGACGGCGTCTGACGTTCTTTCACGACGAAACTGGGCGGTGAGGGACTCGAACCCCCGACTTCCTGCGTGTAAAGCAGGCGCTCTAGCCGGCTGAGCTAACCGCCCGCGCCTTCTCGCTAAGGACGTGGGTGGGACATACATTGAGACGCCCAGCCCTGCGTGGCGTTGCCCGTGCCGAAGATCAATTGACGCAACGCCGTCAGATCCAGCGGATTGATCGAGCCGTTACGATTGATGTCGGCGTAGTCCTCCTCCACCCCAGGCGATGGA
>JAZGDL010000442.1:0-2942 GCA_036477795.1 Phycisphaerae bacterium
TGGACATCGGCTTTCTGCCGGCGGACGTCAATCAGAACGGGTGCGTGAATCCTCTGGACGTGACGCGGTTCCGGCAGATCGTCAACGACATCTTCGATCCATCGCCTGGGGTGGAGGAGGACTACGCGGACATCAATCGTAACGGCTCCATCAATCCGCTGGATCTGACGGCGTTGCGTCAATTGATCTTCGGCACGGGCAACGCCACGCAGGGCTGGGCGTCTGAGTGCATGGAACATGCTCGACCGTGACGCACAACGTCCGAGGCATTTGGTTACAGTGGCTGCCGAAATCGTGAAACCTCAGTGTCATGGGGTCCTCTTTCGAAGGTTCGATTCCAGGTCTGGATTTGGTAAACCGTCCCAGCCTGGGTACACTACACTGGACGCCCACTGCCTGGCGACGGACGACCAATAATCAGGGGCATTCAGGTATTGCAAATTAACACCGGTGCGGATTGCAGCCTCTGAACGCCTTTGGGGCGAACAGGGCGGAATTGCGTCGGACCACTGGCGGTTTAGAAACACGAGCGGGCTTGATCAGTAGCAGGTAAAGGCAGGGAAACATGTTTGCGGTTTCGAGATGGTGGCTTTCGTACTTGGTTATCGGGGTGGCGTTCGTCTTATGTCTGAGTAGCTGGGGCGGCGTCGGCTTGCGGACGGCTGCTGCTGAGACGGCCCGGGAGGGCGAGGCTCCTGCCGAGTCGGCGCTGATCGCTCAGGTCAATGCCGAGTTCAACCTGCTCCGCAGCCAGGTAGCTGCGCTGGAACTTGACACCACACCAGGCGTGTCCCAGAGCGTGACGGTCTCGTTAGGGGGAGAGTCCTTCGATCTGCACGTTTCACGCCACTCGGCCCGGTCGCCCGAGCATTATGAAGTGAAGTACCAGCAGCCGGACGGTTCCTTTATCGTGGTGGAGCCGGGGCCTGTGCTCACCGTGCGCGGCACGGTGGGCGGCGTCCAAGGCGCGGTTGTGGCCGGCGCGCTGAACGACGAAGGGCTGACCGCCATGATCCAGATGGCCGACGGGCAGCGTTGGTGGGTTGAGCCGCTGGTGTCGCGCCTTCCAGAGGCGCGTGCCGGAGAGCATGTGATCTATCGGGAGGAAGATGCCATCGGCACCGGGGGCACCTGCGCGACGGTCGTTGATGGAATGCTTCACCAACTGGACGGGGACCCTTTGCCTGCCGGCGGCGGCTGCAACGGCATTCCATGTGTGGCTGAGATGGGGGTTGATGCGGACGTCGAGTTCTTCGCCAGGTGGGGGGGCAACACCGAGGCGCGCATCAACCTGATCACCAACATAATGAACATTCAATACGAGAATGACGTCGGCATCACCCATGAGCTCACCACCATCCTTGTCCGTTCGCAAGAGCCGGACCCCTACTCGGCGACCGAACCTGTGGCGTTGCTGGGCCAGTTTCAAGCCCACTGGTTCAACGATCAGCAGGAGGTGGTCCGCGACCTGGCCCAGCTTTTCACCGGCAAGAATCTCGACGGCAGCGTAATCGGAATCGCCTTTGTCGGCCGGGTGTGCAGTCTGGGCGTGGGCTACGGCGTGGTTCAGAGCCTTTCCAACACCAGTTGCGCCACCGATCTGTCAGCCCATGAGATGGGTCACATCTGGGGCGCGTTGCATTGCTCGTGCCCGGGGAGCACGATGAACCCCTCACTCACATGCACCAATAACTTTAGCCAGTTCTCCGTCAACCAGATCGTATCGCATCGCAACAGCCGAAGTTGCCTGAGCGATTCCGCACCGGCCACCGCGTTTCCGTTCGAAGACACTTTCGCGGACACGCAGATCGATCCTGTGAAGTGGGCTGCCTCCGGGGCGACCGTGAGCAGCTTGGGCATCAACCCGCCTAGCCCGCCTTTTTCTATGCGCATTCCGGGTGATGCCCGCCCGCTGACGGGATTCATGGACA
Organism: Phycisphaerae bacterium; assembly: GCA_036477795.1. Lineage (GTDB taxonomy): Bacteria > Planctomycetota > Phycisphaerae > UBA1845 > UBA1845 > JAZGDL01. The sequence continues at coordinate 1,932 of JAZGDL010000442.1, forward strand.
CAACGGCAAGCGAGCGGGTGGTGGTGGAGTATTGGTGGCAGCGCACGGGCCTGGTCGCGTCGCCCGAAGCGGGCGATGACCTGATACTGGAATATCACGGGCAGGGCGCGTTATGGACGGAGGTTGAACGCCAACTGGGCGATCCCGGGGGCGGGGGCGACGCTGAGCCGTTTGAGCGTAGCTGTGTGCTCCTGCCGGAGGACGCCTCGTTCAACGGGCTGCAACTGCGGCTGTCCATCGACGGCGGCGACCTTTCGGACAATTTCTTTGTAGATGACTTTCGCGTAGCCGATGCGTCGACGTATTTGCGAGTCGTCCGGCAGCCGGAGCCTTTCGGGTGTGGATGCCTCGATGGTAGCGCCCGGTTCAGCGTGGAAGCAGACGGTATAGCCCCGTTCTCATACCAGTGGTGGCGCAACGGCGTGCCCCTCCCCAGTGCCACCGATGCAACGTTGTTGATCTCGCCGCTGAGCACGGAAGATTTCGGCGTTTACTCCGTTGATGTTAGTAACGAGTGTGGAACCATCCGAAGCGAAGAGGGCCAACTGGTGCAGGACACCTTTCCCGCGGTGGTTACCACGCCGCAGAGCGGTTCGGTTCAGGTCGGCCAGACGCTGTTTCTTAATGTGGTCGCCGGCGGCGGCGGCTGCAACGCGTTTCAATGGTTGTTCAACGGGGCGCCCATCCCCGGCGCCAACGGCAGCTTTCTGCTCGTTCAGAACATGCAATGCCACAACCAGGGTTGTTACAGCGTGGAGGTCAGCACCGACTGTGGTTCGGTGACGTCAGATATTGCAGAGATCATAGTCAACGGTGACTGCGGGCCTGTCAGTTGCGTCGATACGGCGGCCCCGGTGATCCTGCACGGTGAGGGGCTGGCGGGCCAGACCAGGCCCTTCAGCGGGTACATCGACCCGCGGCGGGAAAGCGATAACGGCGTTGATCTCAATCAGGGCATCACCGAGGTGAGCATCCTGTTCTCCGAGCCGGTGCAGGCCGTCGGCGGCGGGC
>JAZGDL010000443.1:0-5940 GCA_036477795.1 Phycisphaerae bacterium
GGGTCCACCGCGGCCCTGCGCTGTAGGGTTTGTCGATTTAGTCTGTAGCGCCACCCCTTGTGGGTGGCGCACCCGCGTTGGGCGCCACCCACAAGGGGTGGCGCTACATCATGGATCGCTCCAAACGACTAAATCAACAAGCCCTGTAGGGTTACTTTCCGCCGGGTATTATAGGTGATCGAGCGCCGGTCAGGGGGTGCTGACCGACGCCATTGCCGTTGTCCATTGTTCACCGGCCCCTGGCGAACACCGCCGCGTACCTGATGATGGTCGAAGCGGTGCTCGCCTCAGGCCTGTAGGATCTTCAGGTGACCCGCTCAGAAGTTCTCGCTCGCACACAAGAGCTCATCGGATACCAGTTCAAGGATCCGGAACTCCTTCACCAGGCCCTCACTCACGCCTCGGTGGCGGACTCGCGTCTGGACAGCAATGAGCGTATGGAATTCCTCGGCGACTCGGTGCTCGCTCTGGTCGTCTGCGAGGAGCTTTTCAGACGCTACCAGGAGTATCTGGAGGGTGAACTCACCAAGCTCAAGTCGGTCATCGTTTCGCGCAAGACTTGCGCGCAGATCTCCGACCGCCTGGGGCTGACACCCCTGCTCTTCTTGGGCAAGGGCATGAGCAACCACGACGACGTCCCCACTTCGCTGCGCGCCGCGGTTTTCGAGTCCGTCATCGCCGGCATCTTTCTGGACGGCGGTCTCGAGGCCGCCAGGAGCTTCATCCTCGAGCACGCCGCCGACTTCATCACCCAGTCCGACCATGACCAGCACCAGCGAAACCACAAGTCGCTGCTCCAACAGCATGCCCAGAAATACATGTCCTCCACGCCCCAATACACGCAACTCGACGAGCAGGGCCCTGACCACAGTAAGTGTTTCAACGTCTGCGTCATCATCGGCAACCGCCGCTTCCCCGCCGCCTGGGGTCCCAGCAAGAAGGAGGCCGAACAAAAAGCCGCCCAAAACGCTCTCGCTGAACTCGACGAATCCTACCGCTGAAATATCCAAAGCTCACCAATCATCGCCGGATCAAGAAACACCCTGCTCGACCGGAATCATTCGTGCCACATTCACCTCAGAGCCTCAAGCGCAAGCGCGGGGTTTACATGGCCCCCGCCGCAGGTGCGCAGGGGGCAACCAGCCGCGGGCTTAATCCCGCGCGGTCGCCCTGGGCCAATGTGGCCCGGGGCTTCTTCCCGACGCCATCGAGATTGAGCATTTGACCGGAGGCGTGCTATAGTCCGCGGGTGTTCGCGCGGCTCGTTACGATTGTTCTCGTCGTACTGCCCGGCGGGTGTGCCCACATAACCAAACCCAGCCCACAGCAAAGGGGCACTGGGCTTGTGTTTGTGCTGCCGGGGATCGAGGGCCGGAGCTTCGCCAACCGCAACATCGTGCGGGGCCTGACTGACGGAGGCGTGGACAGCGCCATCAGGATCTACGACTGGACCACCGGAACCGGACCCTTCGGCTGGTTCGTTCACCTGGCTGACATCCGTCGCAATCGTATTCAGGCCATCCGCCTGGCCCGGATGATTATCAGGTATCAGAAGAAACATCCGCATCGGCCGGTGTTTTTAATCGGGCACTCCGGCGGCGCGGGAATCGTCCTGATGACCCTAGACCTGCTCCGCAAGTCCCAGCCGGTCGACGGTGTTATTCTGCTGGGTGCCGCGGTCTGGCCGCATCGCAATCTGGTGCGGTCGCTGAAACGAACCCGCCGCGGGATCTGGAACTTCTATACCCCGAGGGATTTCGGCTTCCTGGGACTGGGCACTTCGCTGTTGGGCACCATCGACCGCAAGTTCGGCCCCGGCGCGGGAGCGATCGGCTTTCGGGTGCCGCAGGGCCTTTCGGAAGAAGCCCTCGATCTGTACAGCGGCAAGCTCATTCAGGTGCGCTACGATGCGTCAATGTGGGCAGAGGGCAACCCGGGCACCCACGCCGGCTGGACCAACCGGCGGTTCGTAGCCAAACGGCTTGCCCCGATCGTTAGCGGCCGGGCGCCATCGCCCGGTAATGGTTCATAGCGGGGGGGCTAAAGGGGACGCACCGTTTTATGGTCATACGGCGGAGAAGCTCGGCACCGGACACACCCTCCGCCCCATCGGACGCCCACCCGCGCCGAAAAAATGAGTCGCGTCCCCCTTTCCCCTCGTGGTACAGGGCACCCGGAAACTCGATTCGCAGCGGCCTGGCCATAGCTCCACCATACCAGGCTCCGGCTCCGGAGCCAACCACTAATGACTAAATGCGCTCTGACCCCAGATATACCATTGACGCGAATGGCGACATTCTGGTCCTTGACAAGACGGCTTCCAGCACGCAGGGCGCGGTGTTTCGGCTGGTCTTAGGAACGTGCCAGTGGGAAGTTGCGAGCGTGGATCAGCTCTTTGAAGAACCATGGAACATGAGCTTCGATGTGAACGGTGATCTTCTAGTGGCCGACCTCGAGGCATTGCCCGTTGGCGTTGAGGCTTCCGGGGGAATAATTCAGGTGGATTTGTTTGGTGATTCATTGACGAACCAATCGGAGGTGTATTCTGGAGCACCATTCATCGATCCTGCCGACATTAGCATAGATGTAAACGGGGATTTCCTGATACTTGACGTCGGTCTCTCAAGCGAGACCGGCGGAATCTTCCGCGTAGATCGTATAACGAACGAAAGATCGATCGTTTTTGAAGGTTCGCCCCTCGTCGATCCAATGGCGATAGCCAATGCGTCAACTGTTTCTTCACAGGACTGCAACACCAACAGCGTCCCCGACGAATGCGAAGTCCCGCCCTTATGCCCCACATGCCCGGATTGCAACAACAACGGCATCCCGGACGGGTGCGAGACCGGATGCGTAGGACCGACGGTCACGGTCACCAGCGGCATCGCCTCACGTTATATAAGAATCACTCCCGGCACGAACGTTCTCGCACCGACGGCGATACGCGTCACGAACAAGTGCACGTCGGAGGTTGGTTGGGTGCGCCTCAACAACGTGGACTATGACGATGGGCCCCAGGGCCTCGTTAATGTGGGGATCGCCGTGGCTGATTGCGACGACGTGGAGTTTCGTTCACCTTGTGACTGGCTGGGGGCTGGTGACATGCTGGTGGTAACCGGGGATATCATTGCACCCAATACGGAGTTTGACGTGGCGGTGGTGTGCGGGAGTTGCGCGGATCAGACGGTTGCGGCTATGGACACTACGGCGAATCGTACGTGGAAGTACTCTGACGCCAGTGGCGACGGGCAGGTGACCTTCTTCGCCGACCTGTTCAAGATGTTCACCAACACCGCAGCCAACGGGTTCCCCTTCTGGACGGGGCCTGATCCGGGTTACGAAGTTGACACGCAGGGTAACAACCTGCCGGATCAGCAGACGACGTTCTTTGCGGATATTTCCTCGGCGTTTGACGCCACGTCCGCGGGTGGTTGTACCGGGTTCTGGGCTGGGGCGACGTGCTGCACGGCGGCGGGCGACTGCCACCCGTGTGAAACGGGGTGCGATGGTGGGGCGTGTAGCCCGCCGCCGCCACCGGCAAAGTAGACGCGGGGCAATGTGCGCCGTCGCCCGGATAATTCACCGCGGAGCAGGCAGAGATCGCAGAGGGGCTCTGGGATTGCGCTGGTTTGTGATGACCGTCCCGCGCCCTCGCTGCGCGAGGATGGGGCACCGTGGTTGGACGAACCCACGGATTGCAACCCGTGGGCTTTTTGGGGAGGCTTCGCGAACACATCAGCGCTCGTGCGACCCCTGCAGGGTCGAATGGAACGGGCGTTGGGGTTACCGTGGGCGGCGTCCCGCCTCGGCGGAACTTGACTACGGCTACTGTAGGTCAGCCTTTCAGGCTGCATCAGGGTGCGGCGATGAAGCCACCGGAAGTGTCACGCACCGCGCAGCGCCCGCTCCGCAGCGTTGTTGGTGCCCTGCCGGGGACGTCTGTGAGAATAGTGCTGCGTCAGGCGTTGTTTGAGGGGTAGCAGGGACGGAGCGCTCCCCTGCGGGTCGCCGCTAGACGTGCCGCGCTGGGCGATGTGACCCATCCTTTGAGGCGCGACAGAGCACTAGCGACCTAATCGACAACTTGCTCATCCCCGACCCAGCCGCTGGCTAACAGGCCACGCTCCGGCTAACCTCTCGGTTGGAGCGAAGTTGGCCGGTATCAGTTTCCCGATGACAGGAGGCCGTGGAATGCTGGCGAGTGTGCGCGTGCTCTTGAGCGATATTCTCGACTACGCCGGGCTGTTTCCGCCGGCTACGCTGCAACTGGATGAGGCCATCCGTAACTACGCCCGGTATCTCCGGGAACCCGAGGCCTGGATGCTGGCCCGGTTCATCTGCCCGGCGTCTCGTCTTGGAGAATTGGCGCCATATGTGGACGAACTGTTCAGCTCGGGGCTGAGCCTGCGGCTCTCCGTGCTGGGATGCGGCGGAGAGACAGGCGATCAATTCCTGGAAGGCATGCGTAGCGATCTGGAGGGCCTGACCCGATTCCGCGCCCGCCAGGATGACCGAACCGCGATCGAGTCCTTCGAGGTCCGCCTTCCCGGCGACCTGTCGGAGGCGGACGACGTGTTTCGACTTCTGGACACGGTATCCGAGCTGTGGGGGGCGCATCGCGTGGGTCGGGTGCCGGTGTTCTACGAGCCTTGGTCGGAGACCGGCCGGCCATCGGCTTGGTGGGCAATCATGCGTGGAATCACCCAGCACCACGAAGCACTGGGCGGCGGCGGTAGCGGGCTGACAACGTCCAACCGGGCGGGCTTCAAGCTGCGATGCGGCGGATGGGACGCGTCCGCCTATCCCGCCGTCGAGCAGTTGGCCGCCGTGATCTCGTCGGCCCACGCCGGGCGAGTGCCCATGAAGTTCACGGCTGGACTGCACCATCCTATGCGACACCACAACGAGCAAGCCCACGCCGATATGCACGGTTTCATCAATGTCTTCGCCGCCGGCGTCCTGGCGAACTCGTGCGATGTGAACGAGCAACAGGTTTGCGAAATACTCGCCACGGAAGATCCTGAATCATTCGAATTCACAGCGGAGGCCCTGTGCTGGCGGGGAGTCCGTATCACATGCGATGAGATTGCCAAATGGCGCCGCCAGGCTGTAACGTCTTTCGGTAGCTGTAGCTTCGACGAACCTCGAGCCGATCTGCGAAACCTGGGTTTGCTATGACGACCGGAGGTATTGCGATATGAATCCTACGAACGACCCGGGCTTGCGCTCCTTCGTTCCGGTCTCCGCGGAATCCCATTTTCCCGTTCAGAACCTGCCTTACGGCGTCTTCAGGCTGTCCGGCGAGGACCGGGTGTCGCACGCGACACCGCTAAGCCGCGTGGGCGTTGCCATCGGCGAAATGGTTCTGGATCTCAACGTGCTGGAAGAGGGCGGGGTCTTCGACGATACGGTCTTGCGCGGCAGCCGAGTGTTCGGCGAACCATCTCTCAACAAGTTCATGGCCCGGGGTCGGGTAGCGTGGCGGGAAGCCCGGGCTGTCATCAACCGTCTTCTGCGGGAGGATGAGCCGACGCTGCGCGACAACGCGGACATGCGCCGGCGGGCGCTGGTCCCCATGAGCCGGGTCGAGATGCAGATGCCGGTGGAGATCGGCGATTACACGGACTTCTACTCTTCCCGCGAGCACGCCACCAACGTCGGCACCATGTTTCGCGGGAAAGACAACGCCCTGATGCCCAACTACCTTTGGATGCCCGTGGGCTATCACGGGCGGGCCAGCTCCGTGGTGCTCAGCGGTACCGACCTGCATAGGCCCGTGGGACAGGCCAAGGCCGACGACGCCGACGTTCCGGCATTCGGCCCCAGCAGGCTGGTGGATTTTGAGCTGGAGGTGGGGTTCTTCATCGGGCCGGGCAACGAATTGGGCAGGCCCGTCTCGACCGAAGCGGCACCGGACCATATCTTCGGACTGGTGCTGGT
>JAZGDL010000444.1:0-14158 GCA_036477795.1 Phycisphaerae bacterium
CAGTGCAAACCGTAAGGCTGCGCGATCGATTGCTCCTGGTCTTATGTGCGGCGAGCCTGGTGTGCTACGCGCTCTTCTCGCACGCTGTGCGGTTTTTCGTCAAAGAAGTCGTTCGGTTGTTCAACACCTACTGAGGTGGGCTCCCTGTACACCGTCCCACTGATCATTCTGATCCTGATCGGCGTCCTCTGGGGGATCGCGTTTCGCGTCGGCTGGCGCTGGTGCCGGCGATGCGGCGTCACCCATCGGGCCGACCTCGTGGCCTTGGCCTGCATCTTCCCCACGGCGTCGCTGGTGGCCGCTGCGCACCTCCCGGCCCTGCTATCACTATTCACCGATCACGGCTGGCTCACGCCCGGGGCGGTGGCGATAGTCTTGGCCTGTCTGGTCCTGGCAGGTCATGGATTCGTCAAGTCACTACCCGAAGCAGGGCCCCCGCCTGTCAACCCGACCGCTGCTGCGAGTCCCGCTGGTGCGAGAACCGCTGGTGCGAGAATCCTTTCTCGCACCCCCCTGGGCGCGTGCCTTATTCCGGTGGTCATCGTGGCGGGAACTTACTTTGTGTTCATCATCGAGGCCTTCACACGGTTTCCCACCGGGCATGATTCGTTGTTCTGCCATCTGCCGCAGGCGGTGACGTGGATGCAGCAGCGGGCTATCCACCTGGTCAACGGGTTCGTGACCCATTCGGTTCCCGAGAACGGAATGATCGTGCCCTGCCTGCTGGCGTTCGCCAAGCTGGAGTTCTTGTTCACCGTCGTTCACCTACCAAAAGCCATGGTCTGCGGGCTGGTCGTTTATGCGCTGTCGCGGCGCCTGGGTGCCAGCCACCGTGCTGCCGTGCTGGGGGTTTGCGTGGCTTTGAGCATTCCGATCGTGTTGTTCCAAAGCGTTTCCGATTACATAGACCTTTACGCCGCGGCGTCGTGGCTGTCGGCGCTGCTGGCCCTGACCTGGGTGACGCGGGCTCCTCCCGGCCGCCGGCGGATGGGGCTTGTGCTTCTGGCCGGCCTGTCGGCCGGTGTGGCGCTGGGCAGCAAGACGACGTTTGTGGCTCTGGTCTTGCTGCTCGGTGTGGTGGTGTTCGCGGCGGAGTGGATTCATGGGATCGGGCAGGAACGAAGGGACCAAGGGACGGAGGGACCAAGGGACCAAGGGACGAAGTGGCGCCCGGTGCGGGCCGTCGCCCTTTTCGCCTGCGCGTCGCTGGTCTGCTCGGGGTTCTGGTTCGTGCGCGGTGCGGTCGACGCGGGCAATCCCTTCTACCCCATGGCCGTCGAAATCGGCGGCAAACAGTTGCTTCCCGGCGTGACCGCTAGTGACCTCTTTCCGGGAGGTCCTTCGTGGTCCCCCAAGGTACTGCTGCGCTGGGCCGGATATCCCTGGCACGAAAGGAAATACGGGCTGGGCTATGTCTATGGGGTGGACAACGGACTCGGTGCGGCCTTTGCCGCCGTCGTCCCACTGGGGTTGGCCGCGGCCTTCTTCCCGGGATTCTTCCGGCGAAGGTGCGAGAAAGGATTCTCGCACCAGCGAGCTACGAATGCCTGGCGGCTCGTTTTCCTGCTGATGATACTTTGCGGCGGGGCGCTGCTGGTCACCGTCTATTGTCAAGTGCTCCGCTACGTGCTACCGATCGTTCTGGTCGCTGTAGCCGTGGCAACGCTGATGATCGACCGCCTTCTGACGGCTTTTCCTCGGGCGACGGTTGCGCTGATGAGCACGGCCCTGATGGTGACGGCCGCCGTCGCGACATTCAAACCGGTGCACGCATTCCTGGGACGAGTGCGGCACGACGTCTGGGCGCGGTCCGAGTCCTATCAGATACCGCAGGTCATCGATGAGCTTCCACCGGGCACACGGATTCTGAGCCTGGCGCGGGGGCCGGATAAGTATGCGTTGCTCGGCCGACACCTGAGCAACGAAGTCATCATTCCGGAACACTGGGCTCTTCTGACCGGAGGGGCGTCGCTTTCTAACCGTGCCTTGCGCGATCACGCCATCGATTACATCTTCACACGGGGCCCGGATGCCGACGACTGGTCCGCAGGTGTCGACGTCGAGCGGGTGTTCGACGGTACGGTCGATCAGCCGTCCTGGATATCCCCCAAGGCACGGCTCTACCGGGTCGGGGGATTGACGATTAAGGTCCAAGGTCAAAGGTCAAAGGTCGAAAGTCCAAGGTCCCTACCTTCCGACCTTTGACCTTCGACCTTTGACCTTCGACCTTCCGGCTGTCAAGGCGCCCGGGCTTGCGCGCGACGCACAGAAGTGTCACGCCGAACGGTGTGCGGCCAAGGAGCCGGATCGCCGCCCGCTCAAAAGCCATGACTAGTTGCATGGCGTCGTTGATGGGGAACGGAGGAACGGCGATCTCGCCCAGCGGAGCATCGCCGTTGGTGTGAGGCCGGACGTCGTCCCAGCGGGCCAGACACCACGCCGGCAGAAACGAAACCATGTTGAAGTAGGTTCCCGCGACCCAATCGAATCGCGCCGCCGACAACAGCTTACGCATCTGCCCCAAGGTGAATCGCCGCCTGCCCCTGACCACCCGATCATGCCTGCGGAACAAACAACCAAAGGCCGGATCGCTGATCACGATCACGCCGCCGGGTTTGAGCACCGCCCACACCTGTCGCAGGGCGGAAACCTCGTCCAGGATCCACCGGTGGTACAAAACATTGAGCATCGATACCAGATCGAACGACTCCTCGTCGAACCATCGGGTCAACGCATTGGCATCAGCCAGGTGAAGTTCCGCGGACCGATGCTTGTGCTTTGCCAGTTCGAGGGCTCGCGGGGACAGGTCGATGCCCACCACGCGGTCGGCGTATTCGGACAGCAGGCTGAACGATCCGCCCGTGCCGCAACCGACGTCCAGTGCGGCGGCGATGTGGGACCGGCTTTCTAGCCGGTCGACAGGCTGGAAAGCCTCTCCCACACGCGTCAGCAAAACGCGGATCAGTTCGCGCCGCGATTCATGCCACCACAGCCGATCCTCCACCCGGGCCAGTTGTTCGTAGACCGCGTCACTCAACGTCTGAAACCTCCTCACTCAGTCGGCGCGGCAGTGACCACGCGCCTCCGAATGCATCGAGAAGTTCCTCCAGGAATCGCCCGTAGGCCCGGATCATGGGCGCGTTGCCCGAGTAGTGCGGGTCGGGGTGGGTGTTGACCACCGCTTGACCACGGACGTGCCGGAGCCATTCAATCTTGGGCCGCCAGTACGCCACCGCTCCTTCCGCATCGTCACGAATCATGGCCGGTGCCTCGAACGGAAGAGTTGTGGGAATCTCTACGAGCGTTCCGAAGCGAAATGGTGTGGCTGTCAGCACACCACCGCGCCCGGCGGGACACAGCCAGTCAAAGTCCAGGCAGGAGCAGTCGTAGTCGACATAGTCAGCCAACACACGCATCAGCCGCATGTCGCGAAGCCAGGAGGGCGAACGGAACCCGCGCACGCCGTATCGTTCAATGAACCCGCGACAGGCATCCAGCCGGCGTCGCAACGCCACGTTCGCAAGGTAGATCAAACGGTTGTCGTGGCAGTGCCCGTGCAGGCCGATCTCGAACCCGCGTTCGATCAGCCAGTCGCATACGCCGTGGTCCACCGGGTCGCCGAAGGGGACCACGTTCCAGCACGAACGCAAACCGAGGCCGGCCTCGACGTTGGCGATTTCCCGAACGAAGCGAAACCCCGCCGCCGTGTCGACATCATGCGTCAGGCAGATCCGCGGCGCCGGCGACGCGGCAGGATCGCTGGTGCGAGTTGAATCGCTGGTGCGAGAATCCCTTCTCGCACCCGGAGTTGAATCGCTGGTGCGAGAATCCCTTCTCGCACCGGGGGCCGAGGTTTCGTAACGGCGCACAACCGCGCGCAGGGCTTCAAACCCGCCGTCGAACGGTGCCTGCGGGAAGGCGCCGTCATCGTCCGCACGGAGCCTGCACATGCGCCCGGCCACCAGGTGTCTCAGGCGGCCCGGCACTACCCGGTAACTGACCGGTGACCGCGTGTACCACGGACGGCGGCGCCAGACGGCATAGGCCTCGGTCAGAACATGAGACTGCCACGCAGCCCACGGATAGGCCAGTTCCAACCCTGATTCTCCGACTGCTATCAACGGAATCGGCTGGTGCGAGAAAGGATTCTCGCACCAGCGGTCGCACCAGCGGTGGATTCGGCCCCGAACAAGCACGTCCCCTCCCGTCAACGGCGCCGGCGGAGTCGACGGCACGGGTACCCGCAGCCTGGCGCCGTCCGCTGCCATAGCCGCCGCCATCGCTGGTGCGAGAATCCCTTTCGCTGGTGCGAGAATCCCTTCTCGCACCTTAGGCTCAAACAGAAGCTCAGCCACTGCCGATGCCCCTCCGGCGGCATCGCTGGTGCGAGAATCCCTTCTCGCACCGCGCCGTGTGCAGAAGACATCGGGTCGCGTTTTCTCCCGCGTCATCCCCGAGTTATCGGCACCGGAGCCGCTGCACGGGTGTGGAAAGGGCACGTCGGCGGCCGTCCGCGGGGCTCTCCAATGTAGCGCCACCCCTTGTGGGTGGCGCCCAACCAGGCTTCGCCACCCACAAGGGGTGGCGCTACAAGAAAACGCGCAAGGCCAGTCGCATGCCCGAAGTGCCGATAAAAGCACGTGATTGAAGTTGGAATGTTGAATGTTGAATGTTGAATGTTGAAGGTTAAAGGTTGAAGGTTGAAGGCCGGGTCTTGGAACCTTTAACCTGGAACCTTCCAACCTTCAACACCCGCAGGGAGAGGTCATGCTCCGGGTAGGTGTTATTGGATGCGGCTACTGGGGGCCGAACCTGGTGAGGGTGTTCGGCGCCTGCGAACGTTCGTGCGTCACGGCGGCGTGCGACTTGGACGCGGACCGCGTGGCCCGCATACGCAGGTCCTACCCGACCACCGACGCAATGACGAATCCTGGCGACCTGATCGCTCGGACGGACGTCGATCTGGTAGTCGTGGCCACACCGGTTGAATCCCATTTTTCGCTGGCACGCCAAGCCATCGAACAAGGCAAGCACGTCCTGGTGGAAAAGCCGTTCACCAAACTGGCGGAGCAGGCTGAGGAGCTGATCGATCTGGCTCAGAGACGAGGGGTGATCCTGGCCGTCGATCACACCTTTCTGTTCACTCTCGCGGTGGAAAAGATGAAGGCCCTCATCGACGGCGGCACCATCGGCCGCATCAACTACCTCGACTCCGTCCGCATCAACCTGGGGCTGATCCAGGAGGAAATCGACGTCATCTGGGATTTGGCGCCGCACGATTTATCCATCGCCGACCATCTGCTCGGGCGCATGCCGCTTAGCGTTGCCGCCGCCGGAGCGTGCCACACCCTCAGCGGCCAGGTCGACGTAGCCTACATCAATCTGGATTACGGCGAAGGCCTCATCGCCAACTTCCACGTCAACTGGCTCAGCCCCGTCAAGGTGCGCCGCATGATCTTCGGTGGTGATCGCAAGATGATCATCTTCGACGACCTGCACAGCAACGAGCAGGTGCGCATCTACGACAGCGGGGCGACGGCCGTCATGAGCGAGGACAGCGGCAACGGAAAGAGATTGAAACGCATCGACTATCGGGTCGGAGACATCTGGTCGCCCCATCTGGACCGCCGCGAGGCCCTGGCCGTCGAGGCGGACCATCTGGTGTCAGCCATCGAAGACGGCGTTCCGCTACGGGCTGACGGCGCCGCCGGACTGCGAGTCATACGCATCCTCGAAGCATGCCAACAGAGCCTGCAAGCCGACGGCCAGCGCATCTCTCTGGAAAGACCGCAACCCATGACCAACATCCCACCCACCTCCACCCAGACAACATCGCACGAAGCCCACGGATTAGAATCCGTGGGATACACTCCGCGGAAACAGAAGCACGACCGTGAGAGTCGCGTAGGGTCCGCCGTGCGGACCACGAACACCAGATCGGGTGGCACGGGGCGGTCCCGACGGCGGACCCTACTGTGATGGCAGTGCGAAACGTTGAAATCGCATCGCCCCCGCCCATTCCGTTGGCCAGGCCCCTGCTGGGAGACCGGGAATGTGCCGCCGTGGCCGACGTGCTCCGCTCCGGATGGGTGACGCAGGGACCGGTCGTCGAGCGGTTCGAGCGTCGCGTTGCGCACTACGTCGGTGCAGAACACGCCGTCGCCGTCTCCAGCGGCACCGCCGCCCTGCATCTGGCCCTTGCGGTGTTGGACATCGGAGCCGGCGACGAGGTGATCGTTCCCTCGCTAACCTTCATCGCCACCGCGAACGCCGTGCGCATGTGCGGCGCCGAGCCGGTGTTCGCCGAAGTGGATGACCGTACCTTCAACATCGATCCGATATCCGTCAGCCGCTCGCTGACCGAGCACACTCGGGCGATCATCGCCGTGCACCAGTTCGGCCTGCCGGCGGAGCTGGACCGCTTGCGGACCATCGCTGAGGAGCGGCAAATCCCCATTGTGGAGGACGCCGCCTGCGCCCTCGGCTCCGAGTACGGTGGGCGCCGGATCGGTGCGCACTCTTTGCTGGCGTGCTTCTCGTTCCACCCGCGAAAGGTGATCACCACCGGCGAGGGCGGGATGATCGTCACCAACGATGCCGACCTGGCCGATCGACTGCGGCGCCTGCGACATCACGGTATGGACCGCTCCGACTGGCAACGTCATCACCACCCGGGAGCGCACCGCGAATCGTACGTGGAGGCCGGCTTCAACTATCGTTTGAGCGACATCGCAGCCGCCGTCGGCGTCGCCCAGATGACCCGTATCGACGAGATGATAGCGTCACGGCGGAGGCTGGCGGCACGTTATGATGACGCCCTGCGCCACCATCCCCATTTGCGAATCGTCGAGTGGACCTACGACGCCCGATCCAACCGCCAATCCTACGCCGTTTGCATCAGAGAAGGCGCTACCATCGATCGCGACACGGTGTTGGCACGGCTTCGGCAACGAAGGATTGCAGCCCGGCACGGCCTCGCTTGTATACACCGCGAGCCCTGCTACCGCCGTGCGCAGGGAAATATCGCGCTGCCGCGGAGTGAGAGGCTAAGCGAGCGCATGCTGCTGCTCCCTTTGTATCCTGAGATGAGCGAATCGGACCAGCAAAGTGTTATCGAAGCGCTGCACGACGCGGTGGACACCGATGCACGTTAGCAACAGAAACATCCTGGTGACCGGAGGCGCGGGGTTCATCGGCAGCCATCTGGTTGAAAGACTCGCCAGGCGAAACTTCGTGCGCGTGCTCGACAACTTCTCGACCGGGTCATGGTCCAATCTGACCGAAGTCGTTGACCGGGACAACGTCGACGTCGTGGAGGGCGACATCCGAGATCAGCCGGCCCTGCACCGTTGCTGTCGGGGAATCGACGTGGTGTTCCACCTGGCTGTCTCCTGCCTGCGCACGTCCCTGACCGATCCACAAGAGAGCCACAGCGTCAACGCCGGCGGCACGTTGAACGTCTGTGAGGCTGCCCAAGCCGGCGGCGTGGAGAGACTCGTTTACGTCTCCTCGTCCGAGGTTTACGGAACAGCCCGTCAGGTGCCGATGTCCGAGACGCATCCCCTGCATCCCACCACCGTGTACGGGGCTGCCAAGCTGGCCGGCGAGCACTACGCCAAGGCCTTGCAACACACCTGCGGGCTTGCGGTCGTCATCGTCCGTCCGTTCAACACTTACGGACCGCGCGAGCCCTGGCGGGGAACACGGGCGGAGGTCATCCCGCGGTTCATTCTTCAACTCCGCGGGGGGCGCCCTCCGGTGATCTTCGGCGACGGGAGCCAGACCCGCGACTTCATCTACGTGGACGACACCGTCACCGGCATCCTGCGGGCCGCCGCTTGCGACGCGCTGGTCGGCCAGGCCGTCAACATCGCCGCCGGCAGCGAGGTGAGCATCGTCCACCTGGCAGCGATGATTGCCGAGCGCTTGGACCGCGATATTCAGCCACTGTTTCGCGAGCCCCGTCCGGGAGACGTCATCCGGCACCATGCCGACGTCACCAAGGCACGCGACCTTCTCGGCTTCGTAGCCAACACCAACATCCAAACGGGATTGGCCCGCTGCATCGCGTGGATCAGCCAGGCCGTTCCGGATGAAGCCCTGGTCACCGAGCACGCCGGCGCCGCAAACTGGTAGCACCGAGGAGAATCGATACCGCCATGACGGGCCAGAGCGAATCCCAGACTCGTCGCCGCATCGGTCTTCCACCGCTGCAAGCTCACGAATTCGAAACGAAAGGGACGAAGGGAAATCCTCAATCCCCAATCGTCAATCGTCAATCGTCAATCGTCAATCCCGTGGGGTCGTCATCCGATCCACCACCCGATCCCTACGTGCATCCGCAAGCCCTGTGTGAAAGCACCTGCGTGGGCCCGGGCACACAGATATGGCCTTTCGCGCACGTCATGGCCGGTGCGATCGTCGGCGCCGACTGCAACATCTGCGGATACGCCTTCATTGAAAGCGGGGCCGTGCTCGGCGATCAGGTCACCGTCAAGAACGGCGCCATGATCTGGGACGGCGTGACCATCGCGGACGACGTCTTCATAGGCCCCGGCGTGATCTTCACCAACGACCTCTATCCCCGCAGCACCCGCGCCGTTCAGAGCCGCGACCGTAAGGGAGCGGGCCGCCTGGAGAGAGTCGCGACGGACAAAAGCGGGCCGGTCACCACCACCATCGAAGCCGGCGCGTCGATCGGCGCCGGGGCCGTGATCATTTGCGGCGTGACCATCGGTTCCCGGGCCATGATTGCAGCCGGCGCCGTGGTAACGCATAACGTCCCGCCACACAGCCTCTGCGTCGGCAACCCCGCGCGACTAGCCGGGTGGGTCTGCGCCTGCGGAAAGCCGCTCGACGATCAACTGCAATGCCGCACCTGCCGGCGGGCCTACACAATCGCCCGCGGAGTCGTTACTCCTCAGTAGAACCCCCGCGCCTACACCGACTTAACGTCGGCAGTGACTTTGTCGTTTGGCAGACGCCGGAACCGTAATCTCCGCTCCCCCATTACCCACCATGTCCCAATTACAGCATCTGCCAACACTTACAAAGACTCCGGAGATCGACTGGTTAACGGCGTCGGGTAGCATGGGTCAATGCGCTTGACCCGTGGAACCCCGTGGGTTGCGCTGACGAGATTGGACAACAGGGCACGGGCCCACCCGTCAGCCCCCGCTTGCACCCGCTTGCCCCCGTCGCTCACGACCAGCCGATGCCTTCGCCGGCGGCGTCAACCAAGTCGGATTCAAACTGAATCTGCCGGGCTACCATCTCCTTGTAAACTCCGCCCGCCGACGCCAGCTCGGCGTGCCTGCCCAGCTCAATGATCCGTCCCCGGTCCATTACCACGATCAGATCGGCTCGCGTAATGGTGGACAGACGGTGGGCGATGACGAACGTGGTGCGATCCGCCAGCAGGTTGACCAGGGAGTCTTGAATGAGCTGCTCCGATTCGGTGTCCAGATTGCTGGTGGCTTCGTCGAGAATGAGGATTTGCGGATCAGCCAGAATGGCCCGGGCGATGCTGATGCGCTGTTTCTGGCCGCCGGACAGCTTGATGCCGCGCTCACCGATCAACGTGTCGTAACCGTCCGGGAATTCATTGATGAACGGATCGGCGTGGGCCTTGCCCGCCGCCTCGATGATCTCCTCGATCGACGCGCCCCGACGACCGTACGCGATGTTCTCGCGCACCGTGCCGTCGAAGAGAAACACATCCTGCTGAACCATGCCCAGCAGCGAACGGTAGCCCGCCAGCTTGACGTCGCGTAGGTCAACCCCGTTGAGCAGGATGGCCCCTTCCTGCGGATCGTAAAACCGGGCCACCAGATTGGTCAGCGTGGACTTGCCCGCCCCGCTACGACCAACCAGGGCCACCGTCTGACCGGCTCTAACGGTCAGATCAATGCCATGCAACACCGGCCTCTCGGCATGGTAGCCGAAGGTGACCTTCTCGAACCGGATGGTCTCCACCCGCTCCGGTACGTCCACCGCCCCCGGCCGATCGGGCATGGCCGCCGACCGGTTCATGATGTCCACCGTGCGCTCCAGAGCGGCCAGTGACAACTGCGTGTCACTCCATGATTGCACGATCTGCGAAATGGGCATCATCAGCATGAACACGTACATCTGAAAGGCCACGATCTCTCCGATGGTCAACTCGCCCACCAGATAGCGCGTCCCCCCGTACCAGATGATCAGCAGGCTGGCCAGCGGCACCAGCAGGCCCCAGGCGGTGGACACCGCCAGGTAGTAAAGCCGGGTGAACAGCCGTTTGCGGATGATAACATTCTGCCCCAGGGCGAAGTTACGGGCCTCGGTGCGCTCCCGGCGGAACACCCGGACCACCCCCACCCCGCCGAACGATTCCACCACCCGGGCGTTGATTTCACCACGGTCCCGGCGGATGGACCGGTGCAGCGGTTTCAGCTTGCGGATCCAACGAAGGTTGATCACCACGATCGGAATCAGAATGGCCACCGCCACAACCGCCATCCGCCACTGGATGCACACCAGCACCACCATGGTAGCCGCCACCCGAAATGCGGCGATACCCGGCGTAATGATAGCCATCTGCAGCAGCCCGCTGACGTCATCCACGTCGTTGCCCACACGCGTGACGATGCCTCCGGTTTTCATCTCCTGGATTTCGTGGATAGGCAGCCGCAGCAGATGGTCATAGAGCCGTTGCTGTAGCTTCCGCAGAACTTTCAGATTGAGCAGGTTGATGCGGTATGTGCGAACCGCCTCGATGGCCTGCTGCACCAGCAGGATGGCCAGCACAGCCGCGCCAGCCACATGCAGGTTCCTCGATCGCGCAACCGCTTCACCATCGAGCACGCCCCCTTGCAGAATCCGGTCGATGATCAGCTTGGTCGCGTACGGTGGAATCAGACCGAGCAGCGCCGCCGTCAGGCCCAGAATGAACACCAGCACGACAGCCCCCTTGAAAGGCCCCAGCCATTGGAAGTAGAACCGCATGTAGGACCATTTGGGCTTGGTACCGATCTTGTCCTGATCAGCCGGCCCCGAACCGAAATCCGCCGGCAGATTGCCCGAGGCGAATCGTTCCCGGAACTGCTTGAACTGTTCTTTGGAGGACAGCGTCACGCCAACTCACCCCGTTTTATTAACAAAACAGCGCTGGGTTTGCTCGACAATGCTCCTCCAAAGCCCACGGATTGCAATCCGTGGGCTCGACGAAAGACAACGCTCGAAGTGACTTTGTCGTTTGGCAGACGCTGGAACCACAATCATCCGCTCTCCCATCCCCCACCGCGTCCCCAATACAGCATCCGCTGCGGACCCAAGCGTCCAGGAAAATGTGCTACTGATCTTCGAAAAGCGCTTCCTCGCGCAGACTGAGCGCTTTTGCCACCACCTCATCGTGCTCCGGCGCCGCCCGCGGGTCCAGCGTGAAGCTGTGCTGGTGAACGTCGTGAATCGTTGCGGGCCAGAGCACGTCGGCCACAAAATCGACTGGCGGGATTTGATACCACGGCGGCAGGACCACGATATTGGTTTGCAGAGTCTCGAAACCATCTTTGCGGATGATCACGTCGTAATCGCCGTACCACGTGAAATCACGCGACACCGGCGTGGGCCCGACCTCCTCGTCGTTGAGATATACCATCGCTCCTTGCGGCTCGGTCTCGATCTTCAGCGTCCGACGCACACAGCCCGTAACCGGAAAAATCGCCGGCAGCATCACAGCCAATACAACAATGCCCCGCCCGTTCATTTTGATGTCCATTCCAAAACCTCCGCGGACGGTCCGTCCAACCACGGTATTAAAGCCCACGGATTGCAATCCGTGGGTTCGTCCAACCACGGTTTACCCTCCGCATCAAGGGTTGTTCATCCCTGTAGCGATCGCGCACTAGCACGCCAAGGTCGCGGCATCCATCAGGACCCGTTCCGCTGCTTCGATCGCCGCCCACACCGCACGCATGCGATCTTCGATCCGGTGGATTCGCTCTTTCGGCTCATGCCGTTCCCATGCTTGGGCCAACTCGATCCGGACTAGTGTGCGCTGCTTGTGCAGCGCCTCCAGCGAGGCTGTTTGGGGCATGTGCATCATGTCGCACCTCCCATGTAGACATCCGCCTCTCTTTCACTACTTACAATACAAATCGCTGAGGTGCGAAAAAAACCGCCCCAAAAGCTGAAAAAATAACAGATTACAGGACCGCGCCCATCCCTCTCCCAACCCCGCCCCACGACCACTACGACGGCGCTGATTCATCCGTGAGCTCCCCTCCAAAGCCCACGGATTGCAATCCGTGGGCTCAATCGCTCCCCAAACACATTCTCCAAAACCGAGGTGCCCGGTCCAGTGTGACTCAACTGTCGCCCGACACCTGAACGTCACTCCACGGTCTTGGCAAGGCGGATGTCGTCGCGGATGAGCAGGTCGCGGCGCAGCTTCCTGTGGGATTCGCGCGGGCCCATGGCCTTGATCGTGAAGAATATCTTGTCGCCTTTCTCGTAGTACTCGTTCAGCACGATGCGGAGACTCGCGCGGGCGAAGATCTCTTCGACGCGGTCGATCTGCTCCACCGTCTTGGGCGTGAGGAAACGGTACTCTTCGACGCTACGGCGGGTTTCGATGACCGATCCCAGAAATGGAAAGCCCAGCAGCACCAGCAGCACCGCCGCAGCACCCGCGGTGGCCAGCGTGAACTCGCCCAGCCCCACAGCCATGCCCACCGCCGCCACCGACCAGATGGTGGCAGCCGTGGTCAGACCGACGATGCCCTTGGCATCACGGATGATCGCCCCTGCACCCAGAAAGCCCACCCCGGTGACGATTTGTGCCGCGATCCGCGTCTTGTCCACCATCGGTCCGCTGAGAGCTTGTGAACCCAGCGTGAAGATGCAGGCCCCCAGGCAGATGAGGATGTTGGTGCGAAGTCCCGCCGGCTTATCGCGCAGGGCACGCTCGAATCCGATCACGCTACCCAGCACCAGAGCCAGCAGCAGACGGCCCAGAATGTACCAGTGGAACTCGTTCATTCCTTTGCCCGACGTTCAACGGGATGCACGGGTCTTATGGCATAGTGGTAGCGGAGTCAAGCCGGCATTATGGCTTGTCAGTCTCGGGCTGGCTGGTGGTGTCCGATATGTTGGTGCCGTAGATCTCTTCGACGATCTGTCCGAAGCGTTCCGGCAGCGGCCCCCGGCGGCTCGCGGGGCTTCTGTTCCCGCCGGACGGCTTCTTGGGGTACTTGCGTTCGATTTCCATCTGGGCGATGTCCAGCTTGCGCTGTTCCGCCAGCATTTTGCAAACGGCAGCCAACTCCGCGGTGGAGATCCGCTCAGTGGCTTCGCTCAACGTCTCGATGATGAGTGAAACGACCACGCGGCAGGCGTCACGGGTAACGCTGGCATAGTCGCTGCCGCGCCGGGGGCCGAAGGACTCGCGGACCAGCCCGCCGATATGCCGCATGCGGTCGCGAAAGTCGATCATTGCCCGACGTTCCATCGGATCGGGTGGCTCGCCGGACGATTTATGCCCTTGCCGCCCCTCTTGGGCGCCGGGCGTCACGCTGTTGTTACGCGACCGGGCACCGCGTTTCGTGGATGCTCTGGTGGTCATTGGTTCAGCGCCGGGTCATCGATGAGATGGTCGGCGACCTCCATGCCCGCTGTGCTGATGCGGAACCATCGCTTACGCCACGGAGTCAGATGCTCGTGTTGCTCGGAGCCGGCCACCACGCGCTGCACGTAACCCTTTTCCGCCAGGTAACAGAGGTCGCGCTTGAGCTGTTGCCATTCGAGCACCGGGAACACGCTCAGCAGGCTTCTGAGCAACTGCTCCGCTTGCAAAGCGGCGGGATAGATCATGCGCAGTGCCACCAGGATTTCGTTTCGCACGCGAACCATGCTGGAGTTGGGTCGGCCGTTGGCCATCAGTCCGTTCCCTCGTAGGGCGTCCATCGCTCTTGCCGGCACTGAGTGACACCGGCGCCTTGCGGATGTTGCCTCGACAAGACGCTGGCTGCGGCCTCCATGCGGGCCATGGCCCCGGAAAGCCGTTCGATGTTGTGCCGGGCCAGCATGCTTTCCCGCAGCCAGTCCTCCTTGGTGGCGAAGTCACGCTCGAAGGACCCCACACGCTCGTTCAACCTATGCAGATCCCCTTCGTTGCCTTCGA
>JAZGDL010000445.1:0-5933 GCA_036477795.1 Phycisphaerae bacterium
GGATGGTTGATGGTCCGCTCCGTCGATCCGAAGCTCAAGCGAGATGCCTATGGAGCCAAAGTCACCGTGGTTTCCACCGCAGGCGAATTCATTCGTACAATTGGTGCCGAAGGGAGCTACGTTTCAAGCTCTCCACCGGTCGCTCATTTCGGTCTGCCCGCTGGGGCGTCGATCGATCACGTAGTCATTCGATGGCCTGACGGCGAACAGGACGTGTTTACGGGGATCACCCCCAATCAATCCGTTACCCTCTACAAGGAGCAGAGACGCGACCGTAAGGGAGCGGGCCTCGGAAGGAGGCACGAAGGGGAGTCCTCAATGGTCAATGGTCAATCGTCAATCCCCAATCGTCGCTCTTCACTTCGTCGCTCCGGTGGTGACCGATCGTGAGTAAACCGAGACATCGCACCAAACCCGCCGCACTACGATCGCGACGTATATGGGTGCGCCGCCTCTTGTGGGACCGGCTTTCCAGCCGGTCAATTGTCGTGGTCACGGCATGCTTGGTATTCGTTGTCTGGTTCGGCGACAGGCTGGCAAGCCTGTCCCACACGGTCGCTCCACCAGATCCGCCGGGAGCGGACTTGGCCGCGTTTGAACCGCTCGTGGCTGCGACGATCTCCAACGCCCGTTCCAAAGTGCTGGCCGATCCGTACTCCGCCGAGTCGTGGGGTCTGCTGGGTTATGTTCTTGACGCGCATGCGCAATATGAACCAGCCGCAACCTGCTATGCCCAGGCGTCGGCGCGGGACCCCAGCGATTTCCGATGGGTGTATCTTCACGCCCGGATAGAGGCAAACCTGGGTCAGTCCGACGAGATCGCATTGTTCAAGACCGCCCTCAAACTTCGCCCTGATTACCTTGCCCTCCGCCTACGGCTGGCCGACGCGCTCGTTCGCGAGAACCGTCTGGATGAAGCCCAACAGCAGTATCGCTCGGCGTTGGAACTCGACTCTGAGAACCCTCTAGCGTTGCTCGGTTTGGGCCAGGTGGCCTTCTCGCTGGGTGGGATTGACGAAGCTCACCAGTACTTGCGTCGTTGCCAGAGCATCAGGCCGGACTGGAAGCGGTTGCAGTCCCTTCTGGCACGTGTGCTTCGCCAACAAGGGAATCTGGAAGCCGCGCACAGTGCGGCTGAGTGGGCAGGGAAGCTTCCCGTGAGGGACGCGGTCCTCTTGATGGATCCGGTTGCAGTCCGGGTGGAAGAGTACGGGGTGAGCGCCATCGCGTTCGCAAACCGTGGTTTGCAGGCGATCCTCGCGGGTGATCTTGAAGGCGCTGATCGTGAGTTTTCCATGGCAGTCAAGCTGCGTCCGGACGTGGCCTCTCGCCATTACAACATGGGTAAGCTGCGGGCCCGGCAGGGGCGCGTCCAAGAGGCCGTCGAAGCCTATCAGGAGGCCATTCGCCTGGAGCCGGGGTACAGTACAGCCCACTGTGAGTTGGGGGTGATGTTCAATCGAATAGGGAACCAGGAAGGGGCCTTGGAACATTTTCGCGCCACCATCGAATTACAACCGACTCATGCCCACGCCTACCAGCAGCTTGGGCTACTTCTGGCCGCTCGGGGGGAACCTGAGCAGGCGCTTGCGGTGCTGCGTCAGGCGGTGGAACTGGAGCCCGACAACCTCGCGTATGCTCAAGATCTGGCGGTACACCTTCAACAGCTTCCCCTTATCCGAGACCCGACCGTAAGGGAGGGCAAACGCTGGGAGGGCGAAGCCATAAAGGTCCTGCGAAACGCCCTGTCGATTCATCGGGGGAATCCGCAGCTCAGCTTGCAGCTTGCTTGGATTCTGGCGACGTCGCCGGATGAGACCCTGCGCGATGGGGAAGAAGCCCTCGCTCTGGTGGCTCCTATCGCGCTACAGGACAACACTACGGATCTACAATTGCAGGTAACCTTGGCAGCCGCGTTGGGTCAGGTCGGGCGGTTCGATGATGCTCTGGCGATTGTCGACCAGATACAGAGCCGCGACCGTAAGGGAGCGGGGGGTTTGTACCCGCCTCTTGAACGGGTGATCCAGCAAATGGGAGAGCAGTTCAAGAAAGGCGAAGCCTTTCACCGCTAGTTTAGCGGCGACCCGAAGGGGAGCGCTCCCCTGTCGGGTCGCGGTTAAACTGCCCTGCAGGGCCACCCCTCCGCAATGGGATGGAGGCGCACGTTGACTGAAGGACTGTGGATTGCCGGACTGCTTCTGTTCTGTGCCGCCGGTGTGGTCCTGGCACTGATCCGCTTGCCGGGCACCTGGCTCATCGTGGTCTCCGCAGCGCTGTTCAGTTGGCATTCCGACTGGTCTCAGCCGAGTTGGCCGATCCTGCTCGTTCTTGTCGCCATGGCCCTGGGTGCTGAGATCATCGAACTGCTCGCGTCCCTGGTGACGGCCCGCAAAGCAGGGGCCAACCCGCGGGCCATGTGGTTCGCAATGATCGGCGGTTTCGTCGGCATGTTCCTGTTCACTGTCCCCCTGCCCATCATCGGCACCATCATCGGCGGGGCCTTGGGATGCTTTATTGGCGCGGTCATAGGCCAGCTTTCGGGGGGCCATGCTGTGGGACCGGCTTTCCCTGTGGGACCGGCTTTCCAGCCGGTCAAACGACAGGCTGGAAAGCCGGTCCCACAGCCAAGCGACCTGAAACAGAGTGTCCGGGTTGGACTCTTCGCCGCCGTCGGACAGGTCATGGGCAACGTCGCCAAGGTGATGATCGCCGTCACCATGGCCGGCACCGCCGTCGTGGCAGTCCTGTTCTCAGGCAGGTGAGCATGCCGGATTCACCCAGAACTGAAGGTTAAAAGGTTAAAAGTTGAAGGTTAAAGGTTGAGAGTCGCGAATTCGAACCTTTAACCTTCAACCTTCGAACCTTCGAACCTTCCGTTGTGGGACAGGCTTCCCAACCTGGATCAGTAATACCAAATCTCGCCGCAGTCCACGCGATTGGCGGCGGCGCGCTGCAGGAAGATGCCTGAAGCCATCGAAGCGATAACCAGAAACGGGTAGAAGAACGAGAACGAGGCTATGCTCTGGAAATGGGGCGACAAAACGCTGGAATCCAAGGCCATGCCGACCAAACCGGATGTGAACAGCCCCGCACCGGTGAACGACGTGAGTAGGATCGTGGTGCTTCGAATGTTCGCGAAGCTGAATGCGCCGACGACAGCGAATGCCAGCCCCAGCACAATGTATACTGTCGGTGGGGGGATGGTCGAGCTACCCAACAAGGCCCACAGCGACATCGAGCCCAAAAAACCGGCCAACAAAGGGCCGGAGTAGCGCCTCAGCAAAACGCACAGCATCACGCACACCGCGGCGCCGCTCGCGACCGCGGCCAACGCTCCCAAGTGCTCGACAGCAAACATCCTGCCGCCAACGGCACCGACAAGAGCGTAGGTAATAATGATCGCGGTCCGGCCGAATCGCCATCCGGACATGAGGAAGGTCACCCCGACAAATGCGAGCATCAGCCCCAGAAGGCTGCCGCCGCTTTGCAGAAACTGACTCCACTCGCGCAGCACTTCCGGCATCGCCCTTCGCTCCCTTACGGTCGGCGCTCGTGTTCGCTCACGAGTTAGACGCCCCCGTAGTAGACCGCTCCCTTGGGACTCTGAGCCTTGGGCGCCCTCCGGGTCGCGGATCGTATTCGCTCCCCAGCAGACGCTTCGGACAAGTTAAGATATGATATCGACCGTTTGGAACCCGGCGTGTGGTAAACGCAGTCCGAATCTAGGACTTGGTCGCTGCAGGTGCGGCCTTATCGGGCCGGGTAAGCAGGGTCTGCAAAATGACCGATCCCAACAGGAACGTGCCGCCGGCGATGCCCAGCGATTGAGGATGATTGAGGACCGCCTCATACATCTGCGGTTGCCACCGTTGGGCGAGCCCCATCGCCCCCGCCGAGATCATCAGCGTGCCTACCAGGGACGTCACCGCCACCAGCGTGAAGCGCACGGCGAACAGACCGAGCAGTAATCCAAACAGCCCGGCGCAACCCGACAACAAGGCCAGACGCCGAACGCCGCCCTTGTCATTCTCGTTGGTGTAGTCCCAAAAACCCTTGAGCCATCGGGTGAACTCGGGGTTGAGGCAGCCGGCCTGAGCATGAGGGGCCGCTGTGGTGAACTTATCGGCGACGGCCACCGGCATGGCACCGTGAGATTGCTCATAGGCCGGCAGATGCGGGGCGATTGTGCGCACACCGTAGGTGGAGTTGACCGCAAGCACCATGAACAGGCCGGTAAGAACGCCGATCCACACCCGGTGGAAAGCGTATCCGAGCAGGCCGAAGCAGCCGGCCCCAACCAGAGTGGCCACCGCGGTGGGCAGGTCGGCTCTTTGGCTGATGATCACGCCGGCGCCCACGCCCAGAGCGCCGAAGCCCAAGGTCAGCACAACCCGGGCCAGCTTGGCTCCCAGAACGGAGACCATCAATCCCGCAATAATGCAGCCGATGGCGCCGATGGTTGCGACCGGAACGATGACATCGTCCGGTACGTGGTTGTGGATAAGAAGGTTGGCACGTTCGTAAACCTGGCCAATGGCATCCATGGTTGTTTGCTCCCGACCAAAGGATTGTTCGCAGGCCCGCACCCGATATTCCCGGCAGGCGGCGATATTCTCGTCTAATCGGCTGATTTTTTCCAGGTCTGACCGATTTTATCAAGCCCGCGGGTCGTAAAGCGGTCCGGATATACGGATATATCGATACAGTCGTACCCGGCGTCGATACGCCCGCTACTCAGAAAATTTCGCGCGAGAATCTGTATTTTTTCTCCGACAGTGTTTTCTTCGATCTCCAAGCCCGGCGCGGAACCCCAGACGATGCGGCTTCCCGACGGTGCAACGGCCAGGAGGATGTGCGGCTGTCGCTTGTCGCGGCGCCCGTCGTAGTTGCCGACCAGTACGCCGGTGACCTGGTCGAAGAAAGGTTCCTCCTGAAGCCGCTCGATGATGTCGAGTGCGGCTTTGATGTCCTCTCCGGGCCAGCGTTCGCCAGCAACCGGCGGCGGCGCGGAGACACCCTGCACGACGACCAGCGAAGGGTAGTAGCTGTACACCCCGGGCAGGCGTACGCCATCCGCGGCGATGAGGTAGTGGTCGTTTTCGAACTGCACCAGGGCGGCGGAGCCGCGGTAATCGCAGGAGACCACAACGCTGCCGCCGGCGTAACGGCGGACTTCGTTGACTTGCCTGACCCAAGCGGATTCTTCCAGGACGGCGCCGATCCTCCGGCACAAATCGGGATCGGTCCAGGCCGTGGCCGCAGCCGGCGCAATCACCGCTAAGATGCTTTCTTCCAGATACTCAGGCGCATCCGCCAGATAAATGTCGCAGGCGACGAGATACTCCGGCCGGTTCAGGACAAACGCCTCCAGGCCATGCACACCCCACGCCACTCCTGACAACACCGGCACCATCCACAAATGACGCAACCCCCGAACCGCGACGAAACGCCGCACCATACCAGCCAAGACGGCGAAGCGGTTGGATGCCCGCCGCGGGCGCTTGCGCCTGTTGGACGATCGCTTCTTGAGCCAGCTCATGAAACCCTCGTCAGGAAACAGCCCGTTTCATCGCCAATTCGACGATGGTCTGACACAGAGCGTCGTAGGATATCCCGGCGTGTGCGGCCGCCTTGGGAAGCAAGGAGTGGCTGGTCAGGCCCGGAACGGTGTTGATTTCGATGGCGTACGGTTCGAGCGTGTTGCGGTCCACCATCCAGTCGACGCGTGAGAAATCCCGGCAGCCGACGGCGTTATGGATTCTCAGGCTGAGCGCTTGAACGCGCTGGCAGAGTTCGTCGGGCAGATCGATGTCGAAGAGATACTCGGTATCCTCGTCGACGTACTTGGCCTGGTAGTCATAAAACTCGCGCCGGGTGCGGATCTGGCACACCGGTAGAGGACGATCAGCCAATATGCCTACGGTCAGCTCGGG
>JAZGDL010000446.1:0-3384 GCA_036477795.1 Phycisphaerae bacterium
TTGATCTGACTCTGACGGTGTGCGCTCATCTGATCTATCAATGCCTGGGGCGGCGTCTAAAGGGCTTTGAGACCTGCACACCCGCGAAGCTCTATGGCAAGTTCGTCAATACGCCGGGCCACGTTGAAATTGAGGATGGCGAACTGAGAGTGATGTTCGCCCAGCGTTCCCACAACCCGATCCTCAAAGAAGCCGGCCTGGACCGCCCGACGCCCCCGATCCCCTGGTGCGGCGACCTGCGCCTGCGCATGATCTTCCCGTAGACTTAGGTGTCATTCCAGGCCGCGAAAATCAGCGGAGATGTCCCCCATCTCTGAAGAGATGGGCCACCCAGCCATCGCCGACAAACGGCGCCGCTACCGGATGATGATCTCCGTGGGCATCATGGTAATGACGCGCTCCTTGCGAAGCAGTTCGATGCGCTGGATCCCCCGCATCAGGGCCTTGGCCCGCAACGGCTCAAGCCGATTGAGCAGCGGCAACACGGTGTCAAACAACGGCGAGAATTGCCCGGACAGGCGTAGCGGCATCCGCACCGAAATGTCCGTCGGCCTGTCACCTTTGCCGGTCATCTCCTGGAACAGCATATCCAGAAAACTCTTGGACTCGGGAATCACGCGGACCTCGTAATCGCTGATCGAGGCCTTGCGGGCCGCGAACTCGATGGCGTCGTGCAGCCCGCCGATCTTGTCGACCAGACCGTTGTCCAGTGCCTGTCGCCCGGTGAACACCCGGCCGCCGGCAAGCTCCTCCAGATCTTTGGTCAGCTTGTCCCCGCGACCGCGTTGCACATGTTCCTTGAACACCCCGTAAATCTCGTCCATCCAGCCGGTGATCCGGGCCCGTTGTTCATCATCAAAAGGCTCCAACGAATTCATCAGGTCGGCGTTTTTCCCGCGTTGATAAGGCACCCAGCTGATACCGATCTTGTCCCACATCCCGGTGGTGATGATCTTGCCCCCGACCACGCCGATGGAAGCGGTGATGGTGGTCTCATCGGCGAAGATGGCATCCGCGCCGCAGGAGACATAGTAGCCGCCGCTGCCGGCGACGTTGCCCATGGAGACGATGATCGGCTTCTTGGCGCGAACCTTCTGGGTGGCGTGCCAGATGATCTCGCTGGCCAGCGCCGAGCCGCCCGGCGAGTCCACCCGCAACACCACCGCCTTGACCGAATCGTCCTCGGCGGCGTGGATCAGGGCCTCACGGATGTTCCCGCTGTATGCTCCGCTGGAACCGCCGAACGGACTGGGCTCGGCATAGCCGGGCACGATCACGCCTTCCACGTACACTATGCCGATGCTGTCCCGGCCGGCCTTCTTCTTTCCCCCGCCCAGCAGCTCACCGATAATCGAGAACATGGCGAAGGGGTTGGAGATGTCGATGTCCAATCCGCTCTTCTCGGCGTAACGGTTGTCGATGGTGACCGACTCGCCGAAGATCTTCTTGACGTTCTCGACGAACTCGTCCCGATACATCACGGAATCGATCAGCCCGGCCTTGAGGGCCCGCTCGGCGGTATAGGGCCCGTCATCGATCAGCCGGCGCACCTGGTCCGGGGACATATCCCGCCCGTCGGCGATCATGTCGACCATACCGGCGTACAGCCCGTCGAGCAGCCAATCGATATTCGCCCGGGCCTCCTCGCTCGGCCCGGTGCGGGTAAGAATCTCACCCGCCGACTTGTAGTCGCCGATGTGCACGATGTCCGCCTGGCAACCCAACTTTTCCAGCAGGTTCTTGGCGTAAAGACCTTCGGCGTAAAGACCATGGAGCCACAGGTCCGCCGTGGGCACCACGCTCAGGTCGCTGGCTGACGAGAGCAGCGCATAGGAGCCCATGGTCAGGGAGTCCACGTGCACGAACACGCGCTTGTCCACCGCCTTGAACCTGTCCAGCTCGTTGCGCAGCTCTTCGACCTGTGCCAGCCCCATGGACAGGTTCGACATGGTCACCACCACACCCCGGATCGAAGGGTCCATGCGGGCTTCAGACAACCGTCTGAGCAAATCCTTCAACGACGTCATCTGGCCGGACATGAAGCCAAATGGGTCTTCCTGCGGCGTCTCGGTCACCACCCCGGTGAGATGGAAATGCGCGACTTTCTTGGGTTCTTCGGTTACCTGGCCAGACGCGGCGAAGGGCGCCGGCAAGAAGGCCAACATCACCGCAATCGATCGCACTCTAATCGTTGACATTGGGTCTACCTCCATTCATACAGCCGTAATCAAAATCGACCACATCTCTTATTCTATTGTCCATTCGAACAGCCGTCGCCCTCCTAACACGCCTTTTGACAACTCCACACATGGGGACAGGAAAATGCCGCGGTGACCCGGTCGCGAGGCCTGTCGGCGGTAACAATGGGTGCGTTCGGCGGGTGGCCCACCCCTGAAGGGCTTGTCGATTTAGTCGCCCGCGGGGCTCCCCGAATGTAGCGCCGCCCCTTGTGGGTGGCGCAGAACGAGGGTGCGCCACCCACAAGGGGTGGCGCTACAGCATAAATGGATAGCCCGATCCGGGGGGTTTTGACTTGCTTGTCGGTATGATATACTGTCGTGAGGCCATACCGGAGTTCTGTCATGCTGATGGACTACATCCAAGCCGCCATGAGTCAGGCGAGATACGACCGCCTCGAGGACGGCTCCTACTATGGCGAGATTCCGCGATTTCGCGGCGTTTGGGCGAACAGTACGTCCCTAGAATGCTGTCGCACGCAGCTACAAGAGGTCCTCGATGACTGGATTGTGATTGGTCTTCAGCTTGGTCGTCGGCTTCCCCGGCTTCCCGGGGTCCGGGCGTTTCCGTCCAAAGCAAGGCTGGCGGTCTAGCGCTTTCCCGCAGATGGCCATTCAAGGATGGACCAAATGGCGCGCCGAATCGCCGTTTTCTTAGAACGCTAACCAAGAGTCCCAGCAACAACAAAACGCCCGGTCGACGGGAAACCGTCAGCCGGGCGTTTGAATATCAAGGACAGGTTTGTTGTCGGGCAGCGGGTTGCCCCGCCGCGCGTACAACGAATGCCTCGAATCGGATAACCCGAATCGAGAATCCGTTGCACCGGAAATGCGCTGACATTCTAGTAACTGGAAACCGGAACGGGCTAAAGCCCTGACCAGAGAACTGGAAAAAGCCTCGACGGCCATTTCCAGTCTCTGGTTTCCAGTCTCCAGTTTTCTAGTTTATCCCTAGAAAGGAGGTGATCCAGCCGCAGGTTCCCCTACGGCTACCTTGTTACGACTTAGTCCCAGTCACCGAGCTCACCGTCGGCCGCCGCCTCCCTTGCGGGTTAGCTAAGCGGACTTCGGGTGCTCCCAGCTTCCATGACTTGACGGGCGGTGTGTACAAGGCTCAGGAACACATTCACCGCGTCATGGCTGATAC
>JAZGDL010000447.1:0-2905 GCA_036477795.1 Phycisphaerae bacterium
CGAAGCGGATGAAGTTCGCGATGCGCCGAACCGCCGCTTGTAGCCAGAAGCGGAATTACGCTAATTTGGCAGTTTCGTCGCTTTCCGATCTAAGCAGACCAAGAGGGCGTCGATCGAGCAAGCCCGCTGATGACGAATTCCGACAATTCAGGCCCGATGGACATGCCGCCCAGGCCCGAATAGAATTTCGCGGTCAACGGGCAGGAGAAGGCAAGGTCATGGCCACCGAACGGATACAAACCTACTGCGCCATGTGCATATCCCGCTGCGGCGTCGTGGCAACGGTTGAAGACGGCCAGTTCAGCAAAGTATCGGTGGACCCGGAACATCCCAACGGGTGCATCTGTATCAAGGGAACGGCAGCGCCAGAGATCGTCTATTCCCAGGATCGTCTTCAATATCCCGTGAAGCGCACGCGACCAAAGGGGGAGCCAGACCCTGGCTGGGAGCGGTTATCGTGGGATGAGGCCCTTGCCATTGCCACCTACCGTCTGACGGAGATCAAGAATACGCACGGCCCCGAAGCGGTCGTCTTCGGGACCGCCACGACCGCGGGTACGGCGATGATCGATGTGAAGCCGTGGCTCGAGCGCCTCGTAAATGCTTTCGGCAGTCCCAATTTCTTGGTGCCGAACCACGTGTGCACCTGGAACGGGCGTACGGGTTCGAAGCATACCTATGGCGTCTCCTCGCCTGCGATCGATTTCGATCATGCGAATTGCATCCTGCTCTGGGGCGCCAACCCCCAGGCGACCCAGCCTGCGTCCGCTATGCGTATCAGCAAAGCGCAGAAGCGCGGCGCCAAGCTCATCGTCGTCGATCCCCGGCAGCACGCCCTTGCCCGCAAAGCGGATTGTTGGCTTCGGGTTAGGCCGGGCAGCGACGGCGCCCTCGCCCTTGCGTTAATCCACGTCCTCTTCGACGAAGATCTCTATGACGAAGCTTTCGTGCGGGATTGGACCAACGGTCCGTTCCTCATGCGCGAAGATACCAAAGTGCTTTTGTCTGCCACCGATCTTCCGGCGTCGGGTGACACCGAAGGATTCGTGGTCTGGGATAGCCTGCGAAATAGACCGGTTGCATGGCGGCGAGACGACGAATATGGGCGGAATGACGTGGACCCCGCGCTATGGGGCCGGTTCGAGTGCGAGCTGGCCGATGGAAGCCGCGTCCATTGTCGTACGGTGGTCGATAGTCTGAAGGAGTTGGCGGCGGCTTACACGCCGGAAGAATCGAGCGAGATCACCTGGGTCGCTCCAGACGAGGTCCGCAAGGCCGCTCGCATGTTCGCGACCGAACAGCCTTCCGCCTACGAATCCTTCACGGGCACCGAAATGCACACCGGCGCAATGCAGATGAACCGGGCGATCCACTGCTTCTATGGTCTGACCGGACAATTTGATGGTCAGGGCAGCAACGTGACCTTTGCCACCACGCCGACCCACGCCATCCATGGCCGCGAGCTTCTGCCCGACGATAAGCGCGAACTCCGGCTCGGGCTCGCCGACCATCCGTTGGGGCCGCCGCGCGATCCCGGAATTGTGCAGCATTCGAATGTCTACCGGGCAATCCTTGATGGTAAGCCATACCCCGTGAAGGCCATGGTTCTGTTCGGCACCGACATACTGGTGGGTCATATCGATCCCGTGCGCGGTAAGAGGGCCCTCGAAGCGCTCGATTTCCATGTTCAGGTTGACATTGTCGAAAGCCCTACAGCCACCTTTGCCGATTTGTTGCTGCCTGCCTGCACGACATGGGAATGCGAGGCGGTCGGGCCCACGTTCCCCGGCGGGGCGGATACCAACAACTGGAACCAGATCAAGAAAGCGGTGATTCCGCAGTTACATGAGTCGCGCCCCGATCTGGAGATCGTTTTTGATCTGGCACAGGGCCTCGACCTGGGTGAACATTTCTTCGATGGCGATATCGACGCCGCGTGGAACTACTATCTGGAACCGGCCGGTGTCACCGTCACGCAACTGCGTGCCCATCCCGTTGGCATACGCTCCAACGCTCGCACCCGATACCGGAAATATGCCGAGATCGACCCGGTGTCGGGACGCCTGCGTGGCTTCCCCACGGTCAGCGGCCGGCTGGAACTTTATGCCACGCCGTTCCACGCCGCGGGTTACGCGCCATTGCCCGAGTATAAAGAGCCGGTCGAGAGCCCTTTGAACGACTCGGAGCCACTTTACCCCTTGGTCTTGACCAGCTTCAGATCAATCCAGTTCATCGGCCCTCAGTATCGCAATATTCCACGTTTGCGCTCGCAGTTGCGCGACCCGCTCATGGAACTCCATCCCGATACCGCTTTGGCGGCAGGAATACAGGACGGTGATTGGGCGATCCTGGAAAACGCAACAGGCCGCGTCAGGTTGAAAGCCCGATTTAACCAATCCCTGCATCCTCGCGTCATCTGCGCTCCTTACGGATGGTGGCAGGGGTGCAAAGAGTTGGATTTACCCGGATACGATCCCCTTGGACCGAATGGCGCCAACGTCAATCTGCTCATCTCCGATAAGGACATCGACCCGATCAGCGGCTCGGTTCCGCATCGCTCCAGCATGTGCCGCGTGGCCGCACTGCTACAATCGTAGGTACGAGACTGGTCGGGCATGTCGATTGTCTAAGCATGGCAAGAAGTGGTGGTTTCTTGCACCGCCATCAATATCCGCTTCGGCCTGTTCGCCGACAATGACGGCGCAGACGCGTAATACCAGCGAGCAATGAAAGAGACTCATTTAGGGGATTCTCAAACGGTCGAAACTCTGAATCTATGATGCGAACTGATTTGGGGGTTCGCGATGGGCAGAGCGATTTCGCTACGGGAAGATTTTGATGGTGAGACGTTGCGGCGATTGGCCAAGGGGTCAAAAGATGCGGGACAGAGCCGCCGTCTTCTGGC
>JAZGDL010000448.1:0-4150 GCA_036477795.1 Phycisphaerae bacterium
ACTCTGCCCCCTGGTCAGTCGTCCCTACGGGACTTGTCTCCTGGGGCACCATCTTGAACCCAGCGATAAATCGCTGGGCTATTGTCATTTCGTCCCTCCAGGACGATGGAAGGCGAGACGCGTCCGGCGCGGGTTGCGAAAGTCAAATCGCCAGGACTTTGCCCTGTACTGCTGGGCTCCTTCCCGACGTGCGTGGGGACTTAGCGCCCTCGGAATGACGGCCAAAGGCTCTGCCACGGGCCCCGCCAAACAGGTATTCGCAAGGATGGAGCACCGACCAGTCGCTGCTATTGCCCGCCCGTTTGGGGCTGCGTTGGCAAGGGGAGCGGGGCGATGGCCTCGATGGCGGCTTCGAGCATCCAGGGCTTGAGGGCGCCGACGACGGGGCGACCGTTGATATAGCTGGTGGGGGTGGCGGTGACGCCCACGGAGTGGGCTGTCGTGATGTCCGCGCGTACAGCCTCGATGACCCCTCGCTTGCGCTCGGGGGTCGGATTATATGTCGATTCGGTGAGGCAAGCGTTGAACTTGTCGAGATCCAGGCCGGAGAGGGCGGCGTATTCGGTCACCTTCTCCGGCTTTACCCTTCCGGGATCATCGAAGACGACATCGTGGAACTGCCAGAATCGTCCCTGGCGGTGGGCGCACTCGCCGGCTCTGGCGAGTGTGCAGGCCCCGGGATGCATGTCTGCTTTAGCGTATTCGTTGCACTCGGCGTCCACCGGATAGTGCATGTAGACCATGCGCAGTGAATCGCGGTGGTTGGCGGCGACGATGTCGAGGTACTCACTGGCCAGCTTGCACTGCTCGCAGAGAAAATCGGAAAAGACCACGATGGTGATGGGGGCGTTGTCGGGCCCCCGCGACGGGGGACCGAGAAGGGATTCTCGGTCCAGCGGTTCTCGGTCCAGCGAGACGACGAAAGGGTCAATGCGGTGAAGGTAATCGATCAGGCTGGCCAGCTTGTCCTTCTCGCTCTTGCTCACGGCGTGGGAGACTATAACGGCCAGCACCAGGACCAATACGCAGCTTGCGGTGGATGCGCCGATCAGAAAGGTCTTGAGCACCTCGCGGTAGTAGACCGGGTCTCGCGGCTGCAACAGGATGCCCATGCGGGGCAAGAGGGATCGAATGCGGGTAGCGCTCGGACCGAGAAGGTATTCTCGGTTCAGCTTGGCAAGCTTTCGGCGGCAGCGCAGGGCGATGATGAGGATGGCTACGTTGACGGCGTACGTCGCGGCGCAGAGGGGGCAGAGTCGCTCCAGGTGCCGCCACATGGTCCACCCCAGGTAGGCGTCGAACAGCAATGCCGCCGCGGTCAGCCACAGCAGCGCCCGAACGAAGGCCGGCGTGTCCTCCCTCCTGAGCATCAGGATGGCCACGGAAATGGTCCCCGCCGTGATGTAGTACCATATGCCCCAGATGGACACCGGCAGGCCCAGAAGCTTGCCGTAGCGACTGGCCACGACACTGTTGCAGTCACCCCAGGTGCCGCCGCCACAGGCGCCCCCCAGGGAGAGATCACCCAGTATGAGTGCGTAGTGGATCGCGGACAAGTAGGCGGCGATACACAGGCCGATCAGACACAGCAGCGGGGCGAACAACTCCGCACCGGGGCGGCTGATGTCCGCCGGCTGTTTGTCAGGGCTGGTCATGACACCGTGCTCGAATTCGCCGTCCGCAAGGGGTTCACGTGGGGCGGTCCTTGCCCCTGCCACCCACCGTGCGACCGATCCAAAACCACACCCCCGCTCCGAAGGCCGCCCCGCTCAGGTGGACGACATTGTTGATCCAGGGGATTCCCCCGGGCCAGAAGAACGACGTTACATCGGAGAAGATGAACAGTAAAACAACCCATCTGAATGGTATGTTTATGAATCCGTAGAATGGTATCACCCATTTTGGAAAACACAATGTATAGAGCGTAGCCAGCCCCAGTACGCAGCCCGAGGCGCCGCCGGTGGCGCTCCACGGCCCGAGAAAATGAGCGTAGAGGTCGAACACCGCGTAGGCAAACGTCCCCATCGCCAGGTAGATCAACAGGAATCGGCGGGCACCCAGGGCCCGTTCCAATCGCGGGCCGAGCCACAGCACAAAGAACATGTTGATCGACAGGTGAAGGATCCCGCTGTGCACGAAGTTGGCGGTCAGAAGTTGCCACAGGTAGAATCGTTCGGTTACCAGGCGAGGGCTGTTCCAGAGATAGAGCTGCCAGGTTGCCGAATACGACGGCCAAACACGCTGCACCATGATGCCCGCTACATGAACGAGCACGTTGACCGCGACTATGCCAAACGTAATATGCCACATGCCGAGATTTGATGTACTGCTCAGTTTGTTCGCAGGCGTTTTCATTATTGCCATGGTCCTGTGGCTGCGTCCGGTGTTGGGGTGGGGACATCGCCCACAATATCCACCAGGATAGCGAGACGGGCGTGTCGTTGCGATCATTTCTTTTGCAGCCGATTGACGACCTGGCACGTGGTATCGAAGTGCACATTGCAAATGCCGAGCGCCGAACGCGTGCTATTGTTCGGCTGCTGGTGGCGGTGGCTTTCACCTGGTGGCTGTACGTACCGGTCCACGAGTTGCTGCATGTGCTGGGTTGCGTGATCACCGGGGGCACGGTGACCGAGCTGCAGATCAAGCCGCTGTACGGGGGAGCGGTGCTGGCGCGGGTGTTTCCGTTTGTGGTTTGCGGCGGGGAGTATGCCGGTCGGCTTACGGGGTTCGACACCAAGGGCTCCGACCTTGTCTACCTGGCCACCGATGCCGCACCTTTTGTGATATCGGTTCTCATCGGTGTGCCCCTTCTGAGGAGTACCCTGCGTAGGTACGCCCCTGGCCTGTTTGGTGTTTCGATCGTGCTCGGCCTGGCTCCATTGCTGAACTTGACCGGCGATTACTATGAAATGGGTTCGATCATGACGAGTTGGGTTGTAAATCTGGTGAACTGGGACAGCTCGGCGGCAGCCGTTGCCGCAATCCGGTCCGACGACGTCTTTCGCGTGGTGGACCATCTGTGGTTCCAAGCGGAGGCGCCGGGTCTCCACACCACCTGGATCAAGATGATCGTCTCCGTGCTGGTGGTCGTATCGCTGAGCGTTGGAGCACTACTTGCTTTGGGAACGTACTCTGCAGGGGCCGGCGTTGGGAAGGTCTATGCCCGGGTCATGAACCGGTCGCCGGCAACTCGCAGTCGAGGCTTCGCGGACAAACCGTAAGCCTGTGCCGGAAAACGTGCCGCCGGTTGCAGGTTACGGTACAATTCCCAGCAAATGTGCGGCGGGTCATAGACCTGCCCGACGATTGGTCTGTTCCGGACGCTGGACCCTTATTAAAATCTCTTCTCGGTCCCCCTTCCTGGCGGGCCACGGGAAGGGATTCCCGTAGCGGGTGGGTGCGAGAAGGGATTCTCGCACCAGCACCGGCAAATGTGCGGCGGGTCATGGACCAGCCCAACGATTGGTCTGTTCCGGGAGTTAATCAACCGTGCCCTTTTCCGACTTGAGATCATACATCGCAGAGCTTGAACGACAGGACCAGCTCAGGCGTATCACCACCGAAGTCGACCCCATCCTGGAGATCAGCGAGATCGCCGACCGGGTCAGCAAATCGCCGGCGGCAGGTGATTCACCGCCGCCGCCGTTTGATACCGTCCACGGTGGGTGCGGCGGTCACGGTCTGCTCTTTGAGAACGTGAAAGGGAGCGACGTTCCCTGCGGCATCAATCTGTACGGCAGCTACCAGCGCATGCGCCTGGCCCTGGGCTGCGAGTCGTTCGCCCAACTGGCGGAGCGCGTGCAGCAACTGCTCAAGCCGGAGATCCCCAGCAGCATAATGGAGAAGATGAAAAAACTCCCCGACCTGGTGAAGATCGCCGGCTTCGGCCCGAAGGTCGTGAAGCACGGATTGTGCCAGGAGGTGGTGCACACCGACGACGCCGATCTCTTGAGGCTGCCCATCATTCAATGTTGGCCTGAGGACGGCGGCAGATACATCACCTTCGCCGGCATCTACACCAAAGACCGTGAAAGCGGAGTCCGCAATGTCGGCATGTACCGGGTTCAGGTCTTTGAGCCCAAGATGACAGCCATGCACTGGCACGTGCACCACGACGGCCCCCGCCATCACCGCAAGTACAAAGCCA
>JAZGDL010000449.1:0-2970 GCA_036477795.1 Phycisphaerae bacterium
GGGTTTCCGCGCGGCGTGGGCTCGCCGTTGGTCATGTGCAGCATGCCGACGCGGTAGCCCTGGTCGCCGAGCTTGGCGATGGTGCCGCCCATAATGATCTCCAGGTCGTCGGGATGGGGGGCGGTGAAGATAATGTCAAGCGGTTGGGGATCAGGCATTTCACGTCTCTCTGGTGGGCCGGCTGACGAGGAATATAGGGTGGAGTTGATTCCGGGACAAGTACCATGATGCAGGCCCCTGGCACCGGGTTCGCTGGAAGTATTGCAATCCGTGGGCTTTGTGCGATGTTGTTGGGGTGGTGGTGGGTGAGATGTTCGTCATGCGTTGCGGGTTGAAAGACATAATCGACAAAGTGGCGGCGGGTGAGCGGTTGTCGTTCGATGATGGGGTGCAGCTTTATGAATCAAAGGACATCCTTACGTTAGGTGAGATGGCTGACCGGGTGCGCCGGCGGCTGCACGGGCGGGTGGCCTACTTCAATGTCAACCGGCACATCAACTATTCGAATTATTGCGTGCTGCGGTGCAAGTTCTGCTCGTTCTACGTGCCGTATGCCAAGACTTCCGACGAGAGGACGCAGCCGTCGGCGGGTTCTGACCTGGCGGTGTTGCAGGGGGGGACTCCGCAGCCGGTGAAGCAGGGGTATGAACTGACCGTCGAAGAGATTGTTGACCGTGCGACGGAGGCCTATGAACAGGGGGCTACGGAGGTTCATATCGTGGGGGGGCTTCATCCCAAACTGCCGTTCTCTTACTACACGGACATGTGCCGGGCCATTCGCCGGGCCTGCCCCAAGATGCACATCAAGGCCTTCACCGCCATTGAGATCATTCACTTCACGCGCATAGCCAGGGGTCGAAAGACGATTGCCGAGGTGTTGGGAGAACTGCGTGAGGCGGGGCTGGGGTCTTTGCCTGGCGGCGGGGCGGAGATCTTCGACGATCGCGTGCACGATGAGGCCTTCAAGAACAAGGTGGGAGAGACGGAGTGGTTTGAGGTGCATCGTGTTGCCCATGAGATGGGAATCTTCACCAACGCGACCATGCTGTACGGACATGTGGAAACGCGGGCGGAGCGGGTCAAGCATCTGATCAAGCTGCGTGACCATCAGGACGCGTCGCTGGCCTCGCGCAGAGCACATTTCAACTGTGTGGTTCCGCTATCGTTCGTGCCGCAAGGTAGCGAGTTGGCGCATTTACCGGGCCCGACGGGATTGGAGGATCTCAGGGCCTTGGCGATTAGCCGGTTGATGCTGGACAACGTGGCCCATGTGAAAGCGTTCTGGATCATGCAGACTCCGAAGCTAGCCCAGGTGAGTTTGAACTGGGGTGTGGATGACATCGACGGCACGGTGGTGTACTACGACATAACCACCTGTGGGACCGGCTTTCCAGCCGGTCAAACGACAGGCTGGAAAGCCCGTCCCACACATCAGGAGCTTTCGGTGGATCGGCTTCGTCGATTGATACGAGAGGCCGGCTGTGTGCCGGTGGAGCGGGACACGTTGTACCGCCGGGTGGTGCGTGAGAAGGGCCGGTGGCGGGTGTGTGATGCGGCCCCCGGTGCTGTCGCGGGCCCGCGGAGGTAGAATGTTTCGGCGGCGTTGGGGCCGGTTATTATTATAGGATTGCCAAGGGCGTCGGGCCGGGACAAATACGAGTTTTCGGTCTGCGCATGAAGTCGTCCTATAAAGGCATTGTTCGTTGACTTGCCAGTTTGGGCGTCTTAGGATTTTGTGTGCGAAGGTAACAAAAAGCGAACCAAGCAAGCACGTCGCTTCAACCGATAAGCTGTACAATGTCGAGGGGGACGGACATCTCGGCTGGCGGATACATGACCGCGGTCGGCTGCGTCAGGATTGAGCGCGCTCGTTGAACTAAGGTTGAGGCGTTGATGGGAGGTCAGCGGTGATGCCTACCAAGCATGACATCCATTCGATCATCAGTGGAAAGATTGATCTGGACCAGTTTCGCGAACAACACTGGGAGGGATCGTTCGACGACTATCTGCAGATGGTGATCGAACGTCCACGGATCGCCCGCAGCGCGTTCCAATATCTGTATGACATGATAGTCCATTTCGGGACCGAGCGTTTCACGCGGATGCGCGAGAGTTTCGTACGGTACCATTTTTTCTCCGATCCGATTGAGAAGGGACGTGACGCCATCTTCGGCCTGGAACCGGCGTTGATGTCTTTGGTGGATTTCTTTCGTTCGGCGGCCCACGGGTACGGGACGGAGTCGCGCATCCTGTTGCTGCACGGGCCGGTGGGTTCCAGCAAGAGCACCATTGTTCGCCTTCTCAAGAAGGGGTTGGAGTACTACTCCAAACTTGAAGAGGGAAGCTTGTACACCTTCGTGTGGAAGGTTCCCGGCAAGGACGGGGAAATGGAGGTTCACCTCTGTCCCATGCACGAGGAGCCGCTACGGCTGATTCCTGCCGATGCCCGATCCGAAGCTCTGGAGTTGATCAACAAGAACACTGACGAGCTTCATCACGTGCGCGTGGAGGGTGATCTCGATCCGTTCTGCCGCAAGATGTACAACGATCTGCTGCTGAAGTACGACGGTGACTGGTCCAAGGTGATGGACCACATCGTGGTGCGGCGGTTCATTTTGAGCGAAAAGGACCGCCGGGGGATCGGGACTTTTCAGCCCAGGGACGAGAAGAATCAGGACTCCACGGAACTGACCGGAGACATTAACTATCGCAAGATCGCCGAGTACGGGTCGGACAGCGATCCGCGGGCCTTCAACTTCGACGGGGAGCTGAACATCGGCAACCGCGGGCTGGTCGAGTTCATCGAGATGCTGAAGCTGGATGTGGCCTTTCTTTATGACCTCCTGGGGGCCTCGCAGGAGCACTCCATCAAGCCGAAGAAGTTCGCCCAGACCGACATCGACGAGGTGATCATCGGGCACACCAACGAGCCGGAGTACAAGAAGCTCCAATCGAATGAGCTGATGGAGG
>JAZGDL010000045.1:0-56143 GCA_036477795.1 Phycisphaerae bacterium
CGTCGAGATCGAACAGCAGATCACGTTTCCGGTGGAACAGGCCATCAGTGGGCTGAAGGGGCTCGTGGAAGTCCGGTCCATCTCCAAGTTCGGCCTCTCGCAGGTCACGGTCATCTACGACGACGACACCGACATCTATCTCGCCCGACAGCAGGTGATGGAACGCCTGAGTACCGTCAAGTTACCGGAGGGTCTGTCGCAGCCGGCGATGGGGCCTGTTGCCACGGGTCTCGGAGAAGTTTTCCACTACATACTCACCAGCGACACGAAAAACCTAAGCGACCTGCGTTCGATTCAGGACTGGATCATCAGGCCGCAGCTTCGCAGCGTCTCCGGCGTGGCGGAGGTGAACAGTTGGGGAGGCCACGAACGTCACTATCAGGTCGTCGTTGATCCTGCAAAGCTGACGAAGTACGACCTGTCACTCTTGGACTTATTCAACGCGCTTCGCCGCAACAATGCCAATGTCGGCGGCGGCAACATCACGCGATCCGGCGAGCAGTTGCTCGTTCAGGGCATCGGGTTCGTGACAACGCTCGAAGAGATCGGCAACATCGTCGTCACCGCCAAAGACGGCATACCCATCTATGTGCGTGATCTCGGCGCGGTGGTCGATGGCCATGAGGTGCGCCGGGGTGCCGTCACCTACGGCGGCAAGGGCGAGGCCGTTCTTGGTCTTGGCTTCATGCTCATGGGCGAAAACAGCCGCGATGTCACCGAACGGCTGAAGACGCGCATGGAGCAAGTCAGGATGTCGCTTCCGCCGGATGTAGAGGTCAAGACAGTGTACGACCGGACGGAGTTGGTCGATCATGTACTTGGCACGGTGAGAACCAATCTGTTCGAGGGTGCAATCCTCGTGGTTGTCGTCCTGTTTCTTTTTCTTGGGAACTTCCGGGCCGGACTGATTGTTGCGTTGGCGATCCCGCTCTCGATGCTGTTCGCGGGGAATTTGATGCTTCGAGTCGGGATTGCCGGCAGTTTGATGAGCTTGGGTGCCATCGACTTCGGCCTCATCGTTGATAGCTCGGTTATCATGATCGAGAACAGCGTACGGCATCTGGCAGGCCGCCAGGACGGACGATCCAGAATTGAGATCGTGCGCGACGCTGCCGTCGAGGTGCGTAAGCCGACGATGTTCGGCGAACTCATCATCATGATTGTGTACCTGCCGATCCTCACGCTGGAAGGCATCGAAGGCAAGCTCTTCTCGCCTATGGCGCTCACGGTGATCTTCGCACTGGCTGGCTCAATGATCGCATCACTGACACTCATGCCCGTGCTGGCCAGCCTGTGTCTGCCGAAGAAACTCAAGGATCGTGAGCCGCTTATCATCCGACTCGCAAAACGGGCGTACTCACCTATGCTCCGCTATGTCCTCAGCGCTCGCGGGATGGTTCTTTCCGCCATGGCGGTCGCTCTTGTCGGTGCCGTCTGGATTGCGCTGAATCTCGGCGCAGTCTTCATCCCGCGTCTCTCCGAGGGAGCCATTGTCATCAACACCGTCCGCCTTGCGGGTGTCTCCGTGGAAGAATCAGTGCGCTACGGAACGCAGATCGAACGCCTGCTGCTCAAGAGCTTCCCGGATGAAATCAATGACATCTGGTCGCGTACCGGGACCGCCGAGGTTGCGACCGACCCGATGGGAATCGAACTGACAGATGTGTTCATCACGCTGCACCCGCGAGCGCAATGGCAGAAAGCAAGCACGCAGGCGGAACTGGTACTCATAATGGAGGGCAAGCTAGCGACCATGCCCGCCATGCGAGCCATCTTCACGCAACCCATCGAGATGCGGGTCAATGAGATGGTGGCTGGCATCCGCAGCGATCTCGGCGTCAAAGTGTTTGGTGACGAGTTCGTTCAACTCAAGACCATCGCCGGCCAGATCGAGGACATTCTGAAATCCATTCCCGGCAGCGCCGACACGGTAACCGAGCAAGTCACGGGCTTGCCGATGCTAAAGATTCGGCTGCGCCAAGACCAGCTCGCGCGACACGGTGTCCCCGCCAGCGAGGTGCTGGATTTCATCGCCGCCATCGGCAACATTCGCATCGGCGAGATTCGCCAAGGTCAGGTTCGGTTCCCACTCTCCGTGCGATTGCCCGATGAGTACCGCACAGACCCGGAGCGCGTAGCCAACCTCCTGATCCCCACCGCTTCGGGACAACTCCTGCCACTCTCGCGTCTGGCGGAATTGGAGATCGTCGATGGGCCGTCCACGATCAATCGTGAATGGAGCAAACGCCGCGTGGTCGTCCAGTGCAATGCACGCGGTCGTGATGTGGCCAGCTTGGTCGCCGAGGCGCGGACGCGAATCGAATCTGAGATTGACTTCCCGCCGGGCTACTTCGTTCGATACGGGGGGCAGTTTGAGCATCTGGAACGGGCGGCTACCCGTCTGATGTTTGTGGTACCGCTTGCGCTCGGCCTGATCTTCGTCTTGTTGTATATCACTTACGGTCGAGTCACGGATGTGATCCGCATCTTCCTGACGCTCCCGTTGTCCGCTGTGGGAGGCATCCTTGCATTGCACCTTCGGGACATGCCGTTCAGCATCTCGGCAGGCGTCGGATTCGTCGCAATGTCCGGTGTCTCCGTCCTCGGTGACATGGTGTTCGTGTCGTACCTGCGGAGCCTGCTCGATAAGGGCGTGGCGATGTACGAAGCTATCGAACAGACAGCCATGATGCGCCTGCGTCCCGTCCTGATGACCGGGCTGGTAGCCGCATTGGGCTTCGTTCCGATGGCGTTCAACACGGGCATTGGCGCGGAGGTTCAGCGTCCCCTCGCCACGGTCGTCATCGGCGGCGTTCTGACCTCGACGATGCTGACACTGCTCGTGCTTCCCGTGTTCTATTCGTTGCTGAGCGGAAAGGCGCAGAAATCATGAGTGCCGCCCCCGCTGCCTTTCGGACGAGCGAATTACGGCGTCGATTCTTGCGTCTCCAAGCCGTCGAGTGGGAGGCCGATGGTCTGCTCCAAGCGAGCGACCGCCGTGGAGGCCTCAAGTGTGACGGCCACGAATCCTCGACGCGCTTCGAGCAGAAGACGCTGCGCTTCGATCAGGGTAAGAATGTTCGTCTGCCCCGACGAGTAGGAAGCCGTTGCGAACTCAAGATTGCGTTCGGCCTGCGGCACCACTTCGTCGTGGTAGAAGGTCGCGCTGTGAAGCGCCGTCTGCATCTCGTCTAATGCGACACGGATATCCTGAGCAGTGCGGATGAGGGCGTCCTCATACTCCTTGAGCGCTTTCTGCAACAGGAAGTCCGCCTTTGCGATCTGAGCCTGATTCTGGTCGAAGATCGGCAGCGTCATCGTAATCGCTGGGCCGAAAATCGTGTCGATCTCCTGTCTGCGCGCTGCCTTGCGTTCGCTTCGTGACTGAATGCTTGGGAGTGTCGCTGCGCCGTTGGCGATGGACGCACGGGCAAAGTCGGCACCCAAGTTGCGACCCTGTGAACCGCGCCGCTCCCCCCGCTCGAAGAACGGCCCGATGCTGATTTCGGGGATGATGTTGACTTCTTCGAGACCGACCTTCGCGGCACGCGAGCGCGCGGCTTGCGCCAGCGCCCGGAGATCGAGACGGTGCTTCCGGGCGAGTGCGATCAGCGCCTCCGGCTGCAACGAAACATCGAAGCCTTCCGGCATGGAATCGCTGAGAACGATGTCGTCCACATTCTCGGCCACTGACATCAGGCGAGCCAGGTGTCTCTTGGCATTGGCGGCGTCGAGTCTCGTGCGTCTGACGCCCAGATCGGCGGTAAGGGCTTGGCCTCGCGCGAGGTTCTCGTCGAGCAGGCTGGCCGCACCCGCCTCGCGCTGTGCCGTTACGGTGGCATGAGATTTTGTCGCTAGTTCAAGGTTTTCCTTAGCGATACGGCTCAGTTCGCGGGCGGCAACCGCGTTCAGGTAGGCCGACCTAGTTTCCACCGCCAAAGCGGCTGCGCGGTGCGCAATCCGCATGATCGTTTCATCGAGCGCAGCTTGCGCGGCATTCTTTCGCTTCGGTATCTGCCACAACTCCATGATGTTTTGTGCGAAGGACGCTTGGATGTTGC
This sequence comes from Phycisphaerae bacterium, assembly GCA_036477795.1. Taxonomy (GTDB): domain Bacteria; phylum Planctomycetota; class Phycisphaerae; order UBA1845; family UBA1845; genus JAZGDL01. The sequence goes on from JAZGDL010000045.1 coordinate 4,062, forward strand.
TGCGACCGCCACCTTCGGGAAACTGGGCCGAGAATGCAAAGGTTGGATTCGAGAACAAACCGGACTGCACCCAATCCGCCTTTGCGACGCCGATGGACATGAACTCGGCGTGCAGCTTGCGGTTGTTGAGCAGGGCTACTCGAAGAGCCTCTGGCAGGGTCAGACCGTCCGCCAAGACGGCTTCTATTTCTTCGGGCGTCAGCAGCGGCTGATCGGGGTCGTAGATGTCAGCCAGACCTGTGCTTTGCGTGAAGAGCTGTCGGGTAAGCGCGAAGTCGGCTTGCGGCTTGATTTGTGCGCAACCGCCCAATGTCAAGATGCACGCGGCAACTGCGATTCTTTTGACCAAGCCTAGCGAACGGTTCCTCGCCTGCGCGTTGAAGACGTCTCGTGTCATCATGGTTCTACTTTCACAAACGGGAGCCTAAGCGAATCACTCTCTTCGACTCGCTTCTTTAGATCGGCGCGGCCGGAAGCGCGTGTCCGATCCGCTCGACATCGTTCTCGATCTCAACGGGCGACTCGGCCTCGACCGGGAGGGCTAACCGTACAAACAACGCAGGAACGACGATCATATTCAGGAAGGTGGAGGACAGCAGGCCGAACAGGATCACCATAGCCATGGGGCTTAGGATTTCCTTGCCGGGCTGGTCGCCGCCGAGCGCCAGTGGAATCAATGCCAACCCCGCACAGAGCGCGGTCATCAGAATGGGTGCCAAACGCTCCATCGCGCCCCGTCGCACGGCCTCGGCGAAGTCGGTCACCCCTTCAAAGCGCTGAAGGTGGCGGATGTGCGAGACCATCATGATGCCGTTGCGGGCCGCGATGCCGAACGCGCCGATGAATCCGATCAACGAGGCCACGGACAGGACGCCGCCGGAGAGGTACACGCCCACGACACCGCCGATCAGGGCCAGCGGCAGGTTCAACATGATGAGCGCCGCGTCGCGCACACTTCGGAACACGACATGAAGCAGAAAGCCGATTCCGAAAACAACCACGAGACCCAAGACCGCCAGCCTGCGCCTCGTCTGTTCCGCGCTCTCAAACTGGCCGCCGTATTCCACATAGTATCCCTGCGGAAGCTCAATCTTCTCCGCGACGGCAAGGCGAATGTCATCGACAACGCCGCCCAGATCGCGCTCGGCCACATTGCACTGGACGATGATCCGGCGCTGGGCGTTTTCTCGCATGATGAGGTTTGGGCCACGCTCCTCGCTGATGCGAGCCACCGCCTTGAGCGGTATCTTCGTGCCGCCGGGGGTATCGACCAGCACTTCGCGGACTTCCCGCGACGATGCCTTCATCCACGACACCGTTTCGTCGCGCCGCAAAGCGGCCTTGCCGCCGCCGACACGAACGACAAGATCGAATGTCTTTCGTCCCTCCAGAATCTGTGTCACCGCCACGCCTTTGAAGGCCGCTTCAAGGGCGGAGGCCGCATCATCGGTGGTCAATCCGAATCGCGCCAGCGCTGCGCGATCAAACTCGACGCGCACCGTGGGAATGTCCGTCTGCTGTTCCGTGGAGAGATCAACGACGCCGGGGATCGGGCGAATCGTGTTCTCGATCTGCTTGGCCACCGACCGCAGCTTTTTGAGATCGCTCCCGAAAATCTTGACGGCGATGTTGGCGCGCGTGCCGGACAGCATGTGGTCGACGCGATGCCCGATGGGTTGCCCGAAAATGGTCTGCACACCAGGAATAGCGGCTAGACTGTTCCTCAGCGCTTCCAGTAGCTCCGCCTTACTGCGTCGCTCAAGGCCCAGCCGCACAGGGGCATCCATATCGAGCGTGAGGTCAATCTCACTCGCCTCGACCCCCTGAACATGCTCGTCCTCCTCGGCCCGCCCGGTTCGGCGACCGATGGCCACGATCTCCGGGTGCTGCATGAGTGTTGTCTGGACGATGTTGGCCAGTCTGTCGCTCTCTTCCAACGAGGTACCGGGCAGCGTCACAATACCGACCACGAGCGCTCCCTCGTTGAACTCCGGCAGGAAACTCCGGCCTAGCGAAGCACCGCCAACGACGGCTAGTCCGAGCAGCAGTGCGGTGGGCAATGCTACGAGCCACGGATGCCCCATCGCCCAGCGAAGCGGTTTGTCGTAGATTCGCTTGAGGAGCCGCACGACCCACGGTTCGTCGGGTCGTGTAACTGTTGAGCTTGTGGGCAACAGGTAGTAACTCAGCGCGGGTGTAACCGTAAGGGCAACGAGAAGCGACGCCGCCAGAGAGACCATGAACGCGATGCCGAGCGGTTGTAGCAGGCGACCTTCGACACCGGAAAGGAAGAACAAGGGCAGGAAAACCAGCAGGATAATGAGCGTGGCGAAGACGATTGACGCACGCACTTCAACGCTTGCCTTGAAGACGATCTCGATGGCAGGCTGCTGCTTTTGGCTTGGTAAGGCTTGGTTTTCGCGGAGCCGGCGCACAATGTTTTCCACATCAATGATGGCGTCATCGACGAGCGCGCCGATGGCGATGGCCATGCCGCCGAGCGTCATGGTGTTGATGCTCGAACCAAACCCCTTCAGCACCAGCACGGTGACAAGGAGCGAGATCGGAATGGCCAGCAGCGTGATGACGCTCGATCTCATGCTCGCAAGGAACGCGATAACGACGAAGATGACCATGATGCCGCCGTCGCGGAGCGCTTCGACCGTATTGTGAATCGAAATCTGGATGAAGTCCGCCTGCCGAAAAAGATTCTTGTTGATATACATGCCGTCCGGCAGCGACGCCTGCATCTCCTCCAGCGCCGCGTCGATCTGCTCCGTCAGCGTAAGGGTATTGGTTCCGGGCTGTTTTTGGATGGCGATGATGACGGCGGGTTCGGTGATCGGCTCCCAGTTCGGGCCGCGCCGCGACGCCGCGCCCGTGCCGCGCTTGATGGCCGCTCCGATCTGAACGACGCCGAGGTCGGATACCCGGACGGGCGTGCCACCGCGAAGTGCAACCACCGTGTCCGCGATGTCTCGCGTCGTCTGAATTCGTCCGATGCCTTGCAGTATCGACTCTTGGCCCCCTTGGACAAGGAACCCTGCCGACACATTTTCGTTAGCGCTGCGAAGCGACTCCACGACCTGCCGCATGTTCAAACCATAGGCTCGAAGTCGCGGCGGAGACAAGACAACCTGATACTGCTTCTCGTCGCCGCCGATGGGCGTAACTTGAGAGACGCCGGGGACGGAAAGCAGTCGCCTGCGAAGATCGGTCGTCGCAATCGTCCGAAGCTCCAGCGGGCCGTGCCTGTCCGAGGTGAGCGAAATGAACAGAATCTCACCCATGATGGAGGACACGGGCGCGAGCACAGGCGTCTCGACCTGTTGCGGCAGCTTGCCGGAGACGGTGGCCAATCGTTCGGTGACGGTCTGCCGCGCGCGGTAGATGTCGGTTCCCCACTCGAACTCGACCCACACGACGGCAAGCCCCACAGCCGTGGCGGACCGAACGCGCCGGACATTGGCAGCGCCGTTAACGGCGGTTTCGATGGGGAAGGTGACGAGCGTCTCCATCTCTTCCGGTGCCATGCCGTGACCCTCAACAAGGATGGACACGGTGGGCGCGGTCAGATCGGGAAACACATCCACGGGGACGGTGGTGATCACGAAGGCGCCGACGACCACGAGCATCGCCGAAAGAAGGACGACGGCGAGGCGATTGGCGAGTGACCAGCGAATGAGTGCGTTAATCATTGTAGGGACTCCGGCTAGTGAACATGCCCCGCACCGAAAGACGAGGGTGACTGCGACGCCAGTTTGAGTGCGTAGGAGCCTTTCGTGGCCACACGCTCTCCGACCTCAACCCCGCTCTTGATCTCGACGAAGCCGTTGTCTCGAATACCGAGTTCTAGTTCTCGCCGCTGGAAGGTTTCCCCCTCCAGCATGACGAACGCGATGGGTCGTCCGTTGTCCATCACGACGGCTTCTTCGGGAATGGCCACCACTTCTTCCGCTGTTTTTGTGGCCACCTGAACCTCGGCCAACATGCCGATGCGAAAACGGCCATCCGGGTTGGGGAGTTCATAGGTGATCGGCACGACACGCGACGATTCGTCCACCACGGTTCCCAGATGCACGAATCGACCGCCAGCCTCGCTTAGGATGTCGGTCTGCCAGCCGGGAAACGCTGATAGGCTCAGCGTCGCGCCGGGACTGGCAGTCAGCGAGCCGAGGTCGAACTCCGACACATTCGCTCTCACCCAGATGCGATGGGCGTTGACAATCCTGAACACGGGCGCGTGTGCCTCGACCTGCTCACCCTCAACACTGGCCGACTTGACTACCACGCCGGAAATCGGTGCCTTGATCGGCATCCGTGGGCGGGCGGCGTGGCCCTCAGTCATGCCAAAGTCGATACCCGTTCCCGCGCGAAGCTCGCCTAGTTGTGTTCGTACCTCGTCGTTGGCGCGTTTCGACGCCATTGCGGCGTCATGCTCCGCCTGTGCGAGCCGAAGGTCTTGCTCTGCTTTGTCGAATTGCTGGTCTGTTCCGACGCCCTTCTGACGAAGATCGTCTGCGCGGCCTCTCGTCCGTTTGGCGAAATCCAGCTTGGCCGTCGCGGCACGAACGGCCTTTTCGATCTCTGCGGTCTTCATGTTGAGATCGAGCTTGCGGAACGCGATTTCCAGTTCCAGCGCTTGTATCCACGCTCGGTTCGCTATGAGTTGGGCGGCGTCGGTGGCGGGTAGAGGCGGTTCGACGAATGCCAACACCTCGCCAGCCTCGACGCGCTGCCCTACATGCGGAAAGTGCGCGTCGTTCGGAGGCGAGAGCCGTCCCGCGATCGGCGGACTGGCCACCGCTGAGGTTCCCTGCTTGGGAACAATCCGTGCCGGGGCCGTGATGCGGTGCGTCAGCGTGTGCCGCGAAGCGGTGGCCAACAGCAACTCGATTTTCCATTGTTGCTCCAGCAGGAACGGTACGAGATCGGGCGGCTCATCGCCCGCCGTCGCCTCAGCCGCATGTTCGGCGTCGTGCGCGGTGGCGTGGACGATCACGCTGCCGACATCGACAGCATCCTGCACTTGTGGACTGCTGAGCAGCAGCCGGAGTCGATGCTCGCCGGGCGTCTTGAAAACCCACTCCGGCACAAACAGTCCGTCGCGCCGCGGTTCCTCCAGCGTCAAGTTGACGGGCGACCCGTTCGGCGGTGTTACCTCGAAGACGAGTGATCCTGAGCGCACTGGTTCCCCGGTAGATAGCACCGAGAAGTGTGCGAGGAACTCCGCCTGTTCACCCTGCACGAGGTGCGGATACTCCATGAACAGAAGCACCTTTGAGGTGAAGAAGGTGACGCTGATTGGCTCAAGGCCTTTCTCGTCACCTTGATCATGTCCGTGCGCGTCCGGCTTGCCTTGACTGGGACGGTCACATCCTGCGGTGGCGCCCAGTATCAGTGTTGCCGCCAGCGCCAGCATTCGTAAACGGTCTTGCATTAGTATGCTCTTGTGATTCGCGTGCCAACCCCGCGCACAACACGCGGGAACAACTCCTGCCGCGCACACCGCTGGCAGGAGACGAAGCAAATGAAAGTGCGCGAATCAATCAGAGCAGAAGTGCGTGGCTGCTTTGCAGCAGGGCGTCGAGTGCGCAAGCCGGGCGCAGCGGGTGCGCTGAAGGCCAAGGAGCAGCCAAGAAGCGGGAGGCATCAGTCGGATCGCTCGACAGCATCGACCGAGGCAATATCTTTGAGGACGGATGCTGGATCGAGGCGATCACCGCGCCGGATGAGCAGTGGATACCCGTGGCATTGGCCGGGTCGCTCACAAAGATGAACAGTAATTCGGCATACTCGCCGCCGTCCGTGTCGTTGTTCCTGTCGTCGCGGTCTTCGTCGTGGTGATGGTGCCACGCCGCACGCAGGTCGCCTTCGTGCAGGTCGTCAAGCGTCACGGTGTGTGAGTGGACGCCGTGGTCGCTGTGGTCGTGCAACAGCAACCCATCCGCGAACGGCACTCTCGCCAGCAGCGCGAGAATCAGTGGTGCCGCCACCGCAGTCTTACAGGTTGACCTAATACTGAGTCTGCTCATAGCCTTCCATGCCATGCCGGAACCATCGGCCCGAACGATGTCTGAGTTTACACAGGCCCTGGAGTCGATGTCAACCCGACTCGAAACCTACCGCGTCGCCCGTTACAACACCGTGACCGCCAGGCCCTGCGCTGCGGATTGCGGTTTGGCGATCGCATGCGCTTCTAGCCCGCCCTTGGCCGAGGGACGCTGCGTCGGGGAGACAGGCTACCCGTGGCTCCATGGCACGGGAGGTTCAGCCCGACGGGCGGGGACGCCCGCGAGCGTCGGGGACTTCCGAAAGGCGGGTTCGCGTCGGACTCGCTCGCCGCAGCGGACCTGTTGGTGACAGCATCCAAGCGCTCACCGCCTCTTCGTTGATGTTCTTTTCGACTTGCTGCGAATCCCGGCGTGCTGCTGGCGGATGACTGTTCGCAGACTCTCGAAAACACCGGCGTCGCTCGCGGCGATCTCCGCCAACTGCTGTTGTGCGGTTCGCAATTGCTCGCGGGAGGGGAAGTCCGCTAGGGACGGGGAGCCGACGCCGGGCAACGCTGGCGCACGAGTACGGCCATGCGCTATGCGACCGCCACAAGCCCGGCATCGACTATCTCGATTGGCAAGGTCGGAAGCCCGCCTCCGAAAGATTCGCCGAGGCTTTCGGATTGAGCTTCCTAATGCCCGTGAGCGGTGTCCGACGCAAGTTTCACGAAATCACAGATTCGACTGGCGATTTTCAGGTCGCCGATCTTTGTCGTTTGAGCAACTTCTTCTTCGTTTCAGTTCAGGCTATGACGCTTCGGCTGGAAGAGCTTGGCCTCATCGGAAAAGGGAGCTGGAATCTGCTCGTCGAAAAGGAGTTCAAGCCGCGTAAGGCAACGGAGGCTCTCGGCTTGAAGCCGCGCCACTCCGATGCCGACGATCCCTACCCGGATCGATACAGATTCCTCGCGGTTCGAGCCTATCGCATGGGTAAGCTCAGCGAAGGGCAACTCAGCAGGTTCTTGCGGTGCGATCCAGTCACGGCGCGAGAGATAGTGGCGCAGACGAGGCCATTCGAGGAATCACTTCTACCGACTCGCTCCTAGACGGTAATCCTCGATGAGCGATGCAATCGTAGATGCCTGCTGCTTCATAAACCTCTACGCCACGGGTGACCTTCGTGGTTTCCTGGCGGAGTTGGCAGGGGAGTGGCACATGCCGAGCGCAGCGCTCGCCGAATCGCTCTACATCCGTGTGACCACTGACGAGGGCGACGACAGGCGGGAACCCATTGAGCCGCAGCCGTACATCGACGAGAGCCTCATCACGCTGGTGGGTGTTGCGGACGAGGGCGAGGCGGAGCTGCATGTGCGATTGGCACGCGACCTCGACGACGGCGAGGCCATGGCGCTGGCGATCGCCAAGCTGCGCGGATGGACGCTGGCGACCGACGACCGCAAGGCCAAGCGGTTCGCCGGCGACCTCGGTATCCCCGTGGTCACGACGCCGGAGCTGATGAAGCGATGGGCGAAGGCGAGCAAGATGCGGCCAGCGAGACTCAAGACCCTGCTCAGCAACATCCAGTCCGGCGCACGCTTCGCACCCGCCGAGGACGCGCCGGGCTACCACTGGTGCACGAACGCGGTTGGAGACGCACCTTCCGTGTGATTCTCTGTCATCCGGCGGAGAAACGCCGCTCGTGAGCTATCGGCATGGGGATCGACCGGGAAAAGTATTCTCCCTTCTGCCGAATCCGCTGTTTCCGAGCGATTGCGGCAGGAGGCAGAAGCGGCTATTCTACAATAGGTTATGAATCATACGCCACCGTAGCTCAGTTGGCAGAGCAGCGGTTTTGTAATCTGACGACAACACGTCCCACGGGGTCAAGAACGCGGGTTCGAGAGGCCCATTTTCGCACCCATTTTCTCATCCGCGTCCCAGCCGGCCGGATGGGGAATCCACTACGTGATCTTGGAAAATCTAACATATAGTGTTGGATTTTCCGATACGATCCGATAGAATCACTACGGAACGGAAGGTGGACGAGCCATGTATCCACGCCACATCACCAAGAACCTGCTCGCGGCGCTCCGAGACACGCCCGTGGTGGTACTCCACGGTGCTCGCCAGACCGGCAAGACTACGCTCGCAAGGCAGCTCGCCGAAAGCGATCACCCTGCCAATTATGTGACCTTGGATCAGGCCAGTGCGCTCGCCACGTTGACCAGAGATCCTCAGGGCTTTGTTGATGAGTTGGAGGGCCCCGTGATCCTGGATGAGATCCAGCGCGCTCCCGAAATCATGCTCGCCATCAAAGCAGCGGTCGATCGCGACCACAAACCTGGACGATTCCTACTGACCGGCTCCGCCCACGTCCTGCATCTCCCGAAGCTTGCCGATTCGCTTGCGGGCCGCATGGAGGTTCTCACCCTTAGACCGCTCTCACAAGGAGAGCTCGGCGGAGTTCGTGAGGGCTTTGTCGACGCAGTGTTCGCAGCAAAGCTGCCGCCGTGGACTGCACGAGCGCGCGCGAAGAGCATCGCTGCGTTGAAGCGCGACCTGGCAGCACGGATTCTGGCGGGCGGCTACCCCGAGGCGGTCGCGCGCAAGGACCGAGATCGGCGGTCACAGTGGTTCGAATCTTATCTGAGTTCCATCCTCATGCGCGACGTGAAGGACCTCTCCAACATCACCGGGTTGGCCGAGATGCCGCGGTTGATGATCGCCATTGCAGGCCGCGCGGGTGGATTGCTAAATCATTCCGAGCTGGGTCGCGATGTCGGGCTCAACAACGTGACCGTCAAACGCTACCTTGCGCTGCTCGCGGCGACGTTCATCGTCCAGACCATCCGGCCATGGTTTTCCAACCGAATCAAGCGCGTCGTCAAGTCTGAAAAAATCTACCTCGCTGACTCGGGACTGCTTGCTCACGTGTTAGACGCATCACCTGACAGCTTCTCAGCCGATCCCAAGATGGCGGGGATGCTGCTTGAGAACTTCGTAGCTGTTGAGCTCATGAAACAGGCGTCGTGGAGCCGGACGCGACCGTCCATCTGGCACTTTCGTGACCATCGCGGTCACGAAGTTGATTTTGTGCTGGAAAGTCCGGGCGGGAGGAAGATTGTCGGGATCGAAGTGAAGTCGGCGGCCACGCTCAAGTCGGCGGATTCTCAGGGGTTGCGTGTCTTGTCCGAGGCGGCCGGCGATCGGTTCCATCGCGGCATCGTCCTTTACGGCGGGCAAGAAATCATGCCGCTCGGGCGTAATCTTCGCGCCCTGCCAATCTCCGCGTTATGGCAGCTTGGCGCTCAGCCGGCATCGTAGTTAAGGACGAACTCCGCCGAATGTCAGACCAGCGATTTCGCCGCCACGACTCTAGCCGATGTTCATCGCTCCGCCACGTGTTCGCAATCGTCTCCTCGGAGGCGTCGGACAGGCGGGTGTCGGTGACATGTGCTTCACCGAACCAGAACCGTCGCTGCGTGGCGGACCATGATCTCAATGAAGCCCCGCCGGTCCATCTGGTCGAGTGGGTACGCACGCTGCCGGCCGCGGGCGAAAAAACACTACAACTGCGTCGCCGTCGCCAGCGCAGTCCTCGCGAAGCTCATCTGAGAATCGCCTTTTCGGCTGTAACCCTTTTGCCGCCATGGCTGGATCGAGAGGCGTCGCCGTGGTCGGGATGGGTCGTTCGGGTGTGGGAGCCCGATACGCCCGTGGGCGAGGATCCGATCGAATGGGTCCCGCTGACCAGTGTGCCTGTGGAATCGCTGAAGGATGCGACGACGATCAGCCAGTGGTATTCGCTGCGTTGGCTGGTCGAAGAGTATCACATGTGCCTCAAGACGGGGTGCAAGGTCGAGGAGCGACAGTTGAAGAAGCGGGCGCGACTGGAACCGTGCATTGCCATTCTGGGGATCGTGGCGGCTCGGTTGCTCCAACTCAAACTCTCTGCGCGCCACCAGCCCAACGCACCCGCCCGGGCATGCGCGCCATCGCTGCACGTTCAGTTGCTAGCGGCGTACTGGAAGAAGCCGTTGGAAGCGATGACGGCGTGCGCCTTCTGGCGCGACGTGGCTCGACTGGGCGGCTTCCTGGGTCGCAAGGGCGACGGCGATCCGGGTTGGCGAACCTTGTGGCCAGGCTGGCTAAGACTGGATGCCATGGCACAGGGGGCAGCACTCCTCCAGGAGGCGGAAAAATGTGGGTAATGACAAGGCCTACGGCTCGGCCTTGAAACGTGAGCGTAACTCGGCCAGCACTTCGTCAAGGCCCACACCGTCGGCTCTGGTGCGCACCAGCAGGTGGTACAACAGATCGGCTGCCTCCCAGACGATTTCATCGGCGGTGCCCGCCTCGATGACCTCCTCCGTTTCCTCGCGCAGCTTGGCGCTGATCAGTTCACGATCGTCGAACAGCTTGCAGGTGTAGCTGCCGGCCGGGGCGTTGCGCTTGCGCTTTTCAAGTAAGCGGTCGAGACGATGCAACACGTTGTCATCCCCGGCACCGAAACAGGTCTGCCGATTGAGGTGGCAGGCCGGCCCCGTTTGCTCGACCAGAAACAGCACCGTGTCAGCATCGCAGTCCCAAGCGGTTGACACCAGCCGCTGCACATGGCCTGACGTCGCACCTTTTCGCCACAGCGTGGCTCTGGAGCGCGAGTAGTACCATCCCTGCGCCGTGCGTAGCGCCTTGGCCAAAGACTCCGCGTTGCTGTAGGCCAGCATCAGCACGTCGCGCGTGCCGATGTCCTGCACGATGGTGGGCACCAGCCCGCGATCATCAAAATGAACACGCGAGACCCACGCGTCGGCCAGATCGATCCGGCCCTCGTACAACGCGCGTCCGAGCTGGGCGTTGCACCCGGCGTCCAGGACCCGGCCCAACTCCTGAATAGTGGATATTCCGCCGGCAACGGTGATCGGAACGTCTACGGCAGAGCGGAGCGCCGCGGCGCCATCCAGAGAACAGCCGCCGAGCATGCCCTCCCGTTCGACCTGAGTGTACAGAAACTCGCTGCAATAAGGTTCCAGCCTTCGCGCCCGGTCAAGCACCGTTTGTCCCGTTACTTCCGACCACCCCTTGACTACCACCTCATCGCCCCGTGCGTCCAGCGCGGCGACTATCCACTCCGGCGGGAACTCCCGTAGGAACTCCGGGTTGGCCATGGTCCCCACCACGACTTTGTCCGCGCCGCGTTTGATCCAACGTCGTACGTCATCGGGCGTGCGGATGCCGCCGCCCACCCGGCACCGGGCAACCTTACAGCAGGCAGCCAACAGGTCACTGTTTTGGCCCCGCCCCAACGCCGCATCGAGATCGACCACCGCGACCGGCCCATAGCGCCCGAACTCCGCGGCCAGGTCGGCCGGGTGCCGCTTGTCCGTCAGAACGAGATCCCGGCCCTGTCGCAATTGCACTACCTTACCACCCATGATGTCGATGCTGGGAATGATCAAAGACGCACCTCGATGTCATGCTGTCGGAGAACCTGCTTCAGCGAGTCCGGCGTCCAAGCGTCACTGTGGAAGATGGACGCCGCCAGAGCGCCGGTCACTGGCGTTTCCCGGAACACCTCGATGAAGTCCTCAGCCCGGCCGGCGCCGCCCGACGCGATAACCGGCACGCTCACCGCTTCCGCGACGGCTCTGGTGATCTCGATGGCGAAACCGGTCTGAGCACCGTCCGCATCGATCACGTTGAGCAGTATTTCACCGGCCCCGCGCCGGACACCCTCGCGTGCCCAGACCACACATTCCCAGTCCGTCACTTCACGCCCGCCGTGCGTGGTAACTCGCCAGCCTGCCGGCGTGGCTACGGTGTCGATCGAAAGCACGATGCACTGCTCGCCAAACGCCTCCGCCAACTGCGTAAGCAGAGCCGCGTCAAGCACGGCGGCGGTGCTGACCGCCACCTTGTCCGCGCCGGCACGGAGCAAGAGTCGCCCGTCCTCGACGCTGCGCACACCACCGCCAACTGTGAACGGGATGAACAGATGTCGCGATAACTTCTCAACCAGTTCAAACAGTAACGCCCGGCTCTCGATCGACGCCGTTACATCGAGAAAGCACAGTTCATCCGCACCGGTGTCCATGTAGCGCTTTGCGCGTTCGACCGGATGGCCGGCGTCACGCAAGTTCTGAAAGGAGACCCCCTTGACCACCCGGCCGTCGCGGATATCCAGGCACGGGATAATACGTCGCGTCAACATGCCGCGAACCTCGAAAGCAGATCGAGGCCCGCTGGCCCGCTTTTTTCAGGGTGGAACTGCACGCCCCAAACGCTGTCCCGCCCAACGATCGCCGGAACGGAAGCTCCCCCGACGCCGGTCGACGCCACAAGATCGCGCGGATCACCCGGTTCGGCTACAAAGGCGTGGGCGAAGTAGAAGTGTCCACACGGTCCGGTCTCTACCAGCGGACACCTTCCCTCGGCGACAACCTCATTCCATCCCATGTGAGGCACGCGTTCCGCTTGAAGTCGAACCACACGGCCGGGCAGGAGACCGAGCCCGCGGACATCGGGCGCCTCGGCGCTGGCTTCGAAGAAGAGTTGAAGCCCCAGGCAGATCCCCAGCATGGGTTTTCCCGCAGCACCCCACACCCGCAAGGCCTCCATCATGCCCACCTCGCTGAGACCGCGGGCGGCGGAGCCGAAGTGCCCCACCCCCGGCAGCACCACCTTGGCAACAGCGTGCAGGTCCTCCGGCACTTTGCACTCACGAAACCTTACGCCGACGTGACCAAGGGCGTTGGCCACACTGCGGAGATTACCAGCGCCGTAGTCGATAATGCCAATCATGCGTCACACTCACTGTCCCGAGACGGTGTCCAACTTTTCCACCGTATACACGGGCGTCCCGGCTAGCCCGCTGGTGTCGCCGGGCAGGCAGGCCACGGTTGACGTCAGCCCCAGCGACTCGCCGATCGCCTCGCCCAGCGCCCGAAAGACCGCCTCATACAGATGATGAAGATTCCCGGCTTCTTCGACACGTACTACGACAGTGGCACCACTACCCAACGCCAGGCCGTCGACAAACTGCCGAAGATTGGTGCCCGACGACCAGCCCGCCACGCAGCCGTCATCCCCGTACCACGCGTCAACGAAACCGTCGATGGCCAGCCCATCGGCGATGATCCATTCCGCCCGCGGCCGGCCTTCAAAGCTCAGCACCACCTCGGCCAGCGCATCGTCCATACACACTTTGGACCGCGCCCGCCCCACCACGCCGCCCCGCGCAGCCAGGTCATCATGAATGGCGGCGATACCGCGTCCGACGAGCTGCCCCATATCCTCACACAGCACGTGATCCAATTGCCAGGACCCCGGCCAGGAGGTCTCGACGAACTGCAAGGCCAGCCGTGACGCCTTCGAGAAATGGTCCAGCAGATGGGACAGAATCTTGTTGGGCAGCTCAAGCGTGGTCTGTCGCGACACCCGCAGCCCCATGGTCATGGTAAACGTGGTCTCGCCGCTCTTGCGACAAACGCGAACCGAGCTTACATCAACTGTGTTGTTCATCGGTACCGTCCTTATATCACCGTTCAACCCGCCACCGGAGCAGGGCCTGGTGGTGAGCGCTGAACCCTTCATCCATACTCATCACCGGAACCGTTTTTCTCAGCCCGGCCAGACCATCGGCGGTTACGAATCCCATCGCGGTGCGCTTTAGGAAATCGTGAACCGATACGCCGGAGGCGGTCCGGGCCCAGCCACCGGTCGGCAAGACGGCGTTGATCCCCATAGCGTAGTTAGCCAGGCTGATAATGGGGAAGTCGCCGAAAAGAATCTCGCCGGCGTTGGTCAGCAGCGGCAGCACCGTCCACGGGTCGGCCACCATCAAGGCTACGTGCTCGGCGGCGAAGCGATTGGCGAACTCGATCGACTCGTCCAGGCTCTTGGTGACCAACACCCCACCGCGACGGGCGAGCACCTCCTGGACAAATGCCCGCCGGTCCGGGGTAAGCTCGCCGACGCAGCGCCCGACCGCATCGGCAACTAGCCGCCCCAGCTCCGCCACGTGCGTCAGCAGCACCGCGGTCGAGTTCTCGCCGTGCTCGGCTTCGATCATCAGATTCCAGGCGGCGTTTTCGGCGTCGGCGGATTCGTCGCAGATCAACAGCGATTCGCTGGGACCGGCCGGCGGTCCCGGGTCAATCACATCCGCCAGCAGCCGCCGGGCGGCGGACACGTAGGCATTACCCGGGCCCACGATCTTGTCACACCGCGGGATCGTTTGCGTGCCGTAGGCCACCGCCGCCACCGCCTGGGCGCCGCCCACGCGGTAAACCTCGCCGATCCCCAGCAGCCGGGCTGCGTACAACGTGGCGGCATCCACCGTACCGTCAGGTCCCGGCGGGGTGCAAATGATAAGACGCGGCACACCCGCCAGCACCGCCGGCACCCCCAGCATACAGGCCACCGACGAGAACGATCCACGACCGCGCGGCACGTACAAACAAACCGCGTCAATCGGCGTCAAGCGCTCCCCGCACCACACCCCGCGCTCCACCTCGAGCCAGCGATCACCGCGCCGAAGCTGCGGTGCGTGGAAAGTTCGTATGTTGCGCACAACGCGCTTTACTGCATCTTTCATGTCAGCCGGGACGTCCTTCTCCGCCCGGTCGAACTCATCCGCCGATACCCGCAGCCGATCCGCGGTCAGTTCGACGCCGTCGAATCTTGCGGTCATCGCCAGCACAGCTCTATCACCGTCACGCCGAACGTCTTCCACGATCGTGCGACATAGTGCGACGACCTCCGGTGCATCATCCATGCGGCGGCTAAGCAGTTTGCCAAGCCGGGCTTCATCCAGATCGCTCAGATTAGCCACGTTTACGAACGTCACGCGATCACCCTTTGAATGTCCGTCTGTAGAAGGTCGCTCGCTCCCGCTTTTTTCAGAAGCGGAATCAGGCGGCTTACCTCCTCGCGCCGGACGGCGGCACGCAACGCATAGCCCTGATCTTTGTAGAGCGGCTGAATGGTCGGCGACTTCATGGCCGGAAGCAGTTGCACCACCGTTTCGAGACATGATGCCGGTACGTTCATGTCCAAGAGAACCCTTTGTCTGGCGTCCAGAACGCTCTGCATGAGAAGCCGCAACTCCTCGACGGCCTCGCGACAGTCCGGATCGTCGAGCGCAGCCCGGTTGGCGATGAACAGCGTCGACGAGCTTAGAATCTCATCCACAATCGCCAGATTGTTGGCCGCCAGCGTCCGCCCGGTGGATACATTGTCCACAATCAGGTCAGCGTCCTCCGGCGGAAACACCTCGGTAGCCCCATGCGTGCGAACGTAACGCCAGTCCACGTTTCGCGAGTTCATGTACAGCGTTGTCAACCGTTCGTACTCCGAGGCCGCCACCACCGGTCGGCTCCGGGCCAGGGCGAACGGATCGGAGCCGACCGGCGCCGCCGAGACGATGCGCACCGGCATCAGCCCGGTATCCATCAACGTCTCAACTTCAGCGGTCGTCTCACGCACCCAGTCCAGGCCGCTGAAGCCGATATCATGGGCACCGAACTCGATCAGCTTGGGGATGTTGGCTGCCCTGAGAAGCTTCACCTCAAAACGTGGATCGCTGGCCAGGGGTCGATAGTCGTTGGCCTGGGCCTGAATGGTCAGTCCGGCATCCGCCAGCAGTTTCATGACCGGGTCACGCAACCGGCCGGCTGGAACAACAAGTTTGATCTTGCGTTGGGACATACTCCGTCTCATGACTCAACCCTCCTTAACTCGCCGTTGAAGCAAGAGGCGATACCCGCCTTCACCCTCTTTCAACCAGCGACTGATGCGGGCGATGGTTCGGGAGCTAAGCCCCGTTTTCCGTTCGATGTCCTTATAGGACCGGCCGGCATCCAGCAGCCGGGCGACCCGCCAACGCTCCACCATCATGCGGATCTCGTCCTCGGTCAGCAGATCCCGCAGAAAGCGGCGGGCTTCGGGCAAAGTTCGAAGGCGCAGCAGGGCCCGCAGCAAGTCGCTGGCCTCGCGATCCCAAAGCTCTCGGCGGTGATGTTTGGTCCGCTCCATCACAATCGGACGATCATACCCGCTTTACTTTAGTAAAGTCAAGCCCTGTTTCCGACTTTTTTGCAGGGCTGCTCGATCACCGGGTCGGCTGAACGTATAATCGGTTCTGATCGAGTGGGAAGCACGTGCGGGGGGTTAGCAGTGCCGGGCCTGTCGATTCAGTCGCCCGTGGGGCTCCCCAATGTAGCGCCACCCCTTGTGGGTGGCGCAGGGCGAGGGTGCACCATCCACAGGGCGAGGGTGCACCATCCACAAAAGGCGAGGGTGCACCATCCACAGGGCGAGGGTGCGCCATCCACAAAAGGCGAGGGTGCGCCACCCACACGGCGAGGGTGCGCCACCCACAAGGGGTGGCGCTACAGACGCGTAGGGTCCGCCGTGCGGACCACGAACACGAGATTGGTGGGCGGCCGCCGGGTGGTCCGCACGGCGGGCTGGGTGGCCCACCTCGTTTCGAGGTGGGGGACACGATGATCCACACGCCGATGTCGGACCTCGTCGTATCATCCAGCCCCCACCTTCAGGTATGGGGCACCCCCCGCCACAAATGTCACGCACCCTGGTCCGCACGGCGGACCCTACACTTGCCGCCCACTTTGCGCTATAGTGTCAGCTTCGGCGTTTCAGGCGAGATCTTCCATGGCCAGTTCCATTCAACAGAAGGTGTTTGAGACGGCCCGGGCGGCTGCCGGTGTGGAGCTGCTGGTTTCGCTGCCGGCGCTCAACGAGGAAAAGACCGTCGCAGAGGTGATCCGGGCCATACCGCGGGATCTTCCCGGCGTTGATCGGGTGCGGGTGCTGGTGGTCGACGACGGCAGCACCGATCAGACCGCAGACCGAGCCCGCTCCGCCGGCGCCGACGTCATCAGCCACCACAGATCGCGCGGCGTGGGTGCCGCCTTTCACACCGCACTGAGATACGGCATCGATTACGGCGCCGATCTGATCGTGACCATCGATGCCGACGGCCAATTCGACGCCGCGGACATCCCCGCTCTGATCCAGCCGGTCATCTCGGGAGAGGCCGACTTCGCAACAGCCTCCAGG
This sequence comes from Phycisphaerae bacterium, assembly GCA_036477795.1. GTDB lineage: Bacteria > Planctomycetota > Phycisphaerae > UBA1845 > UBA1845 > JAZGDL01. The sequence goes on from JAZGDL010000045.1 coordinate 21,140, forward strand.
TTCAAGGACCCCACCGTCACGCCCCGGATCCCCTGGATCAAGAAGTGGGGCAACCGGACCATGAGCTGGCTCATCTCCCGGCTGGTGGGGCAGCGGTTTTGGGACGTCTCCTGCGGGTTTCGCTGCTACAGTCAGAAAGCGGCGCTCAATCTTCATCTGATGGGCCGATTCACCTACACCCAAGAGGTCTTCATGAACCTGGCCTTCAAGCAGCTCCGCATCGTCGAGGTGCCCGTGCGGGTTCGGGGCGTACGCTCCCACGGAAAGAGCCGGGTGGCGAGCAATCTCTTCCACTACGCCAGTAACACGTTGCGCATTATCTTCCGCTGCTATCGGGACTATCAACCGCTTCGCTTTTTCGGCGCCATCGCCTTGATGCTGACGGTGCCGGCCGTTGGGTTGGGAGGGTTCCTCCTGTGGCACTACCTCGATACCGGAAGCTTCTCACCTCACAAGTGGGCCGGGTTCACCGGCGGTGCTCTGATCGTTCTGGCATTGATGATGCTACACATGGGCATGACCGGCGACATGATGAACCGCCATCGCGTCTATCTGGAAGAGCTTCTCTATCACCGGCGGGTCCAGAGCTTGGGACAAAGGCGCAAGGGATCGGAAAAGAAAGAGTGAAGAATGAAGAGTGAATATATGTGGGACCGGCTTTCCAGCCGGTCGTTTGACCTTTGACCGGCTGGAAAGCCGGTCCCACGGGAGATGATTGGTTGCGGACTCAGCGCAAGACCATCGCCTTCCTGCCGGCGCATCCTGCGCAACTGTGGATGCTGCGCCCGGTGGCCGATGCGGTATCAGACTTCGCCGAAATCGTCTGGGTTCTGCGCGACAAAGATTGCACCATCGCACTGGCTGACAGCCTGGGGCTGGAGTACACGGTTATTTCGCGAGCGGCCCAAGGCCTGGTGGGCAATGCCCTGGAATTGGCCGGCAACATCTTTCGGGCCTACCGTATTACGCGCCAAAGGGGCGTCGACCTTTGGGTGACGAAATACGGCGCCGCCAACATCGCCGCCTTTCTGGCCCGCCGCATCTCCGTCTCCTTCAACGACGACGACGCCGACGTGGTCCCGGTCATCGCCTGGACCAGCTACCCCTTCGCCCGGCTGGTGCTCGCACCTCAAGTCACGCGCATGGGGCGCTTCGCCGCAAAGACCCTGTTCTATCCTGCTTACCACGAGCTGTTTTATCTGCATCCCAACCGATTCACTCCGGATAATTCAGTTTTCCAGGAGCTTGGCCTATCCCCCGACGCGCCCTTCGCCATCGTCCGCTTGAGCGCCCTGCATTCGCACCACGACGCCGGGGCCCGCGGAATGGACCAGTATCTTCTGCGTGAAATCATGCGGCTGGCAGACACCCAAGAGGCCAAGATCCGGGTGTTCATCTCCAGCGAAAAGCCTTTAACCGCAGAGTTCGAGCCGCACCGCTTCTCAGTGGCGCCGGAGCGGATGCACCATGCCCTGGCCTTCGCCGAATTCTTCGTCGGCGACAGCCAGACCATGACCGCCGAGGCGGCTGTGCTGGGCACCCCGGCCTTTCGCCTCAACACCTTCGTCGGGCGAATCTCGTACATCGAGGAGATGCAGGACTACGGGCTGGCCTTCGGCTACCAGCCGGGGCGGGAAGAGGCGCTGCTTGCTGAGTTGCAGAACGTATTGGCCATGCCGCGGCGGCGAGACGTTTTTCAACGGCGCCGAACGAAGATGCTGTCTGAAAAGATCGATCCGGTGCCCTGGATGGCCAGGATTCTCAGGGGAGCGGCCGGGGACGCCTCCGTGGACAGCCTTCGAAGAACGGCTTCCGCGGAAACAGAAGCGTTCATTCAATGAGAATCTGCGTGATGAGCAACGCGTTGGCAGTACACACGCGTCGCTGGGCCGTCGCCTTCGCCGAGCGTGGACACGACATTCACGTGCTCAGCATCCGCCACGACGAAATCCCGGGCGTCAAGGTCCACACCGTCTGCGTCGGTCCGGTAAACTCCAAGTCGGTCGTTTGGACGTTTCTGTCGTATTTGCGGCTGGCGCTGACGGCGCGGCGGCGATTGAAGGCCCTGGCGCCGGACGTCCTGAACGCCCACTATGTCGTGACACACGGCGTCATCGCAGCGTGCTCCGCTTTTCATCCCCAGGTCGTTTCGTGCTGGGGAAGGGACGTCATCTGGGACAACCCGGGGAAGATGCCCTGGTACTTGCGCATCCTGAATCGCCTCGCGTTGAGGAAGGCCGATCTGGTCTGCTCCACCAGCCGCTTCATGGTCGGGCCGGTTCGCGAATTCGCCCCGCCCGGCGCGCGCATCGAACAAGTTCCGTTCGGCGTGGACTGCGACCGTTTTCGCCCCGCGGACGCGAGCCAACATGGCCGGAACGACGGGGAGTTTCGCGTTGGCTTTGTCAAGACGCTGTTGCCCAAATACGGCCCCGAGGTGCTGGTCCGCGCCATGGCCCAGATCCTGGACGCCGTGCCGAATGCCCGGTTGATCATGGCCGGCCGCGGCCCCATGAGGCAAGAGCTGCGCGAATTGGCGCGTGATCTGGCGATCGAGAAGCGCGTCGAATTCGCAGGCTTCGTGCCACATGATGAAGTCCCGCGTCTCATGCAGAGTCTTGATGTGGTCGTCAACTGCTCGGTATGTCCCGAGTCGTTCGGGGTAGTCATTCTCGAGGCGTCGGCCTGTCAGGTGCCTGTTGTCGTGACGTGTGTGGGAGGAGTGCCTGAAGTGTGCATCGATGGCCAGACAGGTATAATGGTTTCGCCCAATGACAGTGGTGCCCTCGCAGCGGCAATCACGCGCCTGGCCAAAGATCCGGCGCTTCGGGAAAAAATGGGATCAGCCGGACGGGAATTCGTCCTCCGCCGCTACGTGTGGCGGGACAACGTAACTCGGATGCTGCAGCATCTCGAGCAGCTTTCCGGACACCGTTAGAATATGGACTGCGGAGGGGTCGTGGATGCCAATCTTGATTCCTGGAATCTGGAACGCCACCAAACGGGAGGACAGTCGCGAGCACAGCCCAGCTCCGGCCGGTCATGTTCGTTACCTCGGAATCCGACACGGTCCGCTCGAGTCATTCATCATCAACCTTGGAATGACGGCATGAGGAAGCGAATGAGAGAGCTTATCCGGCGTCTCCCCTTGGTGAAGAGTGTGGTCCTTGAGGTTCGTACCGTCCTGGGCCGTCCGTTTTTCCCTGGGTCCGTCAAATTCTGGGAGTCGCGCTATCGAAAAGGTAACACCTCGGGTGGAGGCTCCTACGGCCGATTGGCCCAGTTCAAGGCGCAAACGCTGAACTCCTTCGTTGCGGATAATGGAATCACGTCGGTTATCGAATTCGGCTGCGGCGACGGCCACCAGTTGACGCTCGCTCGCTATCCTCGCTACGTTGGCCTGGATGTATCCAGGACGGCGATTCACCTGTGCAAAGAGCGATTCAAAAACGATCGCACCAAGAGCTTCTACTTGTACGAATCATCCTGCTTCGTGGACAATCTCCACCTGTTCACAGCAGACTTGGCAATATCCTTGGACGTCGTGTACCATCTGGTTGAGGACGAGGTTTATACGGCCTATATGTCGCACATCTTCGATGCGGCGCGGAAGTTTGTAATCGTTTACTCCAGCGACGGTACAGAGAGATGTCCATCGCTTTACATCAGGCATCGGCCCTTTACCTCGTGGGTCGCTTCGCACCGTCCCGAGTGGTCTCTCGTTGAGAAGATCGACAACCCTTACCCTTATGATGGAATCGATTCGGATACAACATCCTGGTCCGACTTCTTCGTCTTCAACAGACAGTCGCCCTAATGGCCTACTGATGTGTTCTGCAAATATCGAATATCCTGATACTTCACCCTTTTTCATCGTAGGTGCCCCGCGTTCAGGTACGACGCTTGTCCGGTTAATACTGAATATGCATTCCAGACTCTGCGTCCCCCCCGAATCTCACTTCATCCCGGAGTTGGTGAAAGGGCTACGGCACGGGTGGACTACGAAGGATTTTTGGAATGCTATCACCGCGCATGCTAGATTCATCGAATGGGAACTCGATCCTGAGCTGTTCCGCACAAAACTTTCCATGGCAAACGCAGATTGGCGTGAAGTATTCTCCCTCGTGTACGAGGAGTATGCACAGCATGTCCGGAAGGTAAGGTGGGGAGATAAGACACCCGGTTACGTCCGACATCTGAAACTGCTGAACCAGATCTTTCCCGATGCGAAAATCATCCACGTTATCCGCGACGGCCGCGATGTAGCTTGTTCGCTCCAGAGCGTCCCGTGGTATGAAGGCACACTTGCTGATTGTGCGAACTACTGGCGTGTAAACGTAAAGCGAGGATGCCGGCATGGTAGACGGTTTGACAAGAAACGATACCTTGAGATTCGCTATGAGAACCTCGTGAACAATCCCGAAGGTACGATACGAGAAGTCTGTCACTTTATTGGGGAAGACTTTGAGCCGGCGATGCTGCAGTATTACTTGGATGCCGAGGAGCAAATGCCGGAACATAGCATGGCCTACCACCAGAACTTAATGCAACCGATTAATCAGACGGCAGTTAGGCGCTGGGAGCGGGACATGTCCGCGGCAGATGTTGCAACGTTTGAGACATATGCCGGATCGCTCTTGCGCACGTTGGGATACGATGCACAAACGGGCTTGTCTGCAGCGGCCCTTGTCAAACAATTGCAGTGGAAACTAAACTACCTCAGGAAACATGTGGTGCGTTGTTTTCGCGTGACACGCACGTAAACATAGCTAGCAGTACAGCGCAAGGTCGTCTTGAGTTCGTAGCGCAGGCATCTTGCCTGCATCGTAATCGCGGGTGGTGCAAGCTAGAAGCCTGCGCTACAAGTGCCCTTGCGCTGTACTTCTAGTGTGGGTCTACGGCCGGGTCGAATGGGCGCCCGATAATTCCCGCGTGGTTTTGGAGGAGCACGCACCCGATGCGCGGAAGTTCTTACGGCTCTTGCGCACCTACCGCGAGCTGTGCGAAGCTGCAAGCTACACGATAGACTAGGCCTTGTAATCGACGTGCTTATCTTGAATTGTTAAGCGTTCGGGCGTAACAGAAAAATGATCTCCGTCGTGGTGTGCACGTACAACCGAGCACCAATGCTCCGCAAGATGCTCGACGGCTTCTTTGCGCAGACCTGCCTCGATCACGTCGAACACGAGATCATCGTCGTTGACAACAATTCGAGCGACGAAACCGCTCAAGTCGTTAAGGCTCTCAAGAACCGCCCGACGCTGCGCTACGTGTTTGAGGCGCGGCAGGGCCTGTGCGCAGCACGCAATCGCGGAATCGCGGAAACCGGCGGCGACGTGGTGGCCTTTCTGGACGACGACGTCATCGTAGACCCGCAGTGGCTCGAGCACCTGGAACGAAGCTTCGCCGAAACAAGTGCCGCCGTCGTCGGCGGTGGTAGCTACTTGATATTCGAAGGAAAGCGCCCCGACTGGCTTGGCCCGGGCCTTCACAACATGCTCGCCGAGGTCAATCTTGGCACGATCCGAAGAGTCGTTCCCGGTGGGAAAGGCCTTTTCGGCCTCAATCTTGCCTTTCGCCGCTCCGCCTTGCAACGAGCCGGGGGCTTCGACGAGAATTTGGATCGTCGCGGCAAGGGACTCCTTGGCGGCGGGGACACCGCGGCGCTGCGGAGCATAGCGCGCGCGGGCCTGACGATCGTATACGATCCCGACGCCGTGGTGGGGCACATGATCCCGCCGGATCGCATGCAGTGGGAGCACATAAAGAAGCAGGCCCACGCCATGGGAATCTCTCTGGCCGCAGCGGCTGAACCCGGTTCGTTTATAGTGCGCCTGGCGAGACTTCTGCGCAGTACGCTCGCGGTGATCGTCATAGCGCTAGCCTTCGCTGTCTGGCGGGTGTTCCGCGGAGACGCACACGAATCGCGAGCGGCGATGCGCAAGGCGATTACCATGAGCGCGTGCCTGGTCGGCCATTGGCGCGCGCTTCTCAGGCCCCGGAAGGCACAGTTGACACACCCCCGCATATGAAGAAGGCACTTTCGGCACTATCATCAAAAAGCGCCTTCAATGTATTGTCCCCAGCAGGATGGTGGAGGAGCTTCGAAAGGCCGGGAACTGTAGATATGCCAGGTCAACAGACGTGTAGCCCATGACTCCAGCGGACCAGGCCAATCGAACGCAACAGAATCGAACTGTGTGGAACTCAAGAGCTTCCCATGGGCAGCCGGCGGCCCAGGGCGTAATTCTTCTCTCTCTAGCCAGCGCGGCGGCGGTTCTTCTCGGTTACGGCGTCCACGTCGTGGCGGCGCGCTGGCTAACGCCTGTTTCATACGGGCGCTTTGTGATCGTAGTTTCGGTTATCGCTTTGATAAAGAACCTGCAGGGTAGCCTGCTCCTCCCGGGGCTCTTCAAGTCTGTCTCCGAAGATCATCGACGGCTTGGGGCGGCGCTGGGGGTGGCGGTCAGATGGTACTCGGCGGCATCCATAGGGCTGCTTGTGCTCGTTCTTATCGCCGCCCCCGTCCTTGGTCTGGCCTTTGGAGACGCGGCGTTGATGGGCCTGTTTATGCTCGCGGCAATCGAGCTCCCATTTTCCGCGATGATGAATCTGGGAGACCGGCTGCTGAAGGGACTTCGTCGCTACGGGGTTGTGGCGACGATGATGGCGACATACAGCGTCACACGGACCTGCGGAGCCTGCGTGCTGATTCTCCTGGGCGTTGGTGTTGCAGGGGGAGTAGTGGGACTGGCGCTGGGTTCAATCGTCGCCGGGGCCCTGGCGTTTTTCCTGCTGGTGCGTGAACGGAAACTAATGCCCAGCGAGCCGTATCCACCCATGCTTCGCAGGGCGTTATCATGGACTGCCATGGCCATACCGACGGTCTCGGCGCGGGCGGCACTCATGGCCATGGACCTTTGGATGGTAAAGGCCATGATGGATGATCCCGTAGCCGCGGGGCTCTACGGAGTGGCTTATACGGTCTCGCGGCTGCCGCACTTCATCACCCAGGGGCTGGTTGGGGCGGTCTTCCCCAGGGTGTCAGGGGCGCTGGCGGAGGGCAGTAACGCGTTGGCCCGGTCTGTTTCCGCAGAGGCCATGCGCCTTCTGATCATTGTCTTTGTGCCGATCTGTGTGCTGGTTGCCGGGTCAGCCTCGGAGATTGCGGCCTTCCTGTTTTCTGCGAAGTACGCGGGCGCCGGAGCGCCCCTGAGCCTCCTGATCATATCCATGTCTTGTAGTGCTTATCTCAGCCTGATGCTTGCTCTGATTGCCGCCGCGGATCATCCTGGGGTGCGGATGGCCGTGGTTGTTGCATTGCTGCCTGTAGGTGCCGGGCTTAATCTGTTGCTCATTCCCCGCCTGGGTTTGGAAGGAGCGGCCACGGCATCCCTGATCACGCTTGGGTTGGGGGCGGTTATCGCGGGGTTATTGGCGTATTCTTACGTTCGTGCAGTGCCGCCGCTGTGGAGCTGCCTGCGGTGCGTCACGGCTGGGGGTGTTGTCTACGCGATGGGTCGGGCCTGGGCCCCGACAGGCTGGTCGGTCATCGGAAAACTGGCTGCCCTCGGGACGTTATACCTGGTTGTGCTGTTCCTGCTTCGTGAGTTTCAAAAAGAAGATCTGTCGGTAATAAGGAGGGCCATCCTTCGCTCTTCAGCGAGTCCCGGTTCTGCTCCGTCCAGGGCTGACGGATAGTGAGCAGTAGTAACCTCCTTGGCTTTGCAAAGGCGTTGGATTTCAACTCAAATGTCCTGACGATGATAGCAGCGAGGACCTGAAAGTTGGCGAAAAGACGGAAGAAGAGAACCCGCCCTCAAAACGCCCGGCAGCCGCAGCCGACCGAGCAGCCGGTGCAGGCGGTTCCGCGCGGGCCGCGCTGGCACATGCTGCTTCCGATTCTCGTGGTTCTGGCAGGCGTCGCGGTGTACTGGAACGGCTTGGACACCGAGTTTCTCCTCGACGATGACCAGAACATCGTTCGCAGCGAGCGCATTCGCGACCTCTCTGCCATCAGGAAGATCCTGGCCGTCAACCGGCCGTTGGTAGAGCTTTCCCTGGCTCTCAACTATTACCGCGCCAAGCTGCATGTAACGGGCTACCACGTCTTCAATCTCACCATCCATCTGCTGGCCGGCTTAACACTCTTCGGCATCGTCCGCCGCACGCTGCTGCTGCCCTCGCTTCGGGAGCGTTACGGGAAAGGTGCGGCCTGGCTGGCGTTGGCGGTGTCGCTGATCTGGGTCGTTCACCCGCTGCAGACGGAGAGCGTGACCTACACCATCCAGCGTGCCGAGTCGATGATGGGGCTGTTCTACCTGCTGACCCTGTACTGCCTGATTCTCAGCGTGCAGTCGTCGCACCGGCGCTGGTGGTTCGCGGCTGCCGCCCTGTCCGCCGGACTGGGGATGGGCAGCAAAGCTATAATCATCACCGCCCCCGCCGTCGTACTGTTATATGACCGTATCTTTGTCGCCGGATCGTTCGTGGAGGTGGTTCGCCGCCGCTGGTTGTTCCACGCCGGGGTGCTGGGAGCCATCCTGTCGGTAGGTCTGGCCACCGGGGTGCTGCGCTATGTCATGCGAGCGGTCAACTCGCCCCAGGCGACAGCCAGGTTCTCCTTCAGGGCACAAGAGCCGGCGGATTATATTGTGACACAACCGAGCGTGGTCCTGCACTATCTGAAGCTGTCGTTCTGGCCCGACGAACTCTGTCTGGACTACAGGTGGCGACCGGCCACGGAGGCCAAGGACGTTATTCCACCGGCCATCGCGATCTTCGCGCTTCTGGCGGCCACCGGTTACGCACTGGCCCGCAAGCCGGCCCTGGGGTTCATCGGAGCGTGGTTCTTCATCATCCTGGCGCCCACGTCGTGCGTGTGGACGCTGGAGTTGGCCTTCGAGCACCGCATGTACCTCTCGCTGGCGGCAGTGGTCGTCCTCGCCGTTTTCGCGGGACATGCCTCGATCCGGGCGCTTTCCGCCAAGCTGTCCCTGCCGGAGTGGATGGGATGGGCGCTAGCCGCCGGTCTTGTGGTCGCCGTCACGGCGGCCCTGGGCTACCGCACGACCGTGCGCAACCGCGACTATGAAAGCCGCTTCACAATGAACCAGGCGGTGGTAGCGGTTCGTCCGGACAACGACCGGGCCCACTACAACCTCGCCAACGCATGGAAGAAGAAGGGCGAAATAGAGAAGGCCATCGCCGCGTACAAAGAGGCCATTCGGATCAATCCGCGACACGCCAACGCAATGTGCAACCTGGCCAACCGCTACGTGGATCAGGGCCGCACGGAGGAGGCCATCGCTGAATTCCATAGAGTATTACGGCTCAATCCCCGTCACGCCAGAGGGCTCTACAACCTGGGCAACGCGCTTTTCAACCACAGCATCGATACACAGGCACAGGGTATGGAAGAGAAGGCCAAGGACCTGCTCAAAGAGGCAACCGGCATGTTTCGCAGGTCGCGTCAGGTCAGGCCACGCCACACGCCCACGCTGCACGCCTTGGCGCTCGCACTCTACGGACAAAACCAATACGACGAGGCTGAGGAAGTTCTACTCGCCTTGCTCAAAATCAAACCGGACGACGAGTGGGCGCAGCGTACGCTCGATCAACTCCGCACGGCGCGGAACCGTAGTGGCATGAGCAGCGGCACGGCGGGCGACCCGTGAAGGGCCTGTCGATTTATGCTGTAGCGCCACCCCGTGTGGGTGGCGTACCCCCGTCCTGCGCCACCCACAAGGGGTGGCGCTACATTGGGGAGCCCCGCGGGAGACTAAACCGACAGACCCTGAACCGCTTCCCTGTATGCTGCAGCGTTTGAGCGCCAGGCACGTTGGGGAGAAACACTTTCAGGCAAGCTTCTCTTGGGCGCGGGCCAGCAGCGATGCAAAATCGAGCTTGCTGACGCACGCCGCCGAAGCTGCCGCAAGATCAGCCCCGTGCCAGCGGCGCTGTTCGGCGGCCAGTGACGCGTAGAGTTTCCGGGCCTTGTCCCGCTCTCCGTCACCTTCGTAATAGGAAAGGTAACGGACGATGTCGTCCAACGCCGCGTGAGTGCCGCCGGCCTTTTGGCAGCGGCCGTCGCAGCCGTTGCAGTACGCCACCGCATACCTTTCGTACAACCTCTTCACCGCGCCGATCTTCTTGTCGTCCATAGGTTTGAAGTTCCGGGCGGCGGTGCTGTTCTCCTCGACCATTTTGAGGTTGGACATGGCTGAGCAGATACTGGAGATGCGTTCATCGCTCCAGACGGCGTGCAGTACGGCCTGATGAGGCGTCAGGCCCATTTCCTTGAACTCCGGCATGAATTTGGGGGCCTGGGCCACCGCCCGCATTTCCTTCATGCAGATCAGGCCGACGCCGGCCTTGTGGCAGGCGTCCAGGGCCTTGTTGAACTCCGCGTTAGCGCCCACCAGTTGTGGGTCGTATGCCACCATGATGGCATCAACCCAACCGCCGGCTGCCGCGTTGTTCAGCAACTCGATGCGCAACGGCAACTTGGTGTGCGTGCTGAAGCCCACGAAGTGCACCTTGTGCGATTTCTTCATCTTGTCAACCGCGGCTGACCACTCCTTCATCTTCGGGATATCACGAGCACCGTCGTCTCCGCCGCCCCAGTAGCCGGCGCCCAGACCGTGAATGAAGAACAAGTCGATGTAATCGGTCTGCAATACCTCCAGCCGGGTGTCGACCATTGTCACCCACTCGTCTGGTGTCTTGGGGTGGTCCTTGGTGACCACGAAGAACTCCTTGCGGCGACCGGTCTTGGCCATCCATTCACCCACAACCTTCTCCGAGGCGCCGTTGGTGTAGCAATCGGCGGTATCGAAGTAGCGGATGCCGGCGTCATAGGCTGCGTTCAACAGGCGTTCAGAGATTTTCTCCGCCGTCCCCAGGTTGAGCATCGAGACCTTCTCGCCGGTGCGGCCCAACACCCGCCGAGGCAGCGGGTCCTTCTGTCTAGGCGGGACTTCCGCAGCCCAGGCCTCCAGCGGCAAGCCGGCGGCAGCCGCTGTGGTCACACCCGCCTTTAGAAACGATCGTCTGGAAACTTCACCCTCATCATTCAAACCTGGCACGTTCGTCCTCCTAACCTCGCCCAACTGCTACACCATGTGCTAACAGAAAGTAGGGTCCGCCGTGCGGACCACCCCGTGGCCGCCCGCCAATCTCGCATTTGTGGTCCGCAAGGCGGACCCTACGCGTCTCCGCCTGCGAAAAGCGGGCCTCAATCTCCTGGTTACGACAGAAACCGCCTGAGGTCAATCTTATGCTCCTCGCTTGTGCCGCCGTCACCTGTCCGGCACGCCGACTTCATCAGGCGAAGTGAGCGGTTGCGATCGCGCTGTTTGTAGTTTTCAGAGCGGGTTTCGCCCTCCGCCGTCACGTAAACGGCCCGGCGGTCGCCCACCACCGGACACTCGCGCTCGCAAATACCACAGCCAATGCAAAGATCAGTGTCCACCTTTGGAACCTGGAGCTCGATTTGCAGCACGACCGCTTCTCCCGCCTCCGGCTGGCGGGAGAAACGCCCGTCGATCATCAGCGTGTCCGCGTCATTAGCAATGATCCGGTGTGTCTCCGTTGTCCCGTCCTGGTGCTGCACGGTGATGTGAAAAGTTGTCGTTTCGTCCCCTTGGTACTCATTAGTACGAAACAGGACCGCTTCACCAAGCCCACGGGTTGCAACCCGTGGGCTCGTCACCGTCACCGTGTTGTCCGCGGAAGACAGTGCCATCATTGCGCCGTCGCGGACCGTGCGCATCCCGCGCTCAGCGTAAATCGCCTTCGGGCTGGTCGGGCACACCTCCTCGCACACCACACAGGGGATGTTCTTGCTGTAGGGCAGGCATCGGCCGGTGTCGAAGTGGGCGGTGCCCAGCTTGATCGGTCCCTGCTCGGCGAATTCGCCCAGGCCGAGCTTCTCTTCCAGCGGAACCCGTTGAATGGCCCCGGTCGGACAGACCTGCCCGCACGCGGTGCAATTCAACTGGCAGTGGCCCATGCGGAAATTGAGAATCGGCGTCCAGAGTCCCTCCAACCCGGCCTCGAACCACGCCGGCTGAAGAACGTTCGTCGGGCAGACCCGGATGCACTGGTCGCACTTGATACATCGTTCCAGGAACTCCAGTTCTTCGACCGACCCTGGTGGACGGATGACCTTGGCGGAGAAGTCGCGGGTGGTCCGGCCGGAGGCCCGCATAAACGGGAAGAATAGCACGCCGACGACGGTAGCGAAGATGGCTTTGCGTCGTGATACATCGGTGTGGGGCACTTCGTGCTCTTTCGGAGGAAACATCGCGAAGCTCAACGCATCTTCCGGACAATCCTCTATGCAGTTGAAGCACACGAAGCACTCGCTCATGCGAAGCTGGGTGTGCGGGTCGGAGGCCCCCTCGCAACTCAGCAGGCACAGATCGCAGTCCGTGCATTTGACCGGGTCGCGTTCGATCCGCCACCAGGCGAAACGGCTCAGCACGCCCAGCAATGCCCCCAACGGGCAAAGCACCCGGCAGAAGAATCGCGGGATAACCAGGTTCATCGCCAACAGGGCGAACATCAGAAACCCGATCAGCCAGGCGCCTTGATGAAGCTTGTAATCACCAAACAGGTTCTGAGTGGGCATGTTGCCCGCCGGGAGAAGAGCCCCGGTGAACGAGCGGTAGATCAGGCAGATGGGATCGAGCAATCCGATCTGCAGGCTGCCGAAGACCGCCGCCACCAACATGGCCGCCAGGATGTAATACTTGACGTGCTGGATCCGCTGATAGCGGTTGGCTTCGATGGTGTCTTTGGGCCTGAACTGACGGAACAGCCAGCCCACGAACTGATGCAGCGTCCCGTACGGACAAACCCAGTTGCAGAAGAAACGCCCCAGAAACAGCGTGGGGATCAGCACCACCAGCGACCACAGCAGCCCCTTGTAAACGGTGTGCGTGGTGATGGCGGTAGCGATGGAAACCAGCGGGTTGATCTCCAGCATCTTACTGACGCACGATCGCAGCCCGGGGAACCGATCGATGTTCACGAACGTAGTCAGGACGACGAAGGCCAGGAACAAGGCGAACACACCCGCCTGAACCACGATCCGAATGGTCGTGATCCTCAGCCAGTTTCGCCACGAATCGCGAAACCTGGTGATCCGCACTTTACCTTTCCTGGGATGCGGCGTTTTCATGTCGCTACAAGCTCGTGGTCACGTTCTTGCTCTCCAGACGGTGTTCCAAGCGTGGGTTCCTGAACCTCGAAAGGAGCCATCGAAGTGACTTCGTCGTTTGGCAGACGCTTCCAACCCGTACAACGTTTCGCACCGACTACAACCATCCGCACACCCTACACGTTAGCGGTAACGATCTTTCCCTGCCGCTGGTACGTTCGCCAGTCACGCTCGCCGAACCGCTTCAGCCCGCCGGCGATCTGGGCCGCGATCTTGGCGGCGGCGAGATCCAGGTAAGCGAGCTTGGCCGGGTCGCGTCCTAGAAGATGCTCATAGCACCACGCGTCACAGGCCACCGGGTCCACAGAGGCGATCACCGCCGGTCGCCCCAGCTCGCCTCCCGGCTTCACGTCGCTGATGCGTCCGCCGGTGGGGCCGTTCTTCATCATCACCCGCGTCGCGTCGGAGATGACCAGCGTGGGGCTCATCATCATCCCCAGGTCGCTGACGATGTTGTGGATGGCCTGGTGAAACTGGTTTCGCCGCCCGCCCAGAAGCCCGTACCAGTTCTTCATGTTCATCGAGGCGCTGCACAGGTTGTGGTCCTTGATGGGCGCCACGCCGATGACCTTGTTCACCTCAGCCAACGGTCGGTAAAAGATCGGCCACCGTCCCAGCGCCTCCCCTTTGAGTGGGTCGGGGGCCCGGTCCCGAATAATCAGGTCTTCAAAGTGCACCCGCGCCGGCAGCATGACCTTGGCCCCCTCGCTGTCGGCTACAGCTCCGATTTTCGATTTGGCGAAGCACGCTTGCGATGCTTCGATCGGATTGTCAGCGACTATGACTTTCCGTGCGCCGGCCTCTTTGCACAGTCGGATCACCCACCGCAGCACCTCGGGGTTGGTCGTCGCCCCCATGTGCGGAGCCCGGTCAAACCCGACGTTGGGCTTGACCAGGACAACGTCGCCGTCGGAGATGAACCGTTTCATGCCCATCGAGGGAGCAAGTCCGTCGACGGCGGCCCGCACCATGCGCTCGAGGTGTTGATCGCTACCCGCCGCCACGCTGATCCGCGGACTTGACGCCGGAAAGTCAATCGCGGCGAAGTAGTTTTTCAGCCGAAGTGTGGTATCAGACGGCTTACGAAGGCCCGCGTCCCCTTGGGGATCGTGCAGAAGGTACCCCCCGGCAGCCGCCGCTCCCGCAGCCGCAACCGCTCCCGCGCCGCGGGCCAGCAACTCACGTCGTGTCAGCTTATCGTCACTCAACTCGCCCGCCTCCGGCACCGCCAACGCCGTCCACAGTCACACGGTTTCGTGATCGTGAACACAATTCCCCGCACAACGTCGCCCAGTCGTTCACAAGTTCCCGTTCAAAGCCCACGGATTGCAATTCGTGGGTTCGTCAAACGCGTCACTACGGCACGCTCAATTCGTCGTAGAATGCCGCGCCCGCGTTCCTTGCCACGCCCACATCCTCCGCCCCGGCAACACCGCCGAGGTAGCGGCCGTTTGCAAACACGACGTCGATCACACCCGACGCCTCACCCGCGACGATCCGGCGACCCGGGTCCGGATCCGTCCAGATCACCCGGCCATACTTCTCAAAGAATCCGACATACTGATGAAACAGCAATCCGGCCGTCGACTCATCCTTGGCCCGGTGGATGAATAGCGTTATCCGGCCGCCGTCTACATCATACTCCATCGTGAACACATCATTCAAGAAATCCAGGCTGAAAACGTCGTCAGCCTGGTAGTTGAATGAGCCCGGGACCTTCCCCGTCTGGGGAAGGGCAGCCAGCGCCCAGACGCTATGGCCGGAATCTTCGATATTGTCCGCCAGCCGCTCGGCGATGGCCCGGGCTACCTGCCCGTCGGCCTGGTCGAGAGTCACCGGCAGCACCTGAACGTAGCTCGCACCTTTCCAGAAGAATACCGCCCCACCAACCTGGTAACCGTCACGCCCGATCGGCACTGGCGTGGCCTCGTGGGCGGCTTCGGAACCGTAGATGCCCAACGCGTTCTCCGGCTCACCCATGTCGTACCAGTACACGTCGATGGTTCGCTCCGGATCTCTCTGGTGGTAGTACGTACCGAACGTCAGCCCCACTACATGAAACTGCAAGTATGCACCAGCCCGCCCGTTGATCTTGACGTAGAGATTGTCCGGCGTGTAACGGGAAACGTTTCTCGGCACGCGCCATCTCCTCACGCCGGGCTCCGGAAACAGGTTCTCCGCCCGGCCTGCATCAGCCGGCGAGGTCACTCCAACGGTGCCGGCAGCGGCCGGCGTAGTCGTCGTGAGCGATGTGCCATAGTCCAGTTGCACCGCCGCGATGCTGTTGGCCGCCATCAACAACATCTTCCCGACGGCGCTCGGTCGCTGCGGTGACGATTGCAGCTCGGTGTAGTACCGTCCCTTCCAAAAGCCGGCCCGGCCCTCGCTCTTGGCGGACCAGCCGCCTCTTCCGACGTTCAGCGCCTCGGAGTCAGCCGGTTGTCGGCCCTGCCACAATCCGAAAGCCTGCTCCGGCGAACCAACGTCGCAGACCAGGACGGTGAGTTCCCCGCCCGGTTCGCCGATTGTTACGTATCTCCGCCGGTAGACCCACAGCACGTCGAACGCTTCCAGATCGGAGGCTGTTTCCCCCAACGCGGCTGACAGATCGCTCTCGGGAATCGCCTCCGCCTCGCCCGCCGCCCGCCAGCCCGGATCGTCCAGAGTCGGCAACATCTGCTCCGCCACCACCACCTCGCGGGCCCGCTCAGTTTCCCGGTAGACTGCCTCGTGGACCTCAAACAGATAGTTCTCGTCGGAGGCTACCTTCATCACCAGCGCCGCCACGATCCCGCCCAGCAGGAACAGCAACAAGACTCCCAACACCCGTTCGGTGCGCCCGACTTCCTCGAGCTTGCGCATGTAGCGGCGTGAAAGAAATGTGGGCATCGATCATCTCCCTGCCAACCAAGGATGGTAGTATACCCACTCGTTCCGCTAAAGGCGGCGGAATCTCGTGTTTGAGCGTCCTGGTACTGTGTTTCACAAGTTTCGCGACGATACCCACCGTTATCGCTTGGGGCTGGGCCTGCTGGTGCTGTCATGTGGAGTGCAAGCGGTTGTCACTCAATCGCTCTTGCTGCGCGAGGCCCTGGTACTGATGTTCGGCAGCGAGTTCGCCTGGGGCCTGGTCCTGTTCGCGTGGCTGTTCGGGGTGGCGGTCGGGGCCATCCTGGGCGGATGGGCAGCCGAGCGGGTAGGGCAGGTCGTTGACCTGCCTTCACCATGCCAAAGGCAGGTCAACAACCTGCCCTACATATTGGTGGCGGTGTTGATGGCTCTGAGCGTCGCCGCGTGTGCCGAGCTTTGGATCTTTCGCGGCGCTCGGGCGTGGCTGGGCGTCCAGCCGGGGGAGTACCTCCCGCTACCCAAGACGGCTCTGGCCGCCATGTTGCTGGTCTCACCCGCCAGCGCCCTGGTGGGGATGGCCTTTCCGCTGGCCTGTCGCATCAGAGGTATGTGGGAGATGGAATGTTCCGCCGCTACGGAAGCGCCGCGCGGGTTGAAACCAGCGGCTCGTGGGCTCCTGCAATTAGGCAATGTATATGCGATCGAATCTGCCGGCAGCCTGATCGGCGGCGCGGTGTTCAGCTTCTGGGCGGTGGAGCACCTCGCCCCCATTCAGACGGCTTTGTGCTGCGGGGCTGTCACCGCCGCAGCCTCGGCTGTGTTTCTCTTCGGCACGGCCCGCAAGCCTTACGCCTCCATCTGCCTGGCAGCGGTCGCGGTGGCCGCACTTCTGGTCTCAATCTTCGCCGGCGACGCGTTGAACCGACAACTCGTTCATCGTCGTTGGCAAAACATCGCACCGGGTTACGAGCTCTGCGCCGAGGCTGAGACCAGGTATCAAAATCTCGCCGTCGGCCGGCGGGAGGACCAGTTCACTCTATACAGCGACGGCCGGGCGGCATCCGACTTCCCCGATCCATACACCTTTGTGCCGCTGGCCCATTTCTGGTTGTGCCAGCACCCCGACCCGCGCAACGTGCTCGTATTAGGCGGTGGAGCTGAGGGATTGTTGGCTGAGATTCTGCTCCACCCCGTGGAACACGTGGACTACCTGGAGCCCGACCCACGCCAGATCGAGCTGATCGAGCCCTACCTCACCGACCGCGACCGTCAAGCGCTCACGGACGCCCGCGTGACCGTGCACCACCGGGACGCCCGCTACTTCGTCAAGACCCAGGCGGTACGTTTCGACCTGGTCATCGCCCGGCTGCCGGAGCCCATGTCCGCGCTGCACGCTCGACTGTACACCGAGGAGTTCTACCGTGAACTTCGCCGGGCCATGCGGTCGCGTGCGGTGCTGTGCATGACCGTCGCCGCGACACCAGCCCGGCTCTCCGCCGCCTCCGCTGAATACCTGGCTTCGATCCGTGCCACGCTACGAAAGCACTTCCCTCATGTCACCATCGGCTGGGGCAATCCGGCCCAGGTGCTGGCCGCCACGCAGCCCGGGCTGATCTCCACCGACCGGACCGAGCTTGCCAGGCGATATTCCGAGCGCGGCGTGCAATCCGAGTTCTTTCACCCCGACTGGTTCGACGGGGCCACCGATTGGCTCGATCCCGAGAAACTGCAACAACGTGCCGCCCAGATTGATGCCGCCGACAATGTGGAAATCAGCACCGATCTTCGTCCAGCCGTGTATCTGCAACGCCTGGCGCTATGGGAACAGATGGCCGGCGGGCAGTCCCCACTGGTGATCGGGTGGCTGCGCTCGATCGGCCCGGTTGAGCTCATCACCGTCCTGCTGGCCATCGCCGCCGGCACGCTGCTTACTTGTTACCTGCGGGCTCGCTTAAAACGCTCGGTGGTGGAAGACCCACGGATAGAGATCCCACGGATTCCAATCCGTGGGCTGGTGCCGACGGATCGGAACCACCAATCGTGGCTGTCACACGGTGCTGTCGTTCTGTCGATTGGAACCACCGGATTTGTGACCATGGCGTTGAGCATCGTCTGGCTCTTCGCGTTTCAGAACCTTTATGGCTACGTCTATCAACGGATCGGGTGGATCGTCGCTCTGTTCATGGGCGGTCTGGTCGTGGGGTGCTGGGTCGTAGGCTGGCGATCACGGCGCGTCGCCGAGGCGGGAACACTTGCGACGTATTTGTGGCGCTGGCTCGTCGTTGTCGACGTGCTGCTGGCGCTCTTGTCTCTGGCCGTTCCGTTGGTATTGCCGGCGTTGGGCCGACTGCAGAGTGGGCCGCTTACGTTCGCGCTGGTCGAATGGTGCGTCTCCATCATGGTCGCTGTGACCGGCGTGCTTGGCGGAGCGGCTTTCGCGTTGGCCGGCGCCTTGCAGATCGGAGCCACCGGCCGCACCGGTGCCGCCGCCGGCAGCTTGTTCGGCGCCGATCACGCGGGGGCCTGTCTGGGTGCTCTGCTCAGCGGGATTCTTCTGGTGCCCGTCTTCGGCACCGCAGCCGCAGCATGCCTGCTGGCTGGCGTCAAGCTCAGCTCAGCCGCCTTGCTGGCGGTGACCTGGCGCCTGGCGCGCCATAATTAATCCGTCAAACCAAATAAACCCTCGTCCAAAGCCCACGGATTGCAATCCGTGGGCTCGCTGAACCACCGTTCCACACCCCCAATCAAGGGTCCTTCACCATCGCAGCACTGTCACACCAGTCTGGTCGCCGCTCGGCGGTGACGCACTCGTTCACGCCCGTGGGGCGAAACTCAGCGCCTTGGCCTGGGACCACACGCCGGGGATGCTGGTGCCGCACTTGGGACACTTGCCGTCCTGGATTTGGTTGGACCTGACCCGAAAGCCGGTCCGGCGGATCAGCTCGTTGTGACAATGGTGACAGTACGTGTTCTCGCCCGGGTGCATGGGCACGTTGCCGGCGTAGACGTAGTGCACCCCCGCGTCCAGAGCGATTTTACGGCACCGTTCAAGTGTCGATACCGGCGTTCGCGGTAGATTGGTGATGCGGTAGGTTGGATGAAAGCGCGTGAAATGCATGGGCACGTCAGGCCCCAGATGCTTCAACACCCACTCGCTCATCTGCTTGATCTCGTCCGAAGAATCGTTGAGCGTCGGGATGATGAGAACCACCAACTCGAACCAGATGCCGATGTCTTTCAGTATCTCAAACGTCTTGAGCACGGGCTTGAGTTCGCCCGCGCAGGTCTCGGCGTAGAACTTGTCGCTGAAGGCCTTGAAATCGATCTTCACGCCGGTCAGGTGGCGGCAGAGCTGTCGCAGAGGCTTCTCCTGGATGTAGCCGTTGGAGATCATCACACTGCCGACGCCGTGCTCACGTGCCAGGGCGGCGGCATCGTGCATGTACTCGTAAAAGATGACCGGCTCGGTATAGGTGTAGGCGATGGTGGGGCAGCCCCGAGACTTGCACGCCGCCACCAGTCGATCCGGCTGGACCAGCGTACTATTGATCTGTTCCGGCCGAAACTGGCTGATCTGCCAGTTCTGGCAGAACTTGCATTCGATGTTGCAACCGGCGGTGGCAATGGAAAACGCCGTCGTGCCCGGCAGGTAATGGAACAGCGGTTTCTTTTCGATGGGGTCGACGTTGGCGGAGCACAATGCCCCATAGACCAGCGTCTGATACTTTCCGCCGCGGTTCTCGCGTACGCCGCAGTAGCCGCGCTCCACCTCCGCCACCTCACACTCGCGCGGGCACAGAACGCACTTGATCTTGTTCTCGTCCAGCTTCTCCCAGAACATGGCCTCGTGGCGAGCCAGACCTTCGAGCTTGGGCCCGGGCAGTACCCCGGGACCTGCCACGTCCTGGGCTGACGCACCATCAAAGCTGCACAGCGTAGCAGCAGCCCCGCAGGCCACGCCCATTCTCAAAAGATCGCGCCGAGTGGGTTCGCAGAACAGATTCTCGAGGTTGTCCACCTCAGAAGAGGGAATAGCGAATGGCGAATGGCGAATAGCGAAGTCGTCGATCTCAAGTCGACATTCGCAATTCGCCATTCGACATTCGCAATTCATTCTCACACCTCGATTCGCTCGATCTCCTTCAGCCCAACCTCATCCAGCCCGCACATGGCTGATACTCATTTACGAATCTCTTATCCGTCTTCCAGAATCGCCTTGACATCCCGGGCACCGTGCAGCACACGAATGATCTGCAACGGTTTCGTCTCGGGACGATAGACGATCAGGTACGAGTAAACAGTCCAGAAACGAAGCGGTTCATCGGCCAGATCCTCCCGGAGATGACCAATGCCTGGCATTCCTGCCAATCGCCTCATGGCCTCACGAAGCTCGGCTAGGACGCGCCCAGCCACGCCCGGGCTTCGCTGCGAAAGATACTCTTCAACAGCGTTAAGGTCATCCACGGCCTCCGGTGTGAGGAGGTACTGGCTCATCTGGATGCTTTTTTCCGATCCCCGGCGCGCTCCTCAAGCTTCTCAAATACCTGTTCGCCATCGACGAGTTCGCCGCGTTTGGCTTGCTCCAGCCCCGCGGCGATCTGCTTCCGGACTTCTTCAAGGCGCATTTCGCGGAGCCGGTCTTGGTCTTCGAGCAAGCGCAGGGCTTCGCGAAAGACCTCGCTAGCCGACTGGTACCGCCCGCTGGCCACCTTCGCGGTAACCAGTTGTTCCAGCTCGGGTGTTAGAGAGACATTCATCGTAATTCGACTGGCCACGCTCATAGTATACCCGATGAAGCACAATGTGTCAATTTGTGCCGCAACGCTCTACGTGAGTTGTTTGAATACCTGTCGAGTGAGTTAGTCTCACACTTCAATTAGTTCAATCCTGTTCAGGTCCGCTTCGCCCAGCCCGCGGGCGGCGGCGGTGGCGATGTGCTTTGCAGGCCGGTTTTCCTGGGCCAGCGACTTGAGCCCCTTGGCCCTGCGCTGGGCGTCGAGCAAGTCAGCAGCCACGGCATCGGCAGCTACAAAATCGGTGCTCACTATCAGACCTCCGAACAGCCAGGCGTAGCCGGGATGCTGCGTCGGACCACCGTGGTACTGGGCGCGCGTCGCGTCACACACCGTCAGCTTCCATTTCGGGGCGATGAACCGATGCGATACAATATCAACAACGAACGGGTCACAATTGTAGTCGTGGTACTTGTTGGGGTTGTGTATGGCCCCGTAGAAGTTCTTCATGCCCAGCGAAACGCCGGCCAGATTGTGATCCTTGAGCACCGGCACACAGATCAGGGCGTCGACCTGCTCGGCGATGACCCGCGAGAAACACGATCCGATCCTGCCGCTGCTTTCGATGCGGCGCTGATAACCGCTGCCGATCTCCGCGGAGTCGGTGCCGCGACACTGCACGCCGCCGCTGGATTTGTTGAGCTTGAAGCCGGCTCGAGCCAACTCCACGTCGAACCGATCCCAAATAACGATGTGCTCAGCGGGCACCCCCGCCTGCCGCAGCCCAGCCACGATCGCATCAACAACCGCCGACTGGGTCGATAAGCCGAGTGTGTTGACCTTTATACCGACCCGATCGCTCGTGTTGAACAGTTGTCGCCAAGCCGTAGGTGCATCCGGCGAGTTGGTGAGTCTCTGCATGGACGCGTCCAGCAGTTTCCGCAGCAGGTCGCGGTGTTCATCGACCAGCCCCCGCGTCAGGTCGTCGTCGCGCGCCATCACCACGCGTGATCTCGGACGCCCCGAGCCGCGGGCTTCAGCCCGCGCTGCCCCCCCCATCCCAAGAAGCTCCCCGCTAGCCGCAATACCCGCCGCAGCGCTACCGACCCGCGCAAGAAATTGTCGCCTAGTGTGCTTCGAAGACATCAATTGCTCCTCCAGCCAGGACAAACGGTCTGCAGAATATATACTAGGGCTCGCCGAACACTTCCGTCGTTATACAGTATACCTCTGCGTCGGGTTATTTCCAGTCGCGGCAGGCCGCTACTTCAGCCAGGTAGGTCGGGCTATGCCCGACACATAATCCTTTGGTGTCGGCCGCAGCCCGACCTACTCGTGCCCCCGCGCCCTGCTCAGGGGCGGATCGATGACCTTCTCAGGGTGTTCCGCCTGGAGACGTCGAATGGCTTCAAAGAGCTTCTGCGGATCGTTGTCGTAGTCGGCAAACAAATCGCGACGACGCTGGCGAACCTCCTCAATGAGAGGATCGGACGATTGTGTTGTGTCGTTCATGCTGATTCCTCCATCCACAACATCTCGGGGGTGACGATTCGCGGCGTCAGCAACCCAAGACGTCGATTGATGACTGTCAGGTGATCCAGTTTGTTGGGGTTAGCCAAATGCCGTATGTTCCATGTGAGCAAGAAGTCTACCTCATAGAGGCAGGCCACGGCAAGGTGAGCGGCATCTCCAAACAGACCGGCCGGGGTTAGCCGCTCCTGCACATAGCGGGTCGCAACCGCCATCACCTCTGCCTCGACCGCCAGTCTAGGAAGCGGGTCGATCAGATCGATGGCCTCAGACTGCCCTGGCCAGTCTCCTTGTTTCAATTCCAGTAGAACACTGTCCGAGACACCCACGTCGTAAAGAGGCAATTGCTCTCGCCACCACTCCCGTGTCACTTGACGTCGGTGCAGACTCCCCGGGTCAGTCCGCGTCGTGACGTAGGCACTGGGGATGCTCGTCTCAAGATACACACTCGCAGCCATGAACATTCCACCTTATCACGCCGACGCTCCACGTCTATCAGACTATGCCAACCTCAGCCCAGCACGGACGCCTCGGCACTGAGATTGTTGCGGACGTTGAGCAGGTCGTTTTCGGCTTTGGCGATCCAGGTCTGCGAATCATCGGGGTTGTTCATACAACACCTTGCCCTCCGATTCGATTACCCGGATGAGCGAGTTGCGGTATTGGCGTTGCTCTCCGACCTCCTGCGGCGTGTACACGATCAAGTCCATGGCCCACCGGTGCAGGCCGAACAGCGCGCTTATAGCCCGCGCTCGCTGCACCGGGGGGTCGTCACTCTCCATCTCCACCATCAGGTCCAGGTCGCTGTCCGGGCGGGTGTCACCACGCGCCCGGCTACCGAACATCACGATCCGCCGTGGCCGGAACGCTTCGGCGATCTTTTGGACAATCTCCTCGATCGGTGGTTCGATCATGAGTAACTCTGACTTCTGTTCCCACTACTCCGGCTCGCCGAACACTTCGGCCTCAAAAGAGTATATCTCGGTGTCGGGTTGTTTCCAAGCGTCGGGCGGCAGACCGGCTTTGCGGCATGTCTGAGCGAGGAACTCCTCCCGGGTCCAGCCCCGCCGGGCCGCCACCTGCGGCAGCAGCACCCCACGCCGCGGACCCAACGAAACCAGCAACCCGTGCCGGCCGACGATGATCTTATCGGTCTTCTCCACGCGTTTCATCGGCGTCAGGTAGCTGATCTCGATATCAAGCTGGTCCAACTCCGCAGCCGTGACCGGGTTGCGAACGAATCGCCGATCGGAACAGGCTGAGACGGCGTTGCGAATTACCGATTCATAAAGCGGCCCGCGCGCGACCATGTTGCCGATGCACCCGCGGAGTCGGCCGTGATTCTCCAGCGTGACAAAACAGGCCCCGTCCGCGCCAAGCGCCTCGGGCAGTTTATTGGCATCCACCTGCGGCAACCCCTCGCCTTTCAGGTTCGCTTCCACCGTCTGCCGCGCCAGCTTGAGCAACTCGTCGCGCTGCGCCTGATCCAGCTTGCCCGGCCGGGGAGTAAACACGATCGACTGATACGTGACACTGCTTCTCCAGTCACCGGTGATCTGTCCGGAGGTGTCCAGCGCCGCTCGAACGCCGACCGCGCCTTGGTGCATCGAGAGGATGCGCAGGAGAAGTGTGATCGGTCCTCGACCGCAGATGGTATCGCCGGTCCTTTCCAGATGATCGAGGAAGCCGTCGAAGTCACACTCCAGAATCGGGGCGGCGGCGTGATCGGCCAGCTCACCAAGCCGTTTGGGCACGTCAGTCTTGAACGGCGTATACCCGAAACGGGCGCCGAAGTGGGTAAAATCACTGCTGGCCACCAGCAGAGTCTCGTCGTCGAGCCAGGGGATGATCGCACTGGCAGCCTCGGCGTACTCTTGCGTGGACATCCGCCCAACCAGCAACGGAACAAGCCGAAACTCCTCGAGCACCTTCTGCAAAAACGGTAGCTGAAGCTCCAGCGAATGCTCGCCGCGATCGATACCGGGATGCGACCCGAAAACCGCGTTTTTCAAGAGCTGATCACAAACCGCCCGATCGATGGCAACCTCACCGAGCGGCGTCTGATAGGCTGTCAGATCGTCCGGCACGTCCACGCCGTGATACGTGCCGGCATTGCGGTGGCTGAACGCCAGCACGATGACACGTTTATAGGCATGGCCCTGGAGACAACCGTAACCGGCTGCGGCGACCGGCGCGCTATAACGATACCCTGCGTGCGGCGAGATGATCGCGACAGGCTTCCCGGAGACGGTCGGCGATGACGCCGCCGCGAGAAGAACGTCGATCCGCTTGCCCAGGACCGCGGGTTCGCCGGGATACCAACTACCAGCGAGATAGGCCGGCCGGACCTTGGCGTCATGTTGTGCAGCGGCACCCGCAGCCTGCCCCAGCACGACCAGGCAAACCGCGACAACCTGCAGCATCAATTCGCGGCGCCCTAACGTGTACATGTCACGCGACCAAAACGACTCCAGCAACCGCGACAGTAGTTGAAAGTTGGAAGGTTCAAGGTTAGAGGTTCCAAGGTCCGGCTACCAACAGTCAACTTTCAACTTTCAACCTTCATCCTTTCAAGACGTCTGCCGGCGATTGCCAGCGCCCGTTACGGTCGCTGATTGTTCATAACCTCACCAGCCCAGGCCTTGGTGGCATTCCCCGTGCCGAAAACAAGCTGACGCAACGCTGTCAGATCCAGCGGGTTTATGCTGCCATTGCGGTTGATGTCCACGTAATCCTCCAGCACACCGCAATCCGGTGTCAAGAGCGCATTGACATACTGACGGAACCGGGTCACATCCAGCGGGTTGCATTTTTCGTCCTGGTTCACGTTACATGGCAGGAAGCCGCCGTCCCAACGGTCCGGTTCATTCAGCAGCGGACCAAGGTCACCCTCGTTCTCGATCATCTTGCCGTCGGCATTCACAACCACCGCCCGGACCGTGGTCCATTCTCTCAGCTTAATGAACCGGTTGAGCCTCAACTTGATCTGGGGGTTGTTGGTAGCGTCCACCACCGCAACGAAGATGGGGGTCACCGCTGGTGGACCGGTTTGGGTAACGATAAAATCACCCGGCCCCACCATCCCACCGCCCGGCGCGAACACCGGCTCGCTGAACACTAAGGTGAGCTGGTCAAGCCCCTGGTTCAAATCGATGCCGTTGTTGGTCTCCCGTCGCGGATCGATGTAACCGGAGCAAGGTCTGGTCTCGCCCGGCTGCCCGTCGGCATGCACGATATACGGTCCTCGACAATCGATGGTCCCGCCGTCATCCACACAATCCTCGCCCTTGTGCCACTGGTTGGGCTCCACCTCTCCGCCAAGCCACATCTGGATGTTGTCCACGTCGTCAGGCGCAGGCTCCCGAGCCTGGTCGAATATGTTGATCCGCCCGATGGTACGCGGGCTCCAGACGCCGAAGAACGTCTTGCCAGGTACGGTAGTGACGGGCGGAACGTCAAATTTGCCGATCTCTACATCAGCCTTGTCGTATACGGTGATGTGCCAGCCGGCCACCTCGAACTTCTCGAACCGCGAGAGCTCGAACCCGATACCGGTATGGTTAGGCTCGGTGAAGATCAAATCCAGACTGGCGCGGATGCCTTGAAGGAATAGATTCTCACCCACCGCCTTGCTGTTGGCACCGAGGAATCCCTGCCCCACCACATGCAGGGCCGTCGGATCGCCGGACGGGTTGGGATGCGGCGGGTTGGGCCCCGGCGTAATGTTCGTCTGAATGATCAGGTTCTTCTCGGCAAGACCCTGCGGGAAGCCCAAGCCCGAGGCCGGACTGATATTGGGAACGTTACCGACCAGAGGATCACGCAGCGGTTGTATTCCGCCATCCGGGATATTGGACTCCTCGAAGGTCTCGATACCCTTGAGGACCTTCCCGTGCTCGCGCATGAAGCTGTCGAACTCATCCTTGTTCCCGAAAACGAAGATGCCGTCCCCCGCCTCGAAGCGGATGCACAGCGACTCCGGCACACCGCTGGTGCATACAGTATCACCCGGTTGCGACTTGTCGCAGCAGGCCCCGGTGTGCTCGAAGCATAGCCCCTCCGCTTGCACCTGTGTGCAGCTCAGGTCCTTGAAGAATTCGGGTTGCTCAAAGCCCATGCCGGTCAGGCACCTTGATTCCGGAACATCGGGTACGCAGAAGCCACCGGGCTGAGCATGATCGCAGCAAGCCCCGGTGTGCTCGGTGCACCGCGGATCGAGGTCCTCGCAGAGCGTGTCCTTGGTCCAGGTGAACTGCGAATCGTCGGGGACCAGCACGATCTGCCCGCGAATCTCCCCCCCAGGCCACTGCGCAGAGTGGATGTTCACGTAGTGCAGCCCGTTGATCATCCTGTCCATCTGGGCGGCGCTGAGGTTGGCCACGCCGATCTTCGGACTGCCCAGCGGAAGCGGGTATAAGACTCCGGCATTGATGCATTCGGGTGCGGGACTGTGGACATGGCTGGCCGACTCAGGCGAACCCAAGCCCGCGTAGGTGATGTTGTAGCTAACTACTCCGGTATTGGTGTCAAGGGTAAACTGACCGATTCCACTAGCAGCCGACCCGGTTCCCACGCACTTGTTGGCCTGGGCGCCGTCGATGATGGCCTCGAACTTGAGGGTTCCCGCGGGCGGACCGCACTGCGACTCGGGCACATGATTCCTGCACTCACCCGTGTTCCCGTCACAGCAGGCTCCGGTGTGCTCGGTGCACCGCGGATCCAGGTCGCTGCACAGCGTATCCTTCGCCCAGCGGTGCTGATCCGCGATCACCACGCATCGTCCCAGACAATCGTCCGTGCACGTCCACTCGTTGTTCGCGCAAACGCAGGTGCTCGGCAGGCAATCGGGCAGGCACTCCCCGCCGGCTCCGCAGTCCGCGTCCGTTATGCACGCACCCGCCGCAGGGCAGGGTCCGCTGCAAAGCTCATCGCCCTCGCATATGCCGATGCCGCCCGGGGCACCGCCGACCGAACATTCCGACTCCGGCACATCATCCCGGCAGATTCCTGTCGTCCCGTCGCAGCAGGCTCCGGTATGCTCCCGACAATCGACGGTCCCGCCGTCCTCCCTGCAGTCTTCGCCCTTGAACCACTGGATCTGCGGTGGCGTTTCGCACACAACATTGATCACCAGACTGATCACCGTCACCCCCGGCGGGTTGAAATTGTCGGTCGCTGTGAACTCCAGCGCGTAGGAGCCGGTGTCGGCGCAATCCGGCGCCCAGTCCAGATCGATGGTGGCGATTTCAACTTGCGGCGAGTTGTTGGTAATCACCAACCCGCCCGCCTGACCTCCGTCCGGATCGGCGATCGCCACCGTGACCGTCTGGCCCTCCTCGGGACTGATGAACTGCACGGTCAGGTCGAGCACCTCGCCCGCGGCGGCGTCCACGGTGATCTTCCTGGTGCCCGGGAACCCCTGAGGGATCGGAGCGATGTTTGAGATCACCGCCGTGCTGAAACAAATCGAGCTGAAGTCGAGGTAGCTCACACCGTCGTTGTTCGTGAATGGCCCGTCGTAGTCGATGCCCGCGTGGTCAAAAGCCCCGATCTGGAAGAATTCCACGCCGTCGCCGCGGTTGGCCCCGACAATCGCCGGAAATCCGCCGAAGCCCCCGACCCCGTCCGAGGCATCACCCGTGGTCCAGCACATGTTGTCCCAGCTAAAGCACACGTTGTTCCCCAGGCCCATGGCGGGATTGGTGCCGTCCGAGATGGCCACCTGGAAGGTGTTGAGCAGGTCGCCGTGCTCGTCGTAGTACCCGACGTTGTCCCAGGTAACCACGAGCGTGTTGCCGCCGAAAAACTTCCGGTAAACGTGCCCGAGGGTGTTATGGTTTCCGCCATCGTCGTTGACATCGCCCGTGTCCACGTCCCCCCAGAACGGTGCGACCATTACGAATTCCGTGTTCGGAAAGCCAGCCGGGCTGAACGTCGAGTAAAGCGTGTCGAACGACAGGTTGCCGTTATTGTTGACGAATGCGGTCGTGTACGTGTCACCGTACAGGTCGAATACAAAGCCCAGCGGGACCGTGGCCGAATCATCGTCATTGTGCTGGTCGAGTCCCTGGGCGCATCCCGACCCCGTGCAGCCGTCACCGAAGAAATCGACGAGCGCGTACGTGCCGTCCAACGGGAACATCAACTCGGTGGCATCGCCCGAACACGTTCCCCCGCCGGCAGACGGCCCATCGTCTCCGGGCCTCTCAGGGACGCTCCGACCATTCGGAATGCATTGCGATTCGGGGACGTTGCTGCGACACACGCCGCCCGGCTGCGACTTGTCGCAGCAGGCCCCGGTGTGCTCACGACATAGACCCTGATCCTCGACCTGAGCACAGTCCCTGTCCTTGAAGAATTCGGGCTGCTCAAAGCCCAGTTCTCTCAGGCACCGCGACTCAGTAACATCGGACAGGCAGAAGCCGCCCGGCTGAGCATGGTCGCAGCAGGCCCCCGTTTGCGACGGCGGTTGGACCGGGTGATCGATGCCGCCGTCCTTGCTGAGACCCAGAGACTGAATCACCTTCTGCGAGTTCGGATCGCCGGGAATGTTTTCGCGTACACCCGGCACGAAGTTGCCGTCGTTGGGGGCGTCGATGGTCCCGACCAGGACCGCTCCCAGTTGTATGACCCAATGCACGCCGAGGAAGTTGATCCGGATCGGCGGTGTGCCCTCCAGGTCGTAGTCCAAGACCCGCACGTTCCCGGGGTTGCCCACCTCGGTGAATGTGAAACGTGGGAAGAAGGGAATGTCGGCGTTGTAGGTACCACCGTTTGCATGCCCCAGCGTCGCGCTGATCATGCCCAATGGCGGGGAACCGCTAGGCGACAGGTCCACCGCGACATCCCATTGCGAGGGGCCGACGACGATCGGGGCGGCCGAAACGAGGTCGAGTTGGACGAGCTCCACGCCGACGGGATCGCAAGGCCGCGGGAATAAGACACCCGGACAAACGATCGGACCGTCTCGCTGACCGAGCGTGTCGGTGGGGCCTCCCACTAGGTTGACCGTGCCGTTGAACGGAGCGGAACCCGGGAAGAAGAAGTCGGCCGGGATGGGCGGTACATCCGGCGCACCGAATGTGGCCGACGTGCCCTGAAGCGTAACGTGCGGATCGGGCGGCAGCGGACACTCGCAGGTGACCTCGGCGCCGCCGCCTACGTCGAAGACGGGGATGCTCGGGGCTCCAGTGGAGCGGCCGTCTATGTGGATTTCGCACCGCTGCGTCGCAACTGGACACGTACCGGTGCACGATAAAGTGCCACCATCCGAACTGAGCGCCACCGGCCCGCATTCACCTCCGTCATCGAAGCAGTCGCATAGCACCGCTACGGCAATTCCGCCCCTATCGGCACCTCCGGGCGAATTGGTGAAAACTCTCGGCAGGCATAATTCACGATCGGAGCCCACGCAATCGAAGATCTGCCGCTGCAGACAGGACAACAAGGGATCGAACGTCGGTAGCGGACAGAGTGGGTCACCGAACGGATCGTGGTCCGCCGTGACCAAGTTAGCCACGAACCTACCCACGCCCGGTATGGGCGAGTCGAACAGCGGGAAACATCCCCGCGGGTGCGAGTAGATGCGGTTCGGCGACACACACTCAATGCTCGCCGTGAGCGACAACGGCACCTGGTTGTAGGCAAACAGCCCGCCACCGAGATCAAGCTCGAATAAGATGTCAAACGAACTGTCCCCGAGGCTCGGGTCGCCACCGTCTTCGATTATGCTACCGAGTGATGGACCCAGCGGTGCACCGGGTCCGATACCGCCGCCGTAACCGGCGCGCAATACGACACCGCCACCCGTGAGCTTCATGGCAACCATCTCGGTCGGAATGCTGTGCGGAGATCCCGCGCCACGAGCCACTTCGGCCGGACCGAACATCACCAGATTCATATCGACAATGCAGTCACCATCCCTGTCCACGCCGACCACGGCGCCCGAAGGCAATCGGTCGTGACCAGCCGGACAGGTATCAATCCAATGCGGGCCCGGACCGCAGTGCTGGCACTTGGTATCGAATTCACAAGCATCGTCGATGCCGTTGCCGTCGCCGTCACCTTGACAGGCGCTACCAGGACCGCGTGGGGCGCCGTCCGCGCCGCGACACTCGTCACCCGGCAGATCCAAACAACGACCGTCCTCGAAGCAGCAGGCCTCGGAACGCGTCTGGCACGGTGGATCGAGATCGGCGCAGAGCGTGCCCTTGTCCCAGCGGAACTGCGAATCGACCCTGGGGCACTGCGACTCGGGGACGCCGTCGGTGCATATGCCGGTGTTGGCGTCGCAGCAGGCCCCGGTGTGCTCGCGGCACAGACCTTCACTTTCCACCTGGGCGCAGGTCCGGTTCTTGAAGAACTCGGGCTGCTCAAAGCCCAATTCTCTCAGGCACGCCGATTCGGTAACGTCTGATACGCACAAACCGCCCGGCTGAGCATGATCGCAGCAGGCTCCGATCTGTACGGGCTCGCACGTGCAGCAGATGTCGATGGTCCCGTCGGCGTTGACCGTCTGTAGCTCGCGGCAGACCTCTCCTGCCGGGCAGCCGCCCACGCAATGCGGCGTTAAGCCTGCGCCCATCTGCACGATGCCGATGGTCGATCCATGCAGAGCGTTAAGTACGCTGCCCGGGGCACCGAGAAAATCGATCTGGTATGTGATGTCGAAGAAGCTGTCTACCGCGAAATTGCCGCCGGGCAGCCTGGTCAAGGTGGTGTGTCCAGGGCTGGGCAGACCGAAACCGCTCCCGGCAACTACGACCAACGCGTCGAAGTCGGGGTCTCCGAAGAGACCGCCCTGAAGCTGGAACATCTCCGTTGGGAAGGACTGGACCGCATCGCCGGGTGTGCGAGGTCCGATATGCACCTCGCACTGCACCGGCACCGCTATGCTGCGGCTGAAGCTCCCAAGTTCGCCCGTGCCGCATATCTCGAGGAACAGGAACGAATCGAACGTCTCGAACTCACCGCCAAGGGTTCCACCGGGGCCTGAGTCGCGTAGGAAGAACTTGTCATGGATGGCGTCAAGGATGATCTCGGTGCCGGGCGGAAGCCCATCGACGATCATGTGCACCTCGTCCGGACTGAGGTAGGGACAGCCCTGCGGGGGCAGCACCACGGTGCCGCCGACGTCGGGCATCACGCAACCCCCGGCCCCGGCGGCTGCTTCCAGCGAGTTGCAGCCCGGCGCGGGCTGCGGGATGTCCACGTGGCACTCATCGGCGCCCACACAGGCGCAGGACCTGACCTTGGTGATGCCGGTGACTGGATCGAAGTTGACACACTTAGGCTCACATCGCTGCGTATCGTCGGGGCAGGAGGTGCGTTGGCAAGCGGATCCATCGGGTGTCGGCTCGCATGGCCCCTGGGGGCAGGTGGAGTTGACACAGTCCGTGCCGGGACCCAGCGGTAGGCCGCCCAGAAGCTCGCACTCGCTCGCCGGGAGTTCGGTGCAGGGTACACCGGGCACGCCGCAGCAGGCCTGTGGACACTCTGGACATTTCGGCGGGAGCACACAGTGTTCGTGCCCCGGCGCGGGACCTTCATGGCAGGAAAGCTCGCAGCAATTGGTGGAATCCTTGGAGAAACCAGGGTGGAATATGCCTTGGCCGCAAGTGAAGCCCCGAGCATCCTGCGACCAGGGCAATCCGGTCGAGGTAAGCGTTTGGGGCGGCAGGTTGGTCAACTGATGGGACTGTGCGCTTGGACCGATGAACTCGAACCCGGCTTGGACCGCTAGCTGGGTGTCAAATGTCCCACCGCCCGGATTGCTCTTGGTCGCGGTGAGCAGCCCCCGCTGCTGCGGTCCGTCCAGGAAGACCTTTACGTCCCATTGCTCCGGCCGCTGCCCGCCGTTGAACGTGACGGTGATGGGTTCGCAACTGACCAAGTTCAACTCGACGATCTCGATCTCGACCGTTTGAGTCACGGGTTCCCGCCCGTCAAAGCACATGCCGCCCAGTCTCGAAACGACGGTATCGATGAAGCCCGTCTGACCGCCGAGCTGAACGGTGCCGTCGAACGGATCGGAACCGGGACCGAAGAAGTCAGCCGGGATCGGCGTCAGGGCAAAGTCGTATTGCGTCGAGCCGCACGGTGTGCTCCAGCAGTCATCGCCGGGAGGCGCCGCCTTGTCACAGCCGCACGGATCGCAGGTCAAGGCGGCTTCATACTCCGCACCGCATGGCAGGTCGACTATTGGAGCGACAAAGAACCAATAGGTTCCCGGCGGGAGGCAATCCGTGGTCACCCTTGCGGTTTCACAGGCCGATGGGAAGGCGGCGGGGTTGAGAATGCCGGTGTGGTCCGCGCAGTCTCCCGATCCCGGCGTTCCCGTCTCGGCCAGACCGATGAGGGCGTCGAACTCTGCCGTTACGGTCCACGTGAACACGGTACTCTCAGTGATGGTGATCTCAAACCAGTCGGTATCACGGCCGGTGGCGTCGGCCCCGGCGGTTCCGCAGATAGTCTCGCCACAAGTGATCGGCGAGAACACGGTCGGGGCCGAATTGCATCCGCCGTTTACGGTGTCGACCGGAAGTCCGCAGTCGGGCTCGTCCTCCGGTGTGCTGTTCGGCCCGCAGGAAACGCAGCCCTGCGCATCGCACCTGGCCGGTTCGGGACAAGTCGCCCCGTCGTCGAAAACCTGCAGTCCGAAGTTGCCAACCTCAAAGAAGCCGTGCACTAGGATCAGGTAGGGACTGCCTGATTCCGAGCACCATTGGACGGTTGAAGCGAGGTCGTTGGCCAAGATGCAGTCGTCGTCGTTGCCGGTCACACAGGTCAGAATGTCGCAATCGCCGCAATAGACGCTGATCTTGCTGTCGTAGTTCGTCGAGTCGGTGCACGTGGTAGCCGTCATGGTGTTCCCCGTACCAATGACCAGGTACCAGACGCCCGCCGAGGTATTATCCGTACCACATAACGGCGCGGCGTCGAAGGTGGCACCGATGGTGGAGCCGAGAACGCTGTCCGGAACCGAAATGGCCTCAGCGCCCGGGCAGCGGTCGTTGGGTGGCCCACCTGCTAGCGCCGTGGCTTGCGTGAGGGTAGACTTCACGCCCGTCGGGGAGGCTCTATCAACGGGAGCGCGCGCCGTCGATCGGTTAGTCGTAGAGCGATCCGACGCTGCACTCTTCGGGGTATTGGATGTAGACGTAGAGGCGCCCGGCGCGGTGGCAACGGCATCCGGCGCAGACTTCAGATGAACAAGACATACGGCAACCACCAACAACAATACGGTACGGAGTTTCTTCATGACCCCACTCCCATTTATCCCAGACATGGCGGGCGCGCGCCCGCACCAGTAACCCGGAGTCCATTGTATTGCAGTTGCCTGGCAAAAGCAAAGCGGGTCGAAAGTCGAAACTCGGAAGTTGAAGGTTGAATGTTGAAGGCTGAAAGTTGAAGGCTGAAAGTTGAAGACTGACTGTTGGTATTCGGGCCTTGGAACCGTCGACCTTGAACCGGACCTTCGACCTTGAACCTTCCAACCTTCAACCTCCCCGCCACCTGGAGTTGATGTAAGTTGGCGTACTAGGACGTATGAGGCCGGTCAGCGGAAACTTTACCAAATTAGTAAGGATTACTCTTGCAATATCACCGATATGGTACTATATGTTAGCGGAGGGGTGCGAGAAAGGATTCTCGCGCCAGCACCCTGTGGGACCGGCTTTCCAGCCGGTCAAACGCGACGGGCTGGAAAGCCTGTCCCACATGTGTGGTGTTATAGGAGCTTGCCGTGTTGACGCTGACGCGAAAATCTGATTACGCACTGGTGGCCATGTCCGAGTTGGCTCGTTGCGCGCCGGGTTGGGTCAGCGCCCGGAACCTGGCGGAAACCATTCATGTTCCGCTTCCCGTTCTCACCAACATCCTGCACCAGCTTCTGCATCACGGGCTGGTGAATTCCGCACGGGGGGCGCGCGGCGGCTATTGCATCGCCAAGCCGCCGGAGCAGATCAGCTTGGCAGAACTGATCGAGGCGGTGGAAGGTCCGGTGAAGCTTACGCTATGCTGTCCGGTGGAGGTGGATTGCGAGAGCGAAGAGCCCAAGTGTGATCTGGAGAAAGATTGCCGCATCAAGGCGCCGTTGCAGCGTGTGCACCGGAGTCTGCAACGGTTCTTGCGCCAGGTTGATCTGGCGAATATCGCGTTTTATCAGGCGCCGGTGAGCCTGGGAGTGCTGGTCGGCGATAACCATGGTGTGGGACCGGCTTTCCAGCCGGTCAATCGACAGGCTGGAAAGCCTATCCCACAAATTGAGTCTTAGGGAGTTTTATCTCATGTCCATCGTATTGTCGGAAACGGCAGCCCGGGAAATAAAAACCGTCATCGAGCAGCAGCACGAGACGGCGCGGAGCAACGGCGACGAGCCCAAGCCCATGTACCTGCGTCTCGGCGTCAAGGGCGGCGGATGCAGCGGTTTCAGCTATAGCCTTGATTTGACGGAATCGAAGAACGAAAACGACGAGTCCTGGGAACAGCACGGCGTGCAAGTGATCTGCGACCCCAAGAGCCTTCTTTATCTGAGCGGGACGTCGATCGATTTCAAAGACGAGCTGATGGGGCGGGGGTTTGTGTTCAACAATCCCAACGCCAGCAGCTCGTGCGGTTGCGGCAGTAGTTTTGCGGTTTGAACTCGCATGGAAAAAACGACCACGG
>JAZGDL010000450.1:0-9767 GCA_036477795.1 Phycisphaerae bacterium
ATTCTCGGCACAGCGTATTGTCGGCACAGCGTATTCTCGGCACAGCGTATTGTCGGCACAACGGTAGATGAGAGTGTAGGGGGCGCTTGACGATGGATTTTGTGCGGCAACTGATTGCCCGGATCAACACGCAACTGACCGATCTGAGCGCGTCGCAGCGCGTGGCTATCGGTCTTTGCGCGTTGGTCATCGTGGGCTCCTTCCTCTG
Source organism: Phycisphaerae bacterium (assembly GCA_036477795.1). Classification (GTDB taxonomy): domain Bacteria; phylum Planctomycetota; class Phycisphaerae; order UBA1845; family UBA1845; genus JAZGDL01. The sequence goes on from JAZGDL010000450.1 coordinate 209, forward strand.
GCTGGTGCAGTGGTCGGTGAAGCCGCAGTATGTCCGTCTGCTGGAAGAGCCGATGACCACGGAACAGTTGGCCGTCGCCCGGCAGCATCTTCCCGCGGAGCGATTCAGAATCGTGGGCGATAGCATCTGGGTCACGCCCGCAGACCGTCACACGTTGTTCTGGCAACTGCAAAGCGCCGGGGCTCTGCCGGCGGACACCAGCATCACCTTCGCCAAATTGATCGAGGACGACTCACCGTTCCGCCCGGAATCGGAGAACCATTTCCGCCGGCAGGTAGCGTTGCAGAATGAAATGGCCAAGGTCATCGCCTCGTCGCCGCTGGTGAAGTCGGCGGAGGTGTTCATCACCGACACATCCAACCGGCGGATCAGCGCCGCCCACGTCAGGCCGACGGCTTCTATCAAGGTGACCATGGCCGCCGGCCGCACGCTGACGCAAGATGTGGTCAAGGCCTGTGCCGAGCTGGTCGCCGGTGCGGTGCCGGGCCTGGTGCCGCATCGTGTTTCGGTGATCGACGGGGCGACACTCCGCCCGTTCAAGGTCCTCGATCCGGAGGAGGAATTCGCCCAGGGTCAACTGCAAGAGAAAAAGAAGCACGAAGAGCATCTGCGCAAGAAAATCGAGGGGCAACTGTCGTACATTCCGGGCGTTCGGGTTTCGGTGTCCGTGCAGCTTGACGGGTCGCGGAAGCGGACCCGCGAAATCACGTACGCCCAGCCGGCCGTCGCCGAGGAAAAGACTTCGACTACCGAAACACGCTCCGGCGGACCGTCGGGAGAGAGCGGTGTAGGCCCCAACGTGGGTCAGGCGCTGGCCGGCAATGCCTCGGGCAACAGTGAAACCACCGAGGAAACCACCACGAAGTTTCAGGACCAACCACTGGCTAGAGAAACGACCACCCAGTTCCTGCCCTTCAACGTGCTGCGTACGACGGCCAGCATCGGCATTCCGCGCAGCTACATTGTCGGCGTGCTGAGGCGAATGAGCGGTTCAGAGCAGGAACCCGATGAGAACGAAATCTCCACCCGGCTGGAGGAAGAGAAGCGGCGTGTGCGGTCCGCCGTCAGGAACATCGTGATGGCCCGAAGTGACGATGACATTACGGTGGATTTGTACCCAGGTCTCAGTCCGGCGGTGACCATACTTCCCGACGGAACGTTGGCGGCGTCGGTGGCGGCGGTGAGCGGTGACACGCCAGTCGAACTGCTGAAACGATACGCCCCTCAGGGCGGGCTGGCCCTTCTGGCTGTGGTAGGGCTCTACATGCTGGCGCGGCTGGCGCGTCAATCGGCCCGCGATGCGCAGACGTTTTATCAGAGCCGCACCCGTAAGGAAGCGGGTGAAGATGGGGGTGATGAGGAGTTGTTGCCCGGCGGCGGAGGCCCGGTCGGTAAAGCACAGCCGGCGGCGGGAGGCGCGCTGGAAGCGGTCGAAGTGGACGCTGACACGATGCGTGCCAGTCAAATGACGGAGCAGGTCGGGCGCCTGGTTGAGGACGACCCGGCAACCGTGGCGCGCATCCTGGGGCGTTGGACCGAGGCGCAGGAGTAAAGGTCAAAGGTCCAATGTCGAAGGTCAAAGGTCCAATGTCGAAGGTCCCAGGTCGAAGGTCCAAGGTCAAAGGTCAAAGGTCCGGCGGGCCTTCGATGTTCCGACCTTCGACCTCCCGACCTTCGACCTTCGACCTTCCGACCTTCGACCCTCCGCCCGGTATATCGTCATGACCAGTCAATCCGACGCCGCAGGCGGTAACCTTTCCCGGATGAAGAAGGCTGCGATCCTACTGGTGTCTCTGGGGATGGAGGCGTCAGCAAAAGTGCTGAGCCATTTGGATCCGGAGCTGGTCGAGCACATCACCCGCGAAATCGCAAATCTGGACGCCGTTCATCCGAGCGTGAGCTCAAAGGTGATCGAGGAGTTTTACAACCTGGCGCTGGCCGCCCGCCACGCGGAGCAGGGCGGAGTCAACTACGCGCGTTCGATTCTGTACAAGGCCCTCGACGGGGCTGAAGCTGATCGCATCCTGCGGATACTCGAGGGTGAAGTCTACAAGCAGCCCTTCGCCTTCCTGCACCGCACCGACGGTGAGAACCTTCTGATGTACATCCAGGACGAGCATCCTCAGACCATCGCGCTGATCCTGGCCCACCTGGCCTCGTCCAAGGCCAGTTCGATTCTTACGGGTCTGCCCGCCGCCAAGCAGGTCGAGGTGATCAGCCGCATCGCCAACATGGATCAGACCAATCCGGACGTGATCAAGGACGTCGAACGTGGTTTGGAGTTACGTTTGTCCGGCCTGGTGTCGCAGAGCCTGCGAACGGCGGGCGGCGTGGAATCGGTGGCGGAGATGCTGAACCTGGCTGATCGCTCGACGGAGAAGGGCATTCTGGAGGCCCTTGAAGGCGAGGATCCGGACCTTGTCGAGCGGATCCGCCGGCTGATGTTCGTCTTCGAGGACATCATGCTGGTCAATGACAAGGGCATCCAGTCGGTCCTCAAGGAGGTCGAGAATGACGAGCTGTCTCTGTCCCTGAAGACCGCGACGCCGGAGCTGCGCGACAAGATCTTCAAGAACATGTCCGATCGCGCCGCCCAACTGATCAAGGAGGACATGGAATTCATGGGTCCGGTACGGATAACCGACGTCGAGGCGGCCCAGCAGAAGATCGTCGATGTAGTGCGACGCCTGGAGGAGTCCGGCGAGATCATCATCTCCGGTCGCGGCGGCGAGAAGGAGATGATCGTTTGAGGAAAGTGAAGAGTGAAGAGCGACGACCGCTGGTGCGAGAATCCCTTCTCGCACCCGTTCCTTCGTCCCTTCGTCCCTTTGCCCGGAGAGTGACCACGTGGGAACGGTGATCAAGGCCGACGGTGCGGGAAAGATCAAGAAGCGTTTGGAGACGCTGGCGCTCAAGGACCACATGGCTGAAGCGCAGCGCGTCGTCCGGCGGGCCAGGTCGCAGGCCGTTCAGATACTCGCGGACGCCCGGCAGGAAATCGAACGACGCCGGACCGAGGCCCAGCGAACCGGCTACCAGGACGGTTTTGCCGAGGGTCGTGCGGCTGGTGAGTCCATCGGGCGCGAGGAGGCATTTGCTGCCGCCAAGGCGGAGTTCAACGACGAGCAGCAACCGTTGCTGTCCGCTTTGGGTGAGATGGTGGCCGCCTTCGATTCTGCCAAGGAAGACCTGCTGGACCGGGCCCGCCACGACATGCTGGTGCTTGCCGTGGCCATCGCCGAACGCATTACCAAGCGGACCGCGGCAGTGGACCGTGAGGCTGCCGTAGCGAATTCAAAAGAAGCGATGGGGTTGATCGCGGCAGGGACGGACATCGTCATCCGCATCAACCCGGCCGATCGGGATCGGATGTCGACGTACGCGGCTGAGCTGGGGCAGTCGCTGGCACGGCGAGAGCATGTCACCGTCGTCGAGGACGAAGTGGTAGGCCCCGGCGGATGCGTGGTCGAGACTGCCCAGACACGCATCGACGCCACCATCGAAGGGCAGTTTCGCGAAGCGGCGGAACTGGTTCTCGGAGACGTAAGTGCACTTGACGGTGGATCCGGCGGAGAAACCAACACATGACCGCGATGATGTTTGAGAATCAGTCGCGCCTGATCGAGCGTAGCCGGCTGGCGCGGGTAAGCGGGCAGGTCATTGAGGTGTCCGGCCTGATCCTGGCGGCTGAGGGTTTGCCCCTGCCGTTGGGCGCGTCCTGCGAGATCAAGCGGGCCCACGGGGACGCCGTGCATGCCGAGGTAGTGGGGTTTCGTGACGGCCGCACCGTCCTGATGCCGGTGACCGAGCCGCTGGGCGTCGCCGCAGGCGATACGGTGACCAGCGCGCCCTCCCTGGAAATGCTGGGCGTCGGCGACCGGCTCTTGGGCAGGGTGCTGGACGGGCTGGGTCGTCCGATCGACGGTAAGGGTTCGTTGCGTATCCAGAGCCACTATCCGGTTTACGGTCCAGCCCCGCGAGCGCTGTCCCGCAAGCCCATCGACAGGCCACTGGCCACCGGCGTACGTGCCATCGACGCCATGCTCACCCTGGGCCGCGGACAACGTGTGGGGCTGTTTGCAGGCAGCGGAGTGGGTAAGAGCGTCTTGATGGGCATGATAGCCCGCCACACCGAGGCGGATGTCAGTGTGCTGGCACTGGTCGGCGAGCGCGGCCGCGAGGTTCGAGATTTTATACGCAAGGACCTGGGCGAAGAAGGCCTTAGACGGACGGTGATGATCGTCAGTACGTCCGACGAGTCGCCGGTGATGCGGGTGCGTGCCGGCTTCGTCGCCACCACCGTCGCGGAATACTTCCGGGACCGGGGCAAGGACGTACTGCTGTTGATGGATTCGGTGACTCGGACGGCGATGGCCCAGAGGCAGATCGGTCTGGCAGCCGGTGAGCCGCCGGCTACCAGAGGCTACACTCCAAGCGTTTTCGCGCTGCTGCCGCGATTGTTGGAACGTGCCGGGCAGACCGATCGCGGCAGCATCACCGGGATCTATACGGTTCTGGTGGAGGGCGACGACATCAATGAGCCGGTGGCCGACGCCGCCCGAAGCGTTCTCGACGGGCACATCTGGTTGAGCCGGGCCCTGGCCAACAGCGGTCATTACCCGGCCGTGTCGGTGCTGGAGAGTATCAGCCGGGTCATGGTCGACGTCGTCGACACAGAGCACACCGAAGCCGCCCGTGCGGTTAAGCGCGTCCTGGCGGTTTGGAATGATATCGAAGACCTGGTCAACATCGGGGCGTATGCCAAAGGCACTACTCCGGAATTCGACCTGGCTGTCGAGATGAAACCGCGTATCGATGCGTTTCTGCGTCAGTTGGTTGACCAGCGGTACACTGAAAGTGAGACGCGCACGGCGCTGCTGGCGTTGCACGACGAGATCAAGAGAACCGAGGCGCGTTTGCGTCCGCCGCAACAGGCTGAGGGCGCCGATGCGGCGGACGGATCGAGTCAACCGGCGGCATAGCTCGCCGGGGCGCCGTAGGAGCCACGGATGGCTAAGAGATTCCGATTCAGACTCGAGCCGTTGCTCAAACTGCGTAAGGGCCGTGAGGACGAGCAGAAGCGTGCGGTAGCCTCGCGGGTCGGTGAGCTTCAGCGCTGCGTCGAACATCTGGCGCAGTTGCATCGCGGCGTGGATGAGACGATCGCTCGGGCCCGTGAAGATCGCGGGGCCGAACGCCTGGATGTGCCCACGGCACTTGCCGAGCAACGCTGGCGACTGCACTTGAAACGTCGCATCACACAGCAGCAGGGGCAGGTCCAAGGCGTCCAGGCGTTGCTGAACGGTGATCGGGCGGAGCTGGTGCGGCGGTCCAGGAACCGCAAGGTGATTGAAACGCTTCGCCAGCGGCAATGGCAGGAGCACGCCGCCGCTCAGGCTCGCGAGGAGCGGGCGGAGTCTGATGAAATCGGCGCTCAGGCGTACCGGCGACGGAGAGATCAAGGGACGTAGCGAGGAAGGAACAGAACCGCGACCGTAAGGGAGCGGAGGATACCCATGGGTACGATCAGGACCACCTATCACTGGATCGCAGCGTTGGCGCTTTTGCACTTACTTGCGCTGGGCGCCGGTGTGGGCTATCTGTTCGGCACCGGCAAGCTGGACGCCCAACGTGTTCGGGCCGCCGTCGGCGTCCTGTGGGGCGAACAGGAGCAGATCACCGAGGCTGAGCCCGTGGAGCCCGCGGTCGATCAGGTCGTCCACCATCGCCAACAAGGGATGGTCAACGACGAAATCGAAAGACGCACCGCGGAACGCTACCGCACCCAGGTTGAACAACGCTTGAAGTTCGTCAATGCGGCACGCCTGGAAGTGGATCGACGGCGCGAGGAGTTCGAGGCCCAGGTGGAGAAGGATCGCCAGGCCCGCAAGCTGCGCGCTGAACGGGAATCCGTCGCCGGCTATGCCAAGGAGATTGAGATCATTGCGGCGCTCTCTCCCAAGACGGCCCTGGAACAGATTATGACGATGGACGACGCGGAGGCCGCCCGAGTTATGTTCCAGCTCGATACCCGCAAGGTCAAGAAGATCATCGAGGCTGCCAAGACCGACGTTGATCGCGCCAGAATCACAATCGTACGACGTCTGATCCGGGATATGCGGCCCACAGAGGCCCAAGAGCCGCGACGGTAAGGGAGCGGTGTTGATTTACACTCATATGATCGCTTCGAACATACAGACATTGCCGAGCACACTATCGCCTCAGCGAAGCCCACGGATTGCAATCCGTGGTCTTCCCAGCCGGTCATTTGACACGCACGAGCAGCGACCGTCAGAGAGCGGTTCCCAAGCGGGCCCGTTTGATCAACTGCTCAACGCGATTCCGGCGCCGGGCCCGGCCAGCACCCAAGCGCTGCCGTTGCAATTCATCCGAGCCCCAAGCGCCAGCGCGGGATCAACCTCAATGGGCGGCGTTGCCGCACCCAATAGTATCGAAGAAGCGTATGACAGCCGTGCCGCCAGACTGGCGGTGTTGCGTAACGAGGATGTCCATCATCGCACCAATGGTCCACCGCGGATCGCCGGTGCACACATTCCACGTGCGGAAATTGCCGCCGAGCGAGCGGCGGCCTCGTCGATGAAACAAACGCAGATGGAATCAACCGTTCAAACTACTGCTCAGACAGAATCAAGGCCGTTGCCCGCTACCGTACAGTCAACCGGCCAACAGCCAACGTCGCCGGTCGGTTCGCAAGCGGTTGGCGGCGCTGCGCAGACATCTGCGGCCCTTCCCGGACAATCGCCGCGGCGTGGAGCAGGTATCGGTGAACAAGCGGTGACCGACCGTGGCGAAGCTACCCAGGCGATTCCAAGAACCGGTCCGCCGCCCACCGGCGCCCTGGTACGTTCGCCGGCGCCGCGTTATCCCACATCAGCTTCGCCGTCGTCCAAATCACCGACGACTGGTGCCCTATTGAAGGTCTCGGGGCGCGGGGAGCTACGCTCGTCGTCACAGCCTTCGAATGAAGCGGGTGTGCAGACTCGCGCAAAGCCCGGTCCAGCGCCCCAAGCCCACGGGTTGCAACCCGTGGGCGGCGCCAAGCGAAGCCCACATCGTTTCGGGGGCGCGAAAGAGACACAGTCGTCGCAGCGGGCCGCGTTCGAACGTATCGCCAAGGTCATTCAGGCGGGGCCCGCGGGACGCGAGACGGTTGCGCGAATCGCCTTGGACCCGCCCGCCTTGGGACACGTGCAGGTGCACCTGCGCTTACGAAACGACAGTGTGCAAGTTCGCCTGACGGCTGACAATCCTGAGGCTCGTCGGGTTCTGTTGTCGCAGATCGACGAACTGCGTGCGTCCCTGGAGCAGCAGGGCGTCAAGGTGCAGCGCCTGGAGATCGCTCTGACGCAACGCGACGGCGATACCGCTCCGCACGACGGGAGTGGTGATAGGGCCGATGACGCGCCCTCACGGGAGGGGTTTGACGAGAGCGGAAACCACCGGCATCCGGCGCCTGCAGAGACTGGCCGCGGCGTGTCTGCGGCGATCGATGAGCCTTATGGGCAGGTGTCCGGAGAGGCTGAGTTTGGCATGGACGATCCACTGGCGGAGGTTCGACTCGATGTACGAGTTTAGAGCCGATCCCAGTAGACGAACTGAGTCCGTGCCACCCCTCGGGTCACAGGCGTGCGCCACCGAGAACGGCGCTGGTCTTGAGAAGAAACGACTTTAGCGAAGGAGATAGCGATGGAATTGGACGCGGTGCAATCACCAGTAGCCGGCGGGGCGGTGCAGCCCACTGTTACCGGACAACTTGCTGCGGGTGATTTTCTGCAGTTGCTGGTAACCCAGTTGACCAATCAGGACCCGCTGGCCCCCTCCAGCAACGAAGCATTGCTGGCGCAGTTGTCGTCGATTCGCGAGATTGAGTTGTCGTCGACGCTGAGCGATTCATTGAAGACTCTGGCTCGGAATCAGCGATACGGTGCGGCCGCGGGGTTGATCGGCAAGTTCGTCACCGGCCGTCTCGATGCCGCCTCGGGCGGAGGTGAGCCGCCCAGCGGTGAAGTGATCGGCATCAGGTTCAGCCCCGCAGGGGAGGTGACCTTGCTGCTGGACACCGGGGATAAGCTCACCCTCGAACAACTGGAAACCGTTCAGGGCTCCGAACCGGCCGCGAAAGCGCTGATCGGGCGGCTGGTCCGCGGTTATGACCGGGCCGACCCGGAAAACGAGTTCATTGAAGGGATTGTGGTTGCGGTGCGCCGTGACGAAGGGAAAGGGGCGTTGCTGGAACTGGACACCGGCGAGCAGTTGCCGATGGACGATCTGATAACTACCGTCTAAGTGTCAAGTATTGTCACCCTTTACGGGTGAGAAAGAGTAGTCCGTGGTCGGAGTGACGCGGCGGGTATATGCCAGGAGGGCTGATTGAGGATTGACGATTGACGATTGACGATTGGGGATTGTGCGTTCCCCTTCGTGCCTTCGTCCCTTCCTCCGAAAGGATATCAATGTCACTGACCAACGCCATTATGACCGGGTTTACCGGAATCAACAGTAATCAGTTTACCGTGGATACCATCGGCAACAACATAGCCAACATCAACACCACCGGCTTCAAGTCCTCGCGGACGCTGTTTGAAACCTTGTTCACGCGGACCATTGAGGAAGGCACCGCGCCGAGCGAAACCGCCGGGGGCACCAATCCCCTGCAAATCGGTTACGGCAGCGGCCTGGCCACCATCCAACGGTCCTTCAATCAGGGCACCGCGGAACAGACCGGTGTGGAGTCGGACATGGCCATCGACGGTGACGGATTCTTCATACTTCAAACCGGTGCCGCAGCCCCGGTGTATACACGGGCGGGCGCCTTCACCCTCAATACCGATGATCTGCTGGTGTCTTCGGACGGCTCGTTGGTCCAGGGCTTTTCCGCTTCTGAGGACGGGACCATCGACACCGGCAATCTGGCCAACATCGTGATTCCCCTGGGCACCGGCTCTGAAGCCGGCGCCACCACCCTGGCGCGGCTGGTGGGCAGTCTGAACGCCGGGAGCGACGTGGCTTCCACCGGTGCTCTGGCGGTTTCCAATGTCCAAGTGACATCAGATGGCACTCCAGCAACCGCAGCAACGGCGCTGACCAGTCTGGTAGACGCGAACGGCGATCCGCTGTTCAGCGAGGCCGACGTGATCGCGATCAGCGGCGTGCAAAAAGGGGGGATCGACATACCGGACACCCAGTTCGTCGTCGGGGCCGACGGCTCCACCTACGGCGATCTGGCGGCTTTCTTGCAGACCCGGTTCGGCATTGACGCCGGCGACACCGCTATCGGCTCACCAGGGGTGACCATCGGTGACGGGACCATTGCACCCGCTGGTGCATTGGTGGTGAGTTCGAATGCGGGCGACGTCCACGCCATCAGTCTTGACGGGTCCTCGATCCGCAACGGTACCAATGGGGCGTTGCCCTTTTCATTCACCACAACGCCGGCAACCGGCCAGGGGTTGTCCAGCACCTTTCTGGTTTTCGATTCGCTGGGCACGCCGGTGGAGCTTCGGCTGAGAACGGTTCTGGAGTCCAGGACGGATGAGGG
>JAZGDL010000451.1:0-2940 GCA_036477795.1 Phycisphaerae bacterium
GTCGTTGATCTGACCGGCCAGACCATTCCTGCAAGCGGTTTCTTCCTCGCGGCTCAGCCGGGCCGTACCTTGCCGGGCACACCGGACATGCTGGCAAACCTGAATTTTGAAAACAGCGACAATGTCACGCACCTGTTGGTGGCCGGCTTCACCGGGCGGTTGAACCTGGACCTTGACGACAACAACGACTGCACGCTGGACGTCACTCCGTGGGCCATCGAGCTTGACCGGATCGCTCTGGTGGAAGAGGGGAATCCGCCGGTCGACACCGAGTGTCACTACGGTCCGCCTCAGATCGGTCCTGACCTGACGTTTGTTCCGGCGCAAATTTTCCGTTGTCCGGACGGAACCGGCGCGTGGCAGATCGGGGTGTTTAACCCGCTCGGAGACACGGATACGCCGGGCGCCCCCAATGGCTGCGTCGCAGGGAACGCCAAGGCCGTCAAAGCGCTGGCCGGCGGTGATAGGACGGAGCGCGAAGCCGTGACGCGGGAGCCGGTGGTGACCGCCATCAGCGAACCAGGCCCGAACCATCCTGATTCACCGCTGCACGCTCCCTTACGGTCGCGGCTCGGATTGGCGGGCTTGCCGACGATCACGCTTATTCCGGTGGGCGGTGTCGGCAATGAGATCACCGCCACGCCGGGCCAGTCGATCACTATTGAGGCCTTCATCAGTCCGGGGGTGACGATACGTGGCTACGAGGTAGCTTTGCCCGCGCAAGTTACTAACGGGTCCGGGGGCACGGTGGATGCCGTTGAGGGCTCGGCGGTGGTTGATACCGAGAGAGGCGATTATGTATTCAACGGCCCGGTCAGCTACCCGGCAGGCGGCGTGGATGACAACGCCAGAGTGGCGAGCGCCGTACATGACGAGGACGCCCTAATAGTCCTGGGTGTCTCCTACCTGGGCGAGTTTGTCTTTACCGTGTCGCTCGGGGCAGCCGGTGATTTCGTCATCGAGCCGCTGCGGGGGCCCGGTTTGACGAATCTCGCTGATGCGCTGTCCGCCCCGGTTGATCCGTTCGATGCGCCAGAAATGGTCGTGCATGTCACGTGCGTGTTGAATGAGCAGTGCGACGACGGGCAGTTCTGCAACGGTGGTGAGCTTTGCGACGGTGGTCTGTGTGCGTCCGCCGGTACGAACCCCTGCTCGGGTCTTCCCTGCGATGAGAGTGACGACTCCTGCTGCCTGGCCGGCGACACCAACTGCGACGGCTGTGTGAATCTGTTCGACTACTCCTTCTTCCAATCCTGCGTGACAGGCCCCGGAGGAACCCTCGAAGGCGGCTGTGAACCTCACGACTCGGAGGGAGACACCGACGTCGACCTGGTCGATTTCGGAGCGTTCATGACCCGTTTTTCGTCAGGCTGTCCTTGACGAAGGAAGGTTCGAAGGTTGAAGGTTAAAGGTTCAAATTCGCGACTTTCAACTTTTAACCTTCAACCTTCAACCTTCAACCCTTAAGGACATCGACATGCTCAATCAAATGCAAAGCAAGGATTCGCTGTGCGGATGGTTCAAGATTCTACTGGTCTGGACCACGGCATGGGTAATCACTACATCGACCGCCCGGGCCCAGGAGCCCCCCATCGGCGCCGACGAGGGACGCCCGCAAATCAGTTGGAGGGATGCGGATCAGGCGATCGGGCGGGTCGCGTTCGTGAGCGGTAGGGTGGCCGCCGTCGGCCATGCGGGTCGCGTCCACTTTATCAATTTTCACGGAAGCAGGCGTGACGTGTTCAAGGTAGTGATCTTCGAGAGCTACATTGATCGCTTCAGCGACAAGCTGGAGAACCTGTACAAGGGGAAGAACATCCGCGTGCGCGGCATGGTCACGACCTATGCCGGCAGCCCTCAGATTCAGGTGACCTCGCCGGAGCAGATCGAGGTGCTCAAAGAAATGCCGCCGACGAAACCGATCACCAAGGCATCCATTTCCCTGGGCAGTGAGATCACCGTGGGCACCTACAACATCCGCAACCTCTACGATGCGGTGGACGACCTCTATCACAATGACGACACCACAAGCCCGAAGCCACGCCAGGAGATGGAAAAGGTGGCTCAGGTCATCAGGAAAATCAACGCCGACGTCCTGGCCCTACAGGAGGTCGAAAACAGGGGCTACCTGGAGCGGTTCGTGGAGGTATTCCTGTCGGACATGGGATATGAGCATATCGTTCTCATTGAAGGCAATGATCTGCGGGGCAGCGACGTAGCCCTGCTTTCGCGCGTGCCGGTCGGAGCGGTGACGTCGCATCGTCACCTGCGATTCCCGGACGCCACCAACAAGATTTCGCGTTTTCGTCGCGACCTTCTGCGTGTTGAGATCGAACCTGCCGACCGCAGCCCGTTCGAGGTATGGGTGGTGCATCTCAAGAGTAGCCACGACGGGCGCGATCTGGCTGAGAGGATCCGGATGGGGGAGGCCCACATGATTCGCGAACTTGCCGACCGCCGGCTCAAAGCCGACCCCCACGCCGCGTTCGTGGTGTGCGGCGATTTCAACGACATCGCCGAGAGCATCTCGCTGGAGATGCTCATGGGCGAGGGCAAGTACGCCTTGACCCATTTCGCGGAGGAGGTGCCCGCTGCTCAGCACGTCACCTACAATCGCGAGCCCTATCTTTCGATGATCGATTTTATGCTCTGCTCGCCGGCCATGGCCCAGCGATACGTCAAGGGTTCATTCAAGATCTACGGCGGAACCCTGGAGGGCACGGGTTCGGATCACAATCCGCTGGTGTCCCGTTTTCGGCTGGGGCCCAAGGCTCAGGCCCGTGCCACGCGGTCTACGGAGCCAGCCGCCACACCGTAGTAGGGCACTGCGATATGCTGTGCCGAGAATCCCTTCCATGCTGTGCCGAGAATCCCTTCCATGCTGTGCCGAGAATCCCTTCCATGCTGTGCCGAGAATCCCTTCCATGCTGTGCCGAGAAT
>JAZGDL010000452.1:0-17726 GCA_036477795.1 Phycisphaerae bacterium
GTCCCCTGGTGTTGAGCAGGTCGGCGGAGGGTTGAAAGTAACTGCCCACGCGGGAGCGTAGGTCCTTGGCTTTGCCGATGTAGAGGACCCGGCCTTGGGCGTCCTTCATGAAGTAGACGCCGGGTGACTTGGGAAAGCGGGCGATCTTTTGGCGCAGAGGTGTAATGCGTGGGTCATCGTCCATATTCAATACTATTGTATCGACGCAGAGGGCCGACTGAACAGGTGGGCGGTGGAGGGAATTGGGGATTGTTTGGGGAAGGCACGAAGGCACAAAGGCACGAAGGGAGGAGGATTGACGATTGATGATTGACGATTGGGGATTGGGGATTGGGGATTGGGGATTGCGGATTCCGCTCCGTCCCTTCGTCCCTTTCCTTCCCTTCGTGCCTCCGTGCCTTCGTCCCTTCGTCCCTTCGTCCCTTTCCTTCCCTTCGTGCCTCCGTGCCTTCGTGCCTCCGTGCCTTTCCTTAGCCACTGGGATAGCTGACAACTGACAACTGATAACACTAGACCCGGGTGTGGATCCATTTGGCTCGGGTGAAGCGGAGGGCGGCGAGCAGGGCGCGGACCACCATGTCGGCACACATCCCCATCCAGGCCCCGATGAGGCCTTTGCCCAGGACAATGCCGAAAAAGTAGCCTATGGGCAGGCGGACGAAGCCTACGCCGATGATGGTGATGAGCAGGGGGACACGGGTGTCACCGGCGCCGCGAAGGGCACCGACGTAGATGATGGACGTGGTCAGGAATATCTGAAAGAAGGCCAGCATGCGGAAGGCGGGCGGGCCCACCTGTTGGACCAGCTCATCCTTGTGCATGATCCGGAATATGAAATCGGCGCCGAAGTAGTAGAAGGCGACCAGGGCCACCGCCAGTACGCTGCACTGGAGAACTGCCTGATGGCCGGCGCTGACGGCGCGGCGAGGGTCGTTGGCGCCGAGGGATTGGCCGACGATGGTGGCGGTGGCGGCGGCCCAGGCGACGGCGGGAAGATAGGTGAGGGCTTCGATGCGTACGCCGATGATGTGGGCGGCGTAGTAAGCCTGGCCCAGATGGCCTTCGGCCAGGTTGGCGATGATCATGAGGTAGACGAAGTGGCCGGACCACATGACGGCCCCGTCGAGGGCGGCGGGGCCTCCGATATGCAGGATCCGTTGCGTGGATGCCAGGTCGGGCCTGAGTGAGTCGGCGGTGATCTTGAGTCCGCTCCGTCCCTTGAGCAGGACGTTGATGGTGAGCAGTCCTCCGATGACGCGGCCGGCGACGGTGCCGATGACGATGCCGTCGACGCCCAACGGAGGGATGGGGCCCAGGCCGAAGACCAGTGTGCATGAGATGATCAGGTTGGCGATGTTGACGACGCTCAGGATCTTGAGGGGGGTGCGCATGTCACCGACACCACGCAGGGCGGCGGAACCGATGAGGGTGACGCTGGTGAAGACATGGGCGGCACCGTCGATGCGTAGATAGCGAACGACGATGTCGTATGTTGTACCGGTCATGTTCTGGAGATTGGCGAAGACGGGGGCCAGGACGTATACCAGACCGACGGCGGCCAGGCCCATGGCCACGGCTAAGCCGAGGGATTGGTTGGCGAAGTGATTGGCGCGATCGGGCTGGGCCGAACCGGTGAAGCGCGCCACCAGGGCGGTGGTGCCGGTGCCTACCAGCATGAAGAGCATGGAGATAAGCCACGCTACATAGGCAGCCAGGCCGATGGCGGCGGTGGCGTCGACGCTCAGGCGACCGGCCAGGTAGACGTCGGTGATGCCCACCAGCGAGTTGAGGAACTGCTCTGCCAGGACCGGAATGGCGAGTGTGAAGACGGCGCGGGGAACGGCGACCTTGACGGCCAGGCCCGGCGTGGATTGAGGCGATTCAGCCGGGGGGTGCTCAGTCTGGCCTGTTGACGGAGTGGTGTCCTGGGACAATGAAGCTACTCTGGCCGGAGCGTGTCATCCGCGATTCGCGGTGACACGTTACGAGCCCAGTGAGGCTATCGCCGTAGCGGGATCGCGTCAATTGGGCGGCGGATCCACATCGATGCAACAACCGTTATTAGCTGCAGGGCTAACGTGACGCCGAACACCGCCCCGCAGGCCGCGATGAGGTAAATGAACGGCTCGGAATGTCGAGCCAACCACCAGCTCGAAAACTCCAGGACCAGAACCAGCATGGGAATAGGTCCAAGGATGCCTTTGACCACCGGTCTCAGACCGGTCAGCAGGAAGAGGCCGGAAACGATCAGGGTGAAGACCGGAATGCTCAGCATGTGAATGTGGGTGATCAGAAAAAGATGCCGCACGCTGCTGGGCCCCAATCGCCGCGGCTGTGGGCGTTGGCCATCCCCCGCCGGTGAAGCCGCCTTGGCCGTGCCCGGGGCTGCATACTTCCAGACCATCTCGTAGTCGGTGGTGAACAGGTCGGGTCCGTACGGCGTATCAGACTTCTCACCGTCGGCGGCGTTGTGGCAGCGCAGGCAGTACCGCTCGATCACCTGCTCCGCCGAGGGGTCGCCCGCCTGCACCAGGCCCGCGCGCCTGAACTCCGATTCCAGCGCCCCACGCGTGAGCCATTGCTCCAGGGCATGGATCGCCTCCGGCCCTCCCTTGCTGACCTGCTTTCGCATGTCGCCGCCCGGCTCAACCATTTCGAGCATGCGCGATTTAGCCGCCGCCGGCTGCAACGAGGAATCCGGCTCCACGGTCACCTCCATGCCATGGAAGGTCACCCGCAGGTCCTCAAGCGTTAAACCCTCTCTCCCATCAGCCATCTGGAACTGGTGATACAGGTTCCCCAGTGCGGCAAGATAGCCGAACCCCACCAACGCGAGGAAAAGCGTCAGCAGAAGCTTGGCTGCTGTGGGAAGCGAGGCCAGGGTGATTCGATGAGTGCTCAATTCCATATTTGGTCCGGCTTCATGTACGGTTTTATTCTATCGTCGATATCAACGACCGGCACGCCCAAGCTCCTGGACCGTTCCGGTCGATGAGTTGCAGCCCGTGGGTTTTTGCACTCCAATCCATGCAATGACCCGATCGATCTCGCTCAACAGGGCTCAGTCGTTATGAATGCAGAGCTGTCCGCCGTCATCTTCGACATGGACGGGGTCCTTATCGATTCCTCGGACGCCCATTTTCAAAGTTGGCGGCGGCTGGCAGCCGATTGGGGCAGCGACGTCACGCTGGAGCAGTTTCGGGCCACCTTCGGCCGGCAAAACCGCGACATCATCCCCCTGCTGTTGCCCGAGGCCTGCAAGGTGCGGGACATAGCTGAGCTGGGCGAAGTCAAGGAGCGCTATTATCGCGAATTGATCCGAGAGCAGGTGCCCGTGCTGCCCGGGGCGGCGGAGTTGGTGCGTGCCTGCCATCGAGCGGGGATGATTTGCGCCGTGGGCTCTTCCGGACATCCGGAGAACATCGCCATGGCCCTGCGGGCTATCGGTGTCCAAGACATTATCCACACGGTGGTCAGCGGCCGCGACGTCACCGTCGGAAAACCCGATCCCGAGGTTTTCCTGATCGCGGCCAAGCGCATGGAAACGACACCGCAACGCTGCGCCGTCATCGAAGACGCGCCCGCCGGCATTGAGGCCGCTTTGGCCGCTGGTATGACCGCCATCGGTGTTACAACCATGCACTCCCGTGAACGGCTGGTACGCGCCCATCTGGTTGTCGACCGGCTTGATCAGTTGTCGCCGGAGCGTATCGGTAAAGCCGCCGGTTCGATTTGATTCACGATGACATCATGAAGAGCGACGCCCATGACTGTACCCAACGGATTGTCGATGACTTTCTAGCGGCCAAGAATCTGCCTGCTGGAGCGGAGCACCCTTGCCCCTATCTACCCGACCGCGTGTCCGTCAATCAGGGGTTCGTCATTGACCGTCTGGGGCCGAACATCTACCGGGCGCTGATGGACCGCGGTTTTCGCCGTAGCGGCCAGGTCATCTACAGACCGGCCTGCCACGGCTGCCGGATGTGCCGCCAGATTCGCGTTCCGGTCAACGACTTCGCCCCCTCACGTTCGCAGAGGCGGATCTGGCGGCGGAACCATGACATCAGCGTGAACATCGCAACGCCGATCGAGCCCAGCACGAAGAAATGGGAGCTCTTCCGGTCTTATGTCGAGCAGCAGCACGACAACACCATGAGTACGGACTACGACGATTTCGTTAGCTTCCTCTACACCTCGCCCACCGAATCCGTGGAGTTCAGCTACCGCGTGGGCGTTCGCCTGATCGGTGTCAGCATAGCCGATCTGTGTCCCGACGCGGTCAGCAGCGTCTATATGTTTTTCGACCCCGCCTGTCGCCAGCGAAGTCTCGGCACCTTTTCCATCCTTTGGGAGATCGATTATTGCCGCCGGCACGACATGTCGTACTATTACCTCGGTTTCCACGTGGCCGGTTCACGCACCATGGCTTACAAGGCGCGTTTCAAACCCTGCGAAACGCTCGATGATGCGTTCGTCTGGCACCGTATCGAGGAGTAAGCGATGACCGACCTGTGGGACAGGCTTTCCAGCCTGTCATTCCGACCGGCTGGAAAGCCGGTCCCCCAGCGCGACTTCAAACGTATCCTACTGGTCAAACCCAGTTCACTCGGTGACGTCATTCACGCTTTGCCGGTCCTGCACGGGCTGCGGGCCCGTTATCCGCGGGCGATTATCAGTTGGCTGGTGGCCACACCGTACGCCCCGCTCATCGAACACCACCCTGATCTGAACCACACCATCCGGTTCGATCGGAAACGCTACGGACGGATGGCCCGCGGCATCAAGCCCGCCGGTGAATTCATCAAGTTCCTGCGCAGCCTGCGGCAACAACGCTTCGATCTGGTCGTCGACCTTCAGGGTTTGTTCCGAAGCGGTTTTCTGGCTTGGGCCACGGGTGCCGGGACCCGCATGGGGTTTTCCGCGGCGCGGGAGATGGCCTGGATGTTCTACACCCACCGGGTCCCCGTCGAGGACCGCGACATGCACGCGGTGGACAGGAACTACCGGATCGGTGCGCTCTTGGGTTTCGACGATGTTCCCATGCAGTTCAACCTCGGTATCACCGATGATGACCGAACCGCCGCCTCCGGGCTGCTGCGTGCTGCCGGCGTAGCCTGGGAGATGCCGTTCTGGACCGTCTGGCCGGGGGCGCGATGGGAGACCAAGCGTTGGCCGCCCGATCGATTCGCAGCCGCCATCGACATGGTGCAGGATCGATACGGATTGCCCGCGGTCCTCATGGGCGATCCCGGCGAACGGTCACTTTGCCGACAATTGGCCTCCGCGACGCGTTCGAAACCCGCGGTCCTCGCCGGGCGAACCGGAATCCGTGAAGCAGCCGCGGTTCTGGAGCGGGCGGCGGTGGTGCTGACCCATGACTCCGCTCCCATGCACATGGCCGCGGCGCTGGGTCGCCCGCTGGTCGCCATATTGGGGCCGACCAACCGAAATCGCACCGGGCCCTACGGAAACGCCAGCGCGGTCCTACAGGCGAGCCTGTCCTGCGTACCTTGTTACTTGAAGCGCCTGGCCCAGTGCCCATATGATCACCGGTGCATGAACGACGTCGAAGTGGGTGACGTTGTGGCCAGAGTGGGAGCGGCAAGAGCACAAGTGGGAACCAATAGGGGCAACAGCCTACAAAACGGGGTTAGTTCCCCAATAAATGCCCGTTCAGGCGCAGACACGGCGTCGTCTCGCCGATAGATTATCGTACAACTGGGCAGGGATGAACCCACGCCTACCTTTGAATACCAGGTGAAGCCTTGACCGTGACGTTGCGAAGAATCCGTAGGTTTCTTATCCACAACGTGTTACACGCGGACGACACCCCGCACCGTATCGCGTGGGGTGTGGCCATCGGTGTATTCATCGGGTTCACGCCCACCGTCGGCATTCAGATGTTTCTCGCCCTAGTGATCGCCACCGCTTTGCGAGCCAACAAAGTGGTGTGCATCCCCATGGTGTGGATCACCAATCCGGTGACCATTCTGCCGATCTACGCCCTGTGTTACCGGCTGGGAAGCGGGCTGTGGGAACCAAGTTCCGGCGTGCGTGCGGGAACCGGCCATGTTATCTCCCTGATGGACCAGATCAGGACGCTTGGCGTGGCCCGCATAGTGGAACTGTCGTTTTGGAAGGATGTCTTTTTCGGCCTTACCATGGTTGGCGCGGAGCTTTGGATCGGCTGTCTGATCGTCGGATTCATCGCCGGGACGATCTCTTACTTCGCCTCCCGTTGGGCTGTTACCGTTTATCGTCAACGCCGGCGCGAGCGGATCGAACTCCGCGCTTCGCGGCGGACTGTCGGCGGCTTCACCAAACGTGTTCGCGCCCGGGAAGCTTCGCTGTAGCCGCATGTTGACTCGCGGGAGAGACGCACACGCCCCATGACTGAACCGTTCAGCAACAGCACGCGCTTGATACTGGCATCGACCAGCGCCCGGCGGGCGCAATTACTTCGCGAAGCCGGATACGAATTTGAGGTCATTGTCCCTCCTCTTCACGAACCGGATGAGATGGGCGGCGACGTCCCACCGCACGCCCAGGCGGAGGCCCTCAGTTACTTCAAGGCCCGAAGTGTCGCCAAGCAGGGAGTGGAAGGACTCATCATCGGGGCTGACACCGTTGTCACCTACCAGGGCGAGATATTCGGCAAGCCCCAAGACCTGGAGGACGCCCGGCGTATCCTGGGGCGACTGGTCGGCACCACGCATCAGGTCATTACGGGTTTGACGGTAATAGACACCCGGTCGCAGGCGCGGGTGATAACCCACGCCCGCACCAATGTCACCATGCGGTCCTTGCCCGACGAGGCCGTCGAAAACTATCTGCAAAGCGGGCAATGGAAAGGCAAAGCCGGGGCCTACGGCATTCAGGACAGCGGGGACGTCTTCATCGAGCGTATTGACGGGAGCTTCACCAACGTGGTCGGTTTGCCGGTGGAACTCTTGAGCGGTTTGCTTACCCGCATTTCGACCGACGTCGCTCGCAATCTCTCATAGGAAGGGACGAAGGGACGAAGGGACAAAGGGACGGAGGGACGAAGGGACGAAGGGACGAAGGGACGAAGGGACGGAGTGGAATCCGCAATCCGCAATCGTCAATCGTCAATCGCCGGCGGGGCGCTGGCTGGTTCCTTTGACGCCGGGACGTGGTGTGATCTAGAATACGTAGCGTTACGGGCGGGCCAATGCGAGTGCATCATCCAATGTGGTTGTTTCGTCAGGCGGCAGGATTCCGAGTGGTCAAAACGGCGATAATCGCAGCGGTGGTAGCTTGTGCGGGGGCCGCAGCTACCTGGGCGGGCGACGACACGCATAAGAAGGCGAATCAAGTGGCGACCGAAGCTGAGCACAAGCACACCAATCATCTGATCCACGCCACCAGCCCCTACCTTCTACAGCACGCCCACAACCCGGTGGACTGGTATGAGTGGGGGCCCGAAGCGATCAACAAAGCCAAGGAGGAGGACAAGCCGATCTTCTTGAGCATCGGTTACTCTGCGTGTCATTGGTGTCACGTGATGGCACACGAAAGCTTCGAAGACGAGTTGATCGCAGCCATCCTCAATCAATCCTTCGTCAGCATCAAGGTGGATCGCGAGGAGCGACCGGACATCGACGAAATCTACATGCAGGCCACGGTTAACATGACCGGCCACGGGGGCTGGCCCATGTC
The DNA here is from genome assembly GCA_036477795.1 of Phycisphaerae bacterium. Classification (GTDB taxonomy): domain Bacteria; phylum Planctomycetota; class Phycisphaerae; order UBA1845; family UBA1845; genus JAZGDL01. The sequence goes on from JAZGDL010000452.1 coordinate 7,681, forward strand.
GGTTTTCATGACGCCCGAGGGTGTTCCCTTCCATTGCGGGACGTACTTCCCAACCCGGCAGTTCGAGCAGATCCTTACGCGACTGGATAACGCCTGGCAGAACGATCGGGCGTCTCTGACCCGGCGCGGCAGTGAACTCCGCGCGCGTATTCAGCAATGGGCCAACCGACCGCAGGCCGGTGAGAATGTCATTCCTGAATCGTCAGTGGTGGAGACCGCAAGAATGATGGCCCGCTATTTCGATATGCGTAAGGGGGGCTTTCGCAGCGGCAGGAACAAGTTCCCTCCGAGCATGGCCATGGACCTGATGCTGCGGGCCCACCGGCGGGTGGGCGACGCTAATCTGCTGGCAGCGGTGGAGGTAACGCTGACCCGGATGGCCCGCGGCGGAATCTACGATCATCTGGGGGGCGGCATCTGCCGGTACAGCACCGACCCGGATTGGCTGGTGCCGCATTTTGAGAAGATGCTCTACGACCAGGCTTTGGTCAGCAGCATCTATCTGGACGCTTTCCAGGTGACGGGCAACCGGCTGTTCCAAGAGACCGCCCGCGGCATCTTTGATTATGTGATCGGTGACCTGCAATCGCCCGAGGGCGGCATCTATTCCACGCGCGACGCGGACAGCGAGGGCATGGAGGGCAAGTTCTACATCTGGACGGTAGCGCAGGTGCGGGAAGTGCTCGGCGACGAGGACGCCAAGCTGTTCTGCGCCTATTACGACGTGACCGAAACGGGCAACTGGTTCGAGTCCCGAGGACATGCCCCCTCGGGGCCCAAGAACATTCTGAACATCCAAAAGGACGACGAATCGTTCGCCAAACTTCACGGCCTGGAGTTGGATACTTGGCGGAGACGGCTGGCGGGAATGAAGGCCGGCATGCTGGAGGCCCGCCGCCGACGGGTTCCGCCGAGTCTGGACGACAAGATACTGACCGGCTGGAACGGTTTGATGATCGCCAGCCTGGCCAAGGGGGCCCAGGTGTTCGACGAGCCGCGTTACGGAGACGCCGCGGCCCGGGCGGCGGACTTTGTTCTCAAAAACATGGTGAAAGATGGGAAGCTGCTGCGCACCTACCGCGGCGGCCGGGCCAGGCTGACTGGGTACTTGAGCGATTACGCGTTTCTCACCGATGGATTGCTGAATCTCTACGAATACAGCTTTGATCCGCGGTGGGTGACAGAATCGGTGGCCCTGACCGACAACCTGATCGAGCGCTACTTCGATAACAAGGCGGGCGGATTCTTCTATACCGCCTCCGACGGCGAGAAGTTGCTGGCGCGGACCAAGGACGCCGACGACGGAGCTATCCCGTCGGGCAATTCGCTGGCGGCCATGAACCTGTTACGCCTGGCTATCTTTACCGGCAACCGCGACTATCGAGAAAAGGCTGAGTCGATCTTCAAAGCGTTTGCGCCTCTGGTGGAGAGATCCCCTTCGCAGCTCGAGCGCCTGTTGTGCGCGGTGGACTTCTACTACGGTCAGCCCAAGGAGATCGCGGTGGTGGGTGATCCGGGTGATCCCAACACTCGGGCCATGCTTTCGGCGATACGCGGCGCCTACCGTCCGAACAAGGTGGTGGCCACGGCGTCGGACGCGGACGCAGCCGCCTCGCTTGCCGAGCATATTCCCCTGCTCAAGGGCAAGCGGCGGATCGATGGCAAGACCACCGCGTTTGTGTGCCAGAACTATAACTGCAAGAAACCGGTGACCGACGTGGGGGCGCTGCTAAAGCAGCTCGATGCCAGGAAGTAGAGTTTCATCACACGCGAATCAGCTTATCCGAGCCCCAAGCGCCAGCGCGGGGTCTGCCAACCCGTCGCTTGCTCTCCGGGCTCTGACCGGAGCAAGTGTAGGGTCCGCCGTGCGGACCATCCCGCGCCCGCCCACCAATCTCGCGTTCGTGGTCCGCATGGCGGACCCTACGCGTTTGTGACAGAACCTGTGGGACCGGCTTTCCAGCCGGTCAAACGACAGGCTGGAAAGCCTGTCCCACATACCGCGTGCGGCCGATAAGAGAAACGGAGAGGGACGAGTCGCTTAAGGAGCCCCGGTGGCGATCCGTATGAGCGGGGCATGAATTATGGTGGAGGCTATTGTGCGATGCAGCGCCAAACCTTCTTGATTGTCGCGATAGCGTTGACCGCGGCTTTACCACGACCAGTGGATGTACCGGCCCAGCAGAGCCGGACACCTGAGAATGCCGAACCCGACGATGCCGCAAAGGCGCCCGATCAGGCAGGGTCCGGCGACGCGTCGAAGGCGGAAGAAGCGGTTGACACCGGCCGCAGCGCTCAGCCCCATGTGGCCCGCCCGCATTCGCAGTCCTCCGCAAAGGAGATCATCGAAGCGTTCGAGAAGGACCGCCCGGTGAACCGGCCGGTGCGCGCCCGCGGCCATCAGGGCGAAGCGGTCCGCGGCTCCACTCAACAATCCAAATCGCTGATGCGGGACGGTGAGTATGTCAATAACGTGCGCGGCCGGTTGATGCGTGACGGCGCCTGGTGGAGTTTCGTGTTTGAGTCGGACACGCCGGAGTCGCCGCACCCCCCGCTGCGCTTACTGCCCAATCAGCAACTGGCCCGGATCGTGATGGAGTCAGAGGCCTCGGCCGAGCAACCGGTGTTCGTGCTTTCGGGCGAGGTGACGCTGTTTGAGTCGCGCAACTATCTGCTGATCCGCAAAGCCCTGCGGAGCAGGACCACGCAGAACCTGGAAAAGTAAATGAACATCAACGTGGATCGGCGGGGGTCCTATTCACTGGCCACACTGGAGGGCGAGCTTCGGGCGGACGACGCGCTGAAGATTGCCGATACGCTGCATCCCCTGGTGGCCCCGCAGGGGGCCCGGGTGGCCGTCGATCTGTCCAAGCTCTCCCAGATCAATTCGGCCGGTCTGAGCGAGTTGATCGACGTGGTGGCTCGGGCGCGGTTGAGCGGCTCGCGGGTGGTGTTGATATCGCCGTCCACTTTCGTGCAGCAGGTGTTTGACGTCACGCGTCTGGACCAGTGGTTCGACATCGTGGACGACCACGAAGCCGCGGCGGCGGCGCTGGAGGGGTAGAGCCTATCCCGCGACCGTGGGACAGTATGTGTACTAACGTGGGACAGGTTTCCTAACCCGTCATTGACCGGTGGGTGGCCCACATCGTTTCGAGGTGGGGGACACGATGATCCACGCGCCGACGTCGGACCTTGCCGTATCATCCCGCGGATGTCACCCGGTTGGAGGTCCTACGGCGCGGTGTTGAACACGGTCTGGAACGCACCCCAGTCGAGTAGGTCTACGTCGTTGTCCCTGTCGAAGTCGAAGGGGTGGCAGGCGTCGGGCACGTCACCGTCTTTGAGCAGGCCCACGCAAGCGCGAAACGCGGCGTAGTCGTCGAGGTCCACGTCGGCATCGAGGTCCCCATCCCCCATCCGACGACCGAAGACTACGTGGATCTTTCCCACGTCCGATTCATCGACGTACTCTGTCGCCCCGAGAATGAGATCCTGCATCCCGTCGTGGTTCACATCTCCGGCATAGGATCGATCGCGACCTCCCGTCCAGAACCGCGCCCCGACAATCCCGTCTAAGTCGTCAATGTCAACCGTTCCTGACGCTCCAATTCCCGCTCCTCCATAGATGACCCGACCCCCAAACATCCAAACAAACAAGTCGGCTACCCCATCGTTATTGAGGTCACCAGGGGCCCTAGTGATCCCCACGGTTGATACGCCACCAGCACTCCGCAGAACTCTGAACCCGTTGTCGCCGTTGAGGTCATCGAGACACAGAAACCCCTGGGGGGCGACGTCGGGCCCGCCGAAGATCACCGCTACCCAATCCCCGGGATTGGCGAACTCCACCCAGACCGTGAGGGCGATGTCGTCGTAGCCGTCGGCGTTGAGGTCCCCCACGCCCTTGGGCCCGGCAATGCGCTGCGCCCCGATCTTGGTTCGGCATACGGGGCTGTTGATGATGAACCCGTTGCTGCCGTCCAAATCCGAAAGCTCGAACACACCGGTCTCCCCGGCGTCGAATCCGCCGTAGAGCAGATACACCCGGTTGTCCGGCAAACCCGGGGGATTGTTGATGGACGACACGAAGAGAAGGTCGGGTACACCGTCCCCGTTGAAGTCCCCGGCAGAACCGGTGGCTCGCGTCAAGTCATACGCGGAGATGCCGTTGATTTTGATTCCGTTTTCGGGAGTGACGTCATTGGGCACGGTGAAGGAACCGGAATCGCCGGTACATCGGCCCCCAAAAAGAACGTACGTTTGTCCCGCATTTGTGCGTCCCCCGGGATCCGCCCCCGCCTCCCCGAGAGCCACGTCGGAAATCCCGTCGTTGTTGAAATCACCTATGTGGGCCATGCCCCCACCGATACCGCCCAAGACGTTAGTTCCGCGGATCGTGAACCCGTTCGAGCCGTTAAGCGTGGTCAGGTCGAACGATCCGGCGCTGCCTAATCCCGCGCGCCCATAGATCATGTAAGCTTCGCCGGCAGCAAAGACGCCGAAGGGGCTGGCGGTGGGGGCCCCGACCAAGAAGTCCCCGATTCCGTCATTGTTAAAATCCCCGGCCGGGGCTATGTCGCCCGCCTGACCGCTGAGAAATATCCCCTCGATTCGGAATCCAGTGGTCCCGTCGAGATCCTGAGCGTTCCAGGAGCCGTTACCCCCGATGTCGGGTCTTCCGAAGATGATGTAGGTCGCGCCGGCGCTTTTGGTGCCCGGGTTGCATGGACCCAGGAAATCCGGCGGGGGAAAGGCGCATCCCGATCCGCCGGTAGCGATGTCGTCGATCCCGTCAGCGTTCACGTCCCCGATACCCGCTACCCTAAAGCCGAATTCCTGATACCGGTACCCTACAACGGTGAATCCGTTCCTTCCGTCCAGCGTGCTCGGATCGACAGATTCCGGAAACTGTCCAGCCGCCGGAGCCGCAAGAACGATGCTCGCAACACACACGATACCTAGCAGGCGAAACGATTTGAATGTCATACCCAAGTCCTCCGGGTGGTTCTCTGCCCACGCTCATGTGGTCCGCATGGCGGACCCTACATTTTGGTCCGCACGGTGGACCCTACGGATCGATGGCCGCCGCGAAATCCTGCATGACTGTGGCCTCCTGCGGGCCGGCCAATTGCGACGCTGCCAGAGTCGCATCGGCCAGCGAAGCGCGCTCCCCACTACTCATGGATTCGTTAGCCCACTGCACCATGGACGACAGCCCTATCACAGGTCCGTCTACCGGAATAGGTTCATTGTTCGGGGGCGGGTCGGGGTCACCTGTGAAGCAATCGTAGAAGAGGTCAGCGTCATGGTCGTCGACGTCGTTGTCGCGGTCGAAGTCCAAAAGTTCGCACGACCGGGGCAACGTACTCCCCGAATTGGCGCACGGCTCGATCTTGGCGAAGTCATTCATGTCCACGTCCCCGTCCCGGTCGTAGTCCCCCATGCTGTACACAGGTTCGCTCACCGTCACCGTGGCCGTGTAAATGTCACCCGGGGTCAGGGCCCTATTACGTAGCCATCGCTCCTCCGTGTCGAAGGACCACTCGCTCAGATCGGTCCAGATGGGGTGAAAGAGCCCATACCCGCTACTGTTACTGGTAGCCGTCATGCCGGCGTAATCACCGATGAAGATACCGGCATCTATGGGCACCCCCGAATTATCGAGAACTTGTGTTTCGGACAGTTCGTCGCTGACGACGATCGGATCTTCCCAGGTGACGCCGCCGTCGAGGGAGTAGGCGAATGTGATCTGGTAGACCACGTTGGCGTCGCAGGGATCGGTGTCGGGCGAGGTGTCGAAGTACATGACACCGACCCGGCCTTGTTCGTCCACGGCTATCCAGGGGAAGAACTGCAATGGGAAATGATGACCGCAGGGCACCGGTGCCTCCGGGTCCGGGTCAATACACGTTACGGGGGTCGGGAAGTCGTTCCCGAGATCAACGTTAACCGGGGCGGACCAGGTTATCGTTTCTCCAGGAAGGGTCGAGACTCTGCCCCGCACCACGTAGATGTTGGAGTCCACCGTGCGGGTGGTGTCACACTCGGAGGGGATCTCGCTAACTCCGCCGGGCGTTTCCTCCGCGGGGTAGGCTACGTAGATGGTCCCTCCACGACCGCACAAGTCCGTGGGATCATTGCGATCCACCGCAATCGAAGGGAACGGAGTCATCCTGAAATTAAAGGCGAATGGGACCAGGGTCGAGCCCAAAACGGCGCTGCGCGAGAGTCCGCGGTATCCCCCCTCAACGATCGGCGTGGCGCAGGTGTCTCCCTCGACGCAGGTGGTTGATCCTGCCAGGGGGAGTCGCGGTTTGAACTCAAGGTCTGTGCCCGCAACGTTCCATTCCCCGCGGCGGTAGCGGATCTGGTCGAGGACTGCACCAGAGGCGTCTCTAGCTCCCCTTGGCTGCATCCAGGCGACGTTGATCTCTCCCTCGGGCCCGACGGCGATCGCCGTGCCGAATGGGTTTGGACCCTCTTCGGAAGACTCAGAGAGATCGCTCGGAAAGAATGCCAAGTCCAGACCCACCACGCAAGGTGAGCCCTGCTCGCATAGCGCGGGGTTAATGAAGTCACACCCGGCGCATCGCGACGCCCACAGGTGAGCCCACGAGTTAACAATGTACACGTCTTCGGTGAACGAGCTAGCCGCCATTTTAGGCAGGTCAACAACGGAACCGGCAACATAACCGACCTCCCAACCTGTTAGGGGGTCGCCCCAACGCAGCCTTGCAAAGAACTTGCCACCACCGCCGACGTCATACCCGCCAAGGTAAAGGTACTTGCCGCCGGCCCCGCCTCCGGCAGCCGTTGCCGGATCCCATTGCCCTGTACCAAGAAAGGTGAAGCAGGGGTTGGCCGGGTCTACCGGGTTAAACGTGAGGTCGTCGCGATTGAAGCTGTGGCCTCGGACCAAGCAGTCGAAGCCCGGATCGCAACTCAGGTCGCAGGGATCAGGATTAACGTCCCGGTCGAAGCGCAGCCAGGTGGCTCCCCCGTCGTCGGAGATGGCGAACCCAATCCCGTGAGGATCGCCCGCAGGATCGAGGGACAGCTTGGAGCCGTCATTCCAGGCGCCCAGGAGCAGATTCGGATCCCACGGGGCTACGGTGATCGACGTTTCGTTGTGCATCTTGGGGTCGTCGTCGCAGGTCGCGTCGTTGAGGCAGTCTTCGACTTTCACGTGGCCAGAATCAGCTCCGTCCGGTCCCAAGGGGTCGTTCGCGCGGTAGTTGAGGCTGACCGTTGGAGGCCCCGGTGGGTCGATCCCCATGGCCGCGGGCGGCGGCAACCCCAGCCAACATAGTACAAACACAGCAACAGCGCTTCGCAACTGGCCCGTAGTAAAGCGCCGTATTTGAAGAGAATCGAGCGACATGTCTTTGCCTCCACTGCGTTTGTCGGCTACGCCGACATCGATGTGACTACGAAGTGCGAGAAGGGATTCTCGCACCAGCCCATTTACGAGGTGCGAGAAGGGATTCTCGCACCAGCTCTTTATGCCGTTATAGAGTACCAGGACGCTTGGCGAATTGCAATGCCGGCGCTGGGTCCCCACCCCCGATCTACATCGGGCGGGTGGCCCACCTCGTTTCGAGGTGGGGGACACGATGATCCACGCGCCGACGTCGGACCTTGTCGTATCATCCAGCCCCCACCTTCAGAGAAGGTGGGGCACCCGCGCGCCTCAACCTTGAACCTTCGACCTTCGACCTTCGACCTTCCACCTTCCACCTTCGACCTTCGACCTTCGACCTTCGACCTTCGACCTTCAACTTTCAACCTTGCAACCTTGCGGCGAGAACCGCTATCATGCTTTCAGATCATTCTGAAAGGATGAAACATGCCTGCCACGCTGTACGACGAGTCCCGGGCCCTGTTCATCAGGCGGTGGGGTGAGATGGGGGCCAGTTGGGGCATCAGCCGCACCATGGCGGAGATTCACGCGCTTCTGTTCATCTCCAACGTTCCGCTGTGCGCGGACGAACTGATGGCTGAATTGCAGGTGTCGCGCGGCAACACCAGTATGAACCTGCGCCAGTTGTTGGCCTGGGGGCTGATCCAGCGGGTGCATCAACGAGGCGACCGCAAAGAGTACTTCGTGGCAGAGTCGGACGTTTGGCAGATGTTTGAGACCATCACCAAGGAGCGCCGCCGGCGCGAAATCGAGCCCATCATCGAAACCATCGACAAGTGCCGGGCCATGCTTACGGAAGAACTGAAGGGGGTCAGAGGCGAGCGGTCAAAAGACATCGAAGCGTTCCGCAGCCGGCTCACCCAGATGCAGGAGTTTTTCACCGTGGTCAACTCCCTGTTCAACGTCGTAGTCAAGATCGGCAAGTCCAAGGTGGGCACGGTGCTGAAAGCTCTGTCCAAGCTGGGCGCTTGAGCGGCGTGATCGTTGACCGCCATGCTGCGGACGGCGAGAATGGCTTGAATGAGCACCGCGCCGGCTTTGACCACGATTGATTCAGCGCAGCTCCAGGTGTTGGAGAACGTAGTTCCCGGTCCGTCGGAGAACGTCGCGTTGGCTGATTCGCTGGGCCGGGTTCTCAGTACGCCGGTTATTTGCGACCTGGATTATCCGCCGTTCGATAAGGCCATGATGGACGGTTACGCGGTGCGCTCGGCGGACCTGTCAGCCGCCGGCTCCGGCGACAGGAGCTTACGCGTGGCGGGACAAATCGCCGCGGGCACGGAAGCGCGGCACGTCCTGGGCGCGGGCCAGGCTACACAGATCAACACCGGGGCCCCGGTTCCGGACGGTGCCGACGCGGTAGTACGCGTCGAGGACACGGAGTTGTCCGGCGACGGATCCACCGTCACCGTCAAGACCGCGGTGTCACCGCAACAACACATCGACCCGCGGGCGCGATACGTGTCTGCCGGCACCGAGGTGCTCGAGGCGGGGACGCGGATGGGGCCGGCCCAGATAACCGCCGCCGCCGCCGCGGGTGCGGACACGGTGGCGGTGTACGCCAAGCCGCGGGTGGCGATCCTGGCGACCGGTGACGAACTGGTGCCGTTCACGCAACGTCCCACCGGCGCCCGGATTCGCAACTCCAACGGCATCATGTTGCAGTCGCTGGTGAGTGAGTGCGGGGCTGAGCCGATCGATCTGGGCATGGCGGGCGACGACAAGGATTTGCTGACCGAGCGGATTCGCCAAACCCACGGATTCGAATCCGTGGGCTTCGCCGATGTCCTCTGCATTACCGGCGGCATATCGGTGGGCGCCTTTGACTACGTACCTGAAGTGCTGGAGTCGTGCGGGGTGCGGATCGTGTTTCGGAAAGTAGCGATCAAGCCCGGCAAACCGGCGCTCTTCGGGATAGGTCCGTCGGGCACATTGGTGTTCGGCTTGCCGGGTAACCCGGTGAGCGGTTACGTGGTTTTCCGGCTGCTGGTCGGGCCGGCATTGGAAGCGCGGCAAGGTCGTGCCGGTCGGCTTCCGACGGCGATATCCGCACGCCTGATGGGGCATTGCAAAGCCACGACGGATCGGCAGAGCTATTGGCCGGTGCGGGTTCACAGCGACAGCGAGGGCACGCTGCGGGCGGAGCGGCTAGCCTGGGCGGGCTCGGGCGACCCGTTCGGCTTTTGCCGGGCGAACGCGTTGATGGTGCGGCAGCCTCATTCGCCCGCCGCTGAACCTGGTGACGTGGTTGGCGTCATACCGTTGGAGTTGCTCTAGGCGCGGTGCAATCGCGGTAGTACCGGAGTTCGGTCCACCCGTACCTTGGAGAAGCAAAAGTTGACCGATTGTGAAACTGCGGGCTCGACGTCGGTGCCCCGGGCGAACGAAGACCGTGGTTCGCGCCGGGCGTCGGGCGGCAGCAGAACCTCAGTAGGACGATCGCCAAAGGCGGCCCCGCGCCGGCGGACCGTTGCACGGCCGGCCCACCTCGGATTCCAAATCCAAGACTACCGGACCATGTTCATCCTGCTGGGACTCTCCTTGCTGTTGATGAGTCTGATCTTCGCGCCGATGGATCAGTGGTATCTGGGTTACGTGTGCATGGTGCCCTGGTTGATCGTCA
>JAZGDL010000453.1:0-19384 GCA_036477795.1 Phycisphaerae bacterium
ACCGATCCAGCTTCGGAGCAATCGTGAAGCGTTTGTCGCGCCGGCTGATCGGCAAGCCAATCAACGCCCATCTATACCGGCATATCGTGGCCACGCACGCCGCCCAGGTCTGGAAGCTGACGCCCACTGAACTGGCCGCGTTCCTGGGGCATCGGTCCCCGATGACTGTGATGAAGTTCTACGAAGTAACGAACCCGACCCTCGCCGCCGAGCGCGTCGACCGGTTCCGCAGTGGGGAAGGTGAGTAGGACATACCCCGTGCTTACCGACAATGCCGGCCACGGAAGCAGCAGACCATCAGTACGTCCACATGGTCGTCGGCCACCTCCACCACGGGCGTGTTCTGCTCTGCCGCCTCGATCTGGCAAACCGCGGCGCGCCTTCGACGGGCGACCACGGCCCTGCCGATACGTGAGGTGCCCGATGGAAATCCCGGCAATCCTGCCCCCGACCGCAGTTGCAGTAGGACGACCTGGTTGGTCACCAGGTCGCCCAGCTGCCCTGGTCTAAACACGGCCACGGTGTCCGGCGCCAGTAACGGCGGAGCTGGGGCGAAGCGGAATGCCCGGGTCCCGTCCGGGAGGCCCGGCACGTAGATCCGGTCGGGCGCGCCGGCGTCGGCAGGCTTCTTTAGATTCACCCGGGCGTGCCATACTTCCAGCGGAATCGGACGGGCGACCCTGAATTCCGCCTCCTCGGGGCGCCGCTCGATGCCACCTTGTTCGAGAAACTCCGCAAAGGTCGGGCTGAGCAGGTCCTCCTCTCCCCTGGTGCGCAGCAGCCGCATCAGCCGCCGCGAGACCGCCGCCCTCCCCAGCTCGACAGCGCTGATGAGCCCCTGACTGCAGCCAAGGATCTCGGCGAGGTCCCTCTGGCTGAGGCGCAGGTGCTCGCGGTACGCCTTGATGGTGGATCCGGATATTTCCATGGCCGCCATTCTATATCGATAGAAACTAGGGCGAAATGACTAAAAAACTTCTTGACAATTACTCTGCGTTGCTCTATGATAGCCCAGACAGGCTCGGGGCGGCGTCGCCTCAGCCCTTTGGTTGAAGGAGTTCTGGTTATGAAACGTAGAAAACTGATCCGTCCACGCGACTACCTCAAAAAGATCTCCCCCGGCGCGCGGCGTATGACGCGGCAGGCAGTCGGCCGGGTTTTCGCCCGGCTCCGTGCGCAGGGGAGGGTCAGCTCGTCGCCCGTGAGCGTCCCGCCGGACCGCGAGACGGTCTGGGTGTCCAAGCATGATCCTGCCGCGCCGCTGATGGCGTCGGCAGCTAGACGGGCGGAGGTGCCGCTGGCCGAACTGGCGTCCCTCGCGGGCGCGCCCGAGTTGGCGCAGGCGCCGTACCGTCGTCTCTCGGCGCTGGGCGTAGCCGTGGTGCCGGTGAAGCGGGACCGGGTTCGCCTGGTGGGCACTTCACCACGGCTCGCCGGGATCGGCAATCAAGCATACCACGGCCTCAGGCGCCGCCGCCTATATCGAAGGGAACTGATCGAAGCGGTGCGCGGTGTGGAATCTAACGGCCGGGCCACCGCTGTGACTGAGAACAGGCTGACCGGGTCGCTCGAATTCGTCCAGGATGAGCTCGGCCTTGACCTGTGTGATCTCATCGCCCACGCCGAGATTCTCATCGGCCCGTGATGACTGGACCCGCGGCGATGGTAAGCCCAACCTTTCTCGTGCCACGCTTGGGGCGGCTGTCATGCCCGAATTGCAAACGCACCCCGTGGAATTCTGTCACGATCGTTGGTCAAGCGATTCTGCTGGTGAAGGGCGCGGATTTTCTGCCGGAGTTCGCGGCCCCGACGCCGGAGTCGGCCGCGCAGCGAGCGGATGACGATGAGGCCGGTCCATAGTTGAAGACAGGGAGAGCAAAAATGAAATCAAGGAATACGGTATCGCCGGACGCACAGGCCGTCCGGATTGGGTCTGATCAGAAAGTGCACGTGGACGGACTCGTGATCGACTCGGGCGACGTGGCTTCCTTCCTTTCGCGGGCGCCGGATGCCGAGATCGTCGAGCGATTCATCGCCGCGGTCGAGGTAGGCGTTTCGTGCCTGGAGCGGGCCACGGCCGGTCGGGATATGGACTTCGTGAAACGGCAACTCCAGAACCAAGTCCACGTCGTTCTGGGGCAAATACAAAAGATCCCGGCCAACTTGGCGGATGAACTGAAAAAGTACATGGGCACCAAGGAGGGCCAGGTCTTGGCGCCGGTCGCTGCGTTGATCGGCACCACCGAAAAAGTCCTGAAGGACAGGCTCGCCGCTGTGAACGAGCTGTTGGCCAGGGATCTCGACCCAGGCCGAACGGACAGCACGCTGGGCAAGGCCCTCGGTAAGATCGCCGGGCTGCTCGATCCCGACCGGGAGAACTCGGTTCAAAAGAGTCTGGAAGGCGCTGTGGCAAAGGTGGCCGGCGACGACGGCGCGATCGCCGCGGTGCTCAAGAAGGTACTCGACGCCGAACTCAAACCGCTTGGGGAGGAGATCGACCGCCTCGCCAAGGAAATCCGAACGCAGGATGCGGCCGAAGCCGCCTTGGCGGACACGATTGAAAAAGGTGAGGTCTTTGAAGAGGAACTGCTGCCGACAATTCAGTGCTGGAGCCGGTTCGCCGGCGCCGCGGTCGACCACGTTGGTGGCGACCGCAAACCCGGCGACATCCTGGTCACGGTGAACGACAGCACGTTGCCCGTTGAAGATTTCGTCATCGTCGTTGAGGCGCGGAATGACGCTACCGCCCGAGGGCGCAAACGAATCGCCGACCACATGGCGGAGGCGATGAAGATTCGCGACGGTCATTTCGGCATTTACGTCGCGAAGACGCAGGGTGGCCTCGCCAAGGAAATCGGTGATTGGTCGGAGGGAACGTGCGCTTCGGGACCGTTCATCGCGTGCATCGCCGACCACCTCGTGACTGCGTTGCGTTTCGCCATCGTCCAGACTCGGATTCAGGCGCTTTTCGATGCTCGTCCCGAGACTGACACGGATTCGATCCGCTGCGAGGTCGATCGCATCCGGACGGCCGTACGCCGCGTCCGCACGATCAAGGCCAAAAGCTCTGACATTCACAAGAATGCTGATGCGGTGCACCAGGCAGCCGACAAACTTCAGCGCGAAATCAACGACGCCTTGCTAGTAATCGAGAACGCGCTTCGCGGGAGCGCGTCCGCAGCCGCGTAGCGTTTGGAGAAGATCGATGGCTGTTTCAAGGATGATCCTTCCTGACTACATCGTCGGCAGTTTCGTCCCGCCGAAGGCATGCGCGCGGTGTGGCCGATCGGACGGGACTTTCACTTTGCTGTTTCCACAGTTGAACTGGCATGGGGACGAGATCGAGTTGATCTATCCGCTGCGTTGTTCATGTGGTGGTACGGGCTGCGTTCCCATCAAGCTGCCGACGCTTCTATTCGGATACATTCTGGCCTCCGTCGCCCTCGTCGACACGACCAACCGCCGCCGGTCGAAGGCAAAAATGACCGTGAAACCGTGCAGCACGGATATCCTGGCCAACATCTTCCGCAACTTTGATCGCCTGATGGAAACGTGCTCCGCCACGCCGCGGTCACCGGCGCTGCCCAGCGGCGTACGGAACTCCATTGATGACAACGACGCGAACGAAGCCGATCGCCTGAGGTTTGGCTTCGAGAAAAATGAATGGAAGAAGTTTCTGCGACGGCTGGGCTTTGATCGCTCCGGCGCGGAGGACGACCAATCGTAGGCCACGATCACCGAAGGGAAAGGCAACATGAATGACCCTATTCGCATTTCGGCTAAGAATCTTGGCGCGCTGGCGTTGCCCGGCTCTTGTCCGCGGTGCAACTGGTTGAAGCTTCACCTTGGCCACAAGTTGCCCTACCAGATCTTTCCTGGCATTTTCAGCAGCATCGATGGTTTCACCAAACGCGTTGTTCACACGTGGTTCGACGAACACGGCGCGCCGCCGGCGTGGCTCGACCCGCTCGGCACAATCGTCGGATACCGAGAGCCGCCGCACTTTTCGAAGTTCAATATGTTGAACGAGGACCACGGCGTCCTGCTCACCGGCGCTGCTGATGGGATCCTTGTGCGTGACGACGGCTCGTTCGTGATCGTCGATTACAAGACGGCCAAGTTCTCAGGAGCCCAGGACGAGCTGCTACCCATGTACGAGGTTCAGCTCAACGCCTACGCCGCGATTGGCGAACACTGTGGTTTTGCCCCGGTCACCGGCCTCGCGCTCATCTACATGGAGCCGATGAGCGATGGCCAGACTTGCTTCGAAGGGCAATGTTGCGAGTACGGTTTCGACATGGGCTTTTCGGCACACGTGATCAATGTCCAGTTGAACGCCGATATGCTCAGCCCGCTTCTTGCGCGGGTCCGCGCGGAACATGACCGCCCCGCCCCGCCGCGGCGTCATCCGGGCTGCAAGGACTGCAACCTGACGGATTGGCTTGTCGAGCTTTTTGTCGGTTAGTGCCGGGCCGTGCAAGCCGTGTGGCGAAGCGGAGTTGGATGTCGCGGTGTTCCGGTCATTGAGTCGGCAGAGTCGTTCCACGGCGTAAAATTACCACCGTCCCCGCTATCAGCAGAAGTAGGGTCATCGCGATGAGGCCCCACTCGGAGACCGTCGGAATGGGGTGGAGCGGAAACGAAACCGCAGCTAGCGAGTGTCCGATACAATCGCCCGAGAGGGGGGTAATCGTTTCAACAAGGACGTCAAGCGCAGGGGATGCTACAAAAGATGAAATCTCACCCTCGGTGTGATCGTACAACCAGTTGGCCACCGGAGGAGGGCCTGGCGCAGGCGGAGCCGCAAACAGCAGCCCCTGCCATGCATCACCGGGTACACCACCAGCGACCGCCGGTGCGGGGATGCCGTTGATGAAGAATTCGTCGAGGAAACGTGGACTGCCGGGACCCTCATCCAGTTGGCCGTCAAGCCCGTTGATGAAGAAATGCAGATTCCCGCCGGTATACGCTTCCGAGAACGTGAGAAGCACCGTGGCCCTGCCGACGATGTCTGATTCGGTGGATGCGTAGCCTGCATACACGTCAACGCTACGAGCGGGTCTACCGGCGATCTCATATACCACAAGAATCGTCAATCCTTCGCCCAACGCGGCAGGATCTGCGCCCACTGGCTTATCGGTGGCTCCGGAGATGTTATTCGCAGCACCAAACGCCACGATGCCAAGACCAGTGACATCAGCAAGGTAAGACGCTCCTCCCTGCTTAAGCCAACACAGATCGATCGTTCCGGAACCGGTGAGATCTCCTACCACGGGAACGAGACCGCCACCATCCAAGTTGTCGACCATAATTGTGGACACGGCTGGTGGGGCGCCGTCCAGAAGCCAGTTCCACAGGATATATGTTTTCACCTCAATTCCGCCGACGGGAATCACCGGCGCGGTCAGGGTGAAGAACGGAACTGCAGCGGGTGGCACGCCCGGGAATGTAAAGATGCGAGTCGCGGAACCGGTCACATCAAAGTCGGCGCCGGGACCCTTATGACTGAAAATCGGTGCAGGTCCAAGCCCGGTCTCCACTCGGACGGCACGGCGTTGCGCTTCCGTCGCGGGGCCCCTCGCACCCAACCTCTGGGCAGCCGCGTCGCGCGCGCAAGCTGACATAAGAACGGTCACCAAGATGAAGCCGTCGAACCTTCTTCCGGCGCGCATCAGGTCCTTCCCCTTTCCTGCTCATGTGGACTTGGGCTGAGCTAGCGCAACAGGAGTTCGCCCATGTGCCATGTATAACCCAAGTGAACCCGCATATCAAGAGGCATGATCCGGTTCAATCTTACTCCCCCAAGGGCTCGGGCTAGCCACATACAACGAGCGCCCCGCTGACCGAAGCCGCCGGGGCGCTCGTGACGATATCTTACCGCGTGCCGTGGGTGCTATCAGCTTCGCGAAGCTAGCGTCGTCGTCGTGTCCCCCGCAGTTCTTTGATCCCTGCTCCTGCCGCCTGATCCTCAGCGTAAATCAGCCCTCGGTGCCGCAACTCATCTACATTGTAGCCGCGAGATACGGCATATCCCACTGTCAGCAAGATGTCCACGTGACTTTGTACGATGGAACGCCCACCCAGGTGGAACAGGTCGAACGTCGTCCGGGTCGGCTCCAGGTGGCTGCCGATTTCGGTGATCGTAAATTGCATCGCCTCGATCTCATTGATGACGGTAGCCGACAGAGAATCGACATCGGCCACAAATCCCCGCGGGGGTGCCAGGGTAGTGTTCACGCCCCAGCCCCCGGTGGCCTCGAAAACGAACGGATAGAGCTGCTCCGCGGCGTCCCAGACGATGAACTCGGGCTCGATGATCAGTAGCTCCGAGCCGCCCCGGCGGGTCGTCTTGCCGGGAACTGTCCTTCCGCGCAGTGTGACGATCTGTTGCAGATGCTTCCGCATCAACTCCCCGCAGAGCAGGTCGCTGGCACTTACGCCGAGCGGATCGGGCAGAACGGTCTTGGTCGCATCGTTGGAGATCACAATGTAATCGCCCGGTGGAAGGTTGATCGTGCACTCGCCGTTGGCATCCGTCGTGCAACAGTTGACGGCCGTACAGGTGGTGGCGATGCACTCATACTCCCGGTGCGAGATGCCGCCGCAGGTAACGCGGGCGCAACTACCGTCGGACTTGTCGTAGGCACAGACGTCGATGCCGACCAGCGGATCCTTGGACGAGCCTGGATGCGAGCCCGATCCGACCGTGTGTCTGGCCGCCTCGACCCAGATGTCCGCGCCGAAGAGTACGGTTACATCGACCGCCGCAGTGCTGCTGGTGTTGCCACAGGCGTCGGTGGCCGTGAACGTAACCGTCGTGGTGGTGTCGGCCGGGAACGTCACCGGGGCGTCATTGGTCACCGTCGCCGCGCCGCAAATGTCCGTAGCCGTCGCCGTCGGCAACGTTACCGCCTCATCGCCTGAGCAATCGACATCCGTAACCGTAATCGGGGTGGTGTCGACGCTCAGCACCGGAGCCGTCGTGTCGTTGATGGTTACCGTCGTCGAGCATGTGTCGGACGCGTCTCTGTTGTCAGTGACGGTCAGCGTCACGTTGCATACCAGCGGACATGGAGCCACCGAACTCACCGTCAATAGAGGTGTCGGGCTGTTGGGGTCATCGAAGCTGCCGCCCGGGCAATCCGTCGTCCACGCAAAGGTCAGCGTGTCGCCGGGATTGGGATCACTCGATCCGCTCCCGTCGAGCTGAACCGTCGTCGTTGCGCCTGCACACTCTGCACTGTACGGCCCACTGGGGGCGCACTCCGGCGGGTCGTTCTCGCACGCGTCACCTATCCCGTCTCCGTCGCCGTCCTCCTGATTCGGGTTTGGATCGTTCGGGCAGTTGTCGCACCCGTCGATGAGGCCGTCCTCGTCGGTGTCGGCCTCGCACCCGTCATGGACACCGTTGTTATTGCAGTCCACGAACGGATCGCACGGGCCGGGCAGCAGGGCCACGGTGGTCCTGGTCCTGTCGATGCAATCGTTTGAGTCGGTAACCGTCAGGGTATAGATCCCGGGTATCGGAGGCGAGATCACCGGGTTCTGCTGCGTCGAGGTGAATCCTCCCGGGCCGGTCCACGAATACCCGGCCATGCCGTCCGGCCCGCCCAGCAGCGTCACGTTCTCGCCCTCGCACGCTGGCCCATCGTTTGATGCCGTTGCCGGCGGCTCAGCCGGCGGAACCACGACCGTCAGGTTGCCGATCGAACCGACGCCGGGCGGCTCGACCACCCAGAAACCGGTCGCCTGGTCGTCTCCCACAATCACGGTCGCCCCAAGGTTGGAAAGCGTCAGCGTGTAAGTGCCCGGCTCGATGGGAGCCGTAAGCAAACCCGTGACGAGCACTTCCTCCGTGTGAGCGACACCGGTTATGACGGTTCCGATCGGGAAGGGCGCGTTATCCGCCGTGTTGTTGGGCGTGTTCTGCGCACCGCCCACGTGGACCAATCGGCCATCAACGACCGTGCCTCCAAACCCGCCGGCAGCAGTCATCCCGGCCGGTCGATCGAAGCTCAGCATTGGATCGGCGCTCGGCGCATCCGCGGGGTCCAGCGACCCACCGCTGAACGTAAGATCGAACACAAACCCCGCCAGTCCCAGGTTACCGCTGTCGGTCAGAACGCCGCGCACTTCGTACGCCAGCGTCCCGCCACAAGGCACCACGGTTATCGTGTCGCTCCCGCCACTGGTGACGCTCACGTTGAGGTCAGTCGCCATGGCCGTCGAACAAATGAGTGTCGCGATAGCCAATACGCCAACGAATCGTTTCGTCCAGTTGATCATGGTTTTCGCCTCGAATCTGCCCAAATGCCCCTCAGGATCCCGCTTCTCGCTCCGGCCTGCAGCGCGACTAATCGCTATCCGTCTTTTCCTCTACGGGTGGTCCCGGAAGGTCCTTCTCCAGTTCGCGGGCCCTGTTACGCAACTCTTCTGACGCGTGCGGCGAACTCGCCAGGGCCCGAATTACTCTGGCAAGCAAAGCTGGATCCAACTCCTTACTGAACCTAGACATTGCGCCGAGAAGCTGTTTTTGAACCAAGTCACTTCTCTCCGATCCCGCGACTTTCTCAAGGACTGCACCCGGATTCAGACCATGTTGGGCAAGTCGTTCCCGGCTGGTACGTGCGATTTCCGTCAACACCCAAATCGCTCGATAACGCTGCGCTTCGAGCGCCCCGTTGAGGGCAGTTAGTTCGGCAAGTCTATACCCGCGATTGTCGCCAGACTCCGCGAGAACGAGAGAAATGTCCATTAAGTCGGCAAGCGGGGCGGCATTAGCTTCTTGGAACAAAGCATCGTGGGGCTCCTGTCCTCCAGGGCGAAGCAGACTTTGCCAATCTACGCGCATTTGATCCAACCCGCCTTCGTCTCCAAGCTTTCGAAGTTCTCGCGCTGTTGCAATACGAACCTGAAGATGTTCATCACCGAGCATTTGCTTGATTCTTGGAACTGAGCGCTCTCCGTAGCGCTCCGCGAGCAACAGAACCGCCAGCTTACGGACGGTGTGGTCGCTCGCTCCCAGAGCTGTTTCGATCTGCATCAGCGTGTCAGACGGGTACCCGAGGGATTCCAGTCGCTTGTGCAACGGAGGGACCCGGATATCAGCTTGCGCATTCAGTACTGGGAATCCCACCGTGAACAAGAGGAGAACGGGAATGACCCCACCTAGATACGATCTAGAAACCAGTACTCGTTTGCAGACCGCGAAAACTGTCCTACACATCGTAACACTCCCAATCATTCAGCAGGCTCCCCTCCAAGACCCTCGGAAGCGAGCATTTGTCTAGGAGGCGGGTGAAGGGCACTCGGGACTCGGGTGCCCAGGGTGTACCATACGTTCCGTTACGCTCATCCGTCATCTGACTCAGAACCTTATTCCCGCAATCTATTACGGCGGGCAAGTGCAGTCCGCTCGGCACGCGCCTGGACAGCCCGCATCGTCCGTCCCATCACATGTCTCCGTCGGGTCGTTAAGTGCATTATCGCCGCAAATGTCCGTATAAGCCACGCCAAGGGCACCATTCTGACAGGTTGCGCACGTATCAACGTCGATGGTAGCTTGGTCCTCGGCCCATTGGCAAATGGAGTTCGCAACATTTGTAGCGCACGGGAATTCAGCAGCATATGGGGCCCCTGTTGAGTGGCCTTGCGCAACCCAAGCGGTGGTTGCATTCGCGTATGCGGTGTTGACATCCGCAGTGATCGCCGCTGTCCGGGCAGCTTCCGCCTGAGCGCACGATTGGCTGGGCGGGTTACCATCCATCGGGATGGGCGCTATCGAGGGGCGCGTGAGCAAGACAGCCAGTTCAGCGTTGAGGAACGGTACGTACTCGGCTACGTGCACATCCTCATGAAGCTCCGTGCAAGCGGGTTGCCCGTACGCGGTTCCGCCAAGCACGAAACAGTCTCCGCCACCGTCGCCATTCCCTCCGTTCCAAAAGCCGTCCACCAGCCCACAGAAGTTCGCAGCAGTAACATCGGGATCACCTCCGCCGGTAATTTCTGTCACCGCCCCAGGACAAGGATCAGCTTCCATATCACGGTCGGCGGTCACACGGAATTCGATGTGGCATGGCCCGTCGTCTATGCACGTTTGGATGACCAAGACCTGCGTCCCCGCTCCCGGCGCGATGGTAACCCCGCACTGCCCGGCGCCGCAAGGAGTTGCGAGCGCCACCTCTACTGCCGCTAATGTACTCACGGTTGCGGTGGCGCAGTCGGGGCACGTCGCATCCCCAAAAACGCCCAGCGTAGCGGTGTTGCTGGTGACCGTGCCGCAATCGTCCTTCACTTCGCACGTGATTTGGGCGCCGTTGTCCGAATCCTGAAGGTTGGTAAACGTCAGTGTCGGGCTGTCGGTGCCGACGTCGGTGCCGTCCTTCTTCCACTGGTAGTGCAGGGCTCCACTGCTAGCCGTTGCGGCGATTGTGAAGGTGGCGTCATCGCCGACGCACACATCGGTGTCCTGCGGTTGGCCAGTAATCGCCGGCTCAAAGTTCGCGCAGGTCGTTCCGTCGCCCTGGTAGGTGTCGCCTGGGGCGTTGCAGGCGGTTGGGGCCTTGTCGTTGCAGGTGCCGTCGTCGTGGCAACAGGCCCCCTTGGGGCATGTGATCGAACCACAGCGCGTGTCGTCGCCGATGTAGGTGCCGTCACACAGTGCGGCGGTGCTTAGGGCGCAGTTGGCCTGGTTGTTGCAGCAGGCGCCCTTGCAGAGCGACTCGCGCGAGACGCAAGAGGGGCTGCCATAGGTCTGGAAGGCCGATCCGCCGCCCGGGCAAGGCTTATGTTTGACGACGTTCGCCCGGCACTGGCCCACGCCGTTAGGACAGGGCTGGCCGAGGACCGCCTGCGGGAAGGTAGGCAGGTTGCTGCACGCCCCGAGGGGCGTCGGACTGCCGACGGCCGAGTACTTGCAGACGTCTTCGCCCTGGCATTCAGGCGGGCAGAAGAAATGTGCCTCACCCGCCGTGATGTGGCTGGTGCAGGTGAGCTGCTGTCCGCCCACGGCGGCAGCGAGCGCCCCGCCGCCACCGAACTCAATGACACCTGGGACGAAGTTGCCCTGGGCGCACGCCGGTACGCTTAGCTGCTCGATAATGCTGGGGTCAGCGACACGGACAAACGGCTGACCCGTGAAACTCAACGTGATGGGCGGCATTCCGGCACTTACGGAACCGCCCTCGCCCATACGAGCGGAAGCACCGGACGGCTCACCGGTGTCCAGCACCCGGACCGCAACACACTCGGGCAGTACATGATCGACCAGGTCCTGGAGGTTGACGAACAGGAACGCCGGCTGAACGAACACGGTTGCGTCGTACGTGCCGGAATTCGCATCGGGATCGTCGAGCGTGGCGGTAAGCTCCCCCGAAGGTGGAAAGTGCGGGGACAGACCGGCCACAACGATCCATTGCTCCGGGTTTCCGCCAGCGTGGGTGACTGTGATCGGGTCCTTCGACATCAGATCCAGCGCAATGATGTCGAGGGTCGTTTGCGCCTCGCCGGTCTCGGGGTCAAAGGTCACCAAACCATGCTCTATTAGCGTGTCCATGTCACCGTACACGCCGCTAGGATCGACCGGGGTCCCTACGAAGGCCACGATCTCGCCGAACGGGTCGGAACCTTCGGCGAAGAATCCAGCCGGTATCGGGCCGTGCAGACCGAAGTCGTAGAAAGTCTCGTTTGCACCGACGCCCGCGACCCCTCCGCCGACGCCCGCTAGCGCTCCTCCGCCCACCGCCGTCGTCCATGAATCGGGGCAGGCATCCGCCGGCCTCACCCTGCATCCCACGACGGGTTGGCCGGCGACGCCCGAGAAGGCCAGATAGTCCGTCATATCGACGGTTCCGTTCCTATCGAAGTCCGCACAGACGCATCCCGCGAGAATGTCGGCTCCGCTCGTTCCCATGCAGGCCGTAAACGCGGCCAGGTCGTCGCGGTCGACGTCACAGTCGCCATCCAGGTCGCCCGGCGTGGTGAGGCAATCCGCCTCGTCGGGCAGACCGTTGAAGTTGAGGTCCTTGCTGGTCCCGCTGACAATGTCGCAGGTGTCGGGGATGCCGTTGAAGTTGCCGTCGTCCTCGCACTCGTCGGGGGTTCCGTTGGGCTGGCAGTCCTGGCTGATTCCGTCGAAGATGTCCTGGCTGTCAGGGACACCGTTGGCGTTGCAGTCTTCAGCGGCTGGCAACCCGTTCACGCAGAAGGCCAAGTCGTAGGGAGCCAGGTCATCATCGTCGTACCCGTCGCCCTCCGCGTCGTACAGCGACGTACCGTTGCCGTTAGTTCCCTCCGGGGCTGTCTCCCACCACCACGTGCACGAAGCGCCCGTGTTGTTGCGCATTTCGACCCAGAATCGCTCACCCGCTCCCGCGCTGAACGGCGGGACGAGGTCGAACGAGTACTCGAACTCGGCGAAGCCCTCGCCGAACGGAATGGTCTGGCCCGTCGCTGAGCGTGTAACGGCACCGCCGGCGTCGTACGTCGCCACAACGACACTCGCCGGCCCGCCGTCGCTGACGTAGAAGGTCACCACGAAATCGTCCATTGCGTCGCAAGGCTCACCACACTCGTCCTGATATGTGCCCCACCAAGTCACGCCGGTGATTGTGGTCGCTTCTGCGGATGTGAAGCTGTCGGCCGCGGTGGTCCCGGCCTCTAAGTCGATGGACACCATGAACGCGCCGCCGTGCTCCTGCTGATCCGGCAACTGACATTGCGATGAGTTCACTAAAGCTGCGATGCCGCTCTGTCCGGCCTGATTTAATAACGCCGCCCACTCGCAATCGTCGGGAATGCCGTTCGGCTGACAGTCATCGCTTGCTCCACTGGCGATATCACATTCGTCGGGAACGCCGTTGGCGTTGCAGTCCTGGCTGTTCCCAAGGTCGATGTCGCAGTTGTCCGGGATGCCGTTGGGCTGGCAATCAACGCTGACGCCGCTGGCTATATCACACTCGTCGGGGATGCCGTTGCCGTTGCAGTCCTGGCTGGTGCCATTCGCAATGTCGCAATCGTCGGGAATACCGTTACTGTTGCAGTCCTGGCTGGTGCCATCCGCAATGTCGCAATCGTCGGGAATACCGTTACCGTTGCAGTCCTGACTTGTACCACTGCTGATGTCGCACTCGTCGGGAACGTTGTTGCTGTTGCAATCTCCACTGGTGCCTTCCGTGATGTCGCAACCGTCGGGGACGCCGTTCCCGTTGCAGTCCGGCTGGTCGGGTTCGCAGCAGTCGCCCAGGCCGTCACCATCGCTATCCCCTTGTCCAGGGTTCGGAGTGAGCGGGCAGTTGTCGCAGACATCGCCGACGCCGTCGGCGTCGCGGTCGGTCTGGTTCGGATTCGGCGTGTCGGGGCAGTTGTCAATGGGGTCATCGACCCCGTCGTCGTCGGGATCCAGCTCGCACGGAACGTTAATTGCAATCCTGTCTTCCCCCTGCTTGGTGAAGTCGACGCAGTCGACGTTGGTATCGAAGATCGCGTCCGTCGACCCGCTCGCCCCACCCTGATCCTGAATTCGACCCGCGCTGCACAGGTTGAGCACGTCGCAACTGCCGCCGCCAAAGTCGAAGATGCACGCGGTTGTGCTTACCGATCCTGACTGGACTTCGGCGCGGACCCAGGAAAGTAGGGTGTTTCCTGCCAAGGTGAAGCTCAAGGTGTTGGTCCCGGATGGATTCCAGGCCGAGGTAAGCAGGCCCCCCGCGTTGGTGACCGTGAACGTCTGAAGTTGGGGAGCACACGTACAACTGTTGGTTGGGTCAGCGGGCGCCGTCCCCAGCGAGACACCGTTGAGGAAGAACTCGTACGTCCCTGGGCGCGAGCACAGAGTGTTCAGGATATCGAAGCGAATCGAATCTATGGTGGCGGGAGCGTCCGTCGCGGAAACGCAAAGCGTGTAATCTCCGTCGGCCAGCGACGAGATGTCGATCGTCTCGGGCAGTTGCGAATCGAAGTACGGGGTGACCGAAACCGGGGTCGACGTCCCAACTTCCACGACAAGATTATCGATGAACGTACTTCCGCTGAACTGGTCCCACCTGAATGACGTGATTCCCGTCCAGCCCGAGACGGGAAACGTAAGTGTGCCGGTACCGGTCACGTTGACGACAGCTCCGGACGATGAAGTAAAGCTGCCCGGCCCACCAAACGATAAGACATCAAGACTCACCACGGTGAACGGGGCTGCTGCGAAATCGAACTCATACGGGGTGGAGCAGCACCCGGAGTGGTTCCAGATAGTCCCGCCCGAGAAGTGCAGGTGGGGACCGGAGGGATAGCGTGACGTCACGGTCATCCCGGACTCGGTATAGCTGAGTGGGTTACCAGACCCGCCATCAAACGTAATGGTGATCGGTGTAAACGTACCCTGGTTGACCGTTACCTCCCCACTCAGGTTTTCGCCGATCAGGTCGAACTGTGCCGCGAAGCATGAACCTTGGTCCACAAGTGAAATACAAGCGGCCGTCTCGGTTTGGTCGGGGTTTGGGATACTTGGGCAATTATCGCATGCGTCACCGACACCGTCCGCGTCACCATCTTGCTGGGCTGGGTTGGCCACGGTGGGGCAGTTGTCGGCGGGGATGTCGATGCCGTCCCCGTCGGGATCGGCGTCCCCCAGAACCGCGTTGGCTACGAGCTGGTAAAGCTCGGCGTTGTTCCCTCCCCAATTCCCTCCACGGGGGAAAAGGTTCAAACCTATCACCAGGCCACTAGCACTTCGGGCGATCATGTTGCGTCCAGCCCCATCGGTAGCTAACAAGGCAGCCCCCGCATCAAGACCGGGATGGGCAAAGTTGGAGTTGTGGAAATACGATAGCGCTCCCAGATTAACCTCGAAGAACACAGCATCGTTCGGCTGGGTGGCAACAAGAACTCCGCCGACATTCCCGTTCACCCCTACGTTCACGAGTGGGGAGTATCCACTAGTCATAACCCGCCCTGAGATCGCCCAGGGGCTACTAAAGGCATACGTGGCCAGCACAAGTTGCCCACCCGCATCCACATAATCAGCAAGTACATCACCCAAAGCCACCGCGTTGGCCGGGGTGAAGTTAGTATAGGCCAACACCCGGTCGAAGGAGGCCAGCGTTGCTAGGGAAGGGGTTCCGCTCGACGAAAAGAAAACGTCTACTGTGGAGAACATCCCCGTAGAGAGAAGTTCGGATGTAGGGGGGCCACTATCCGATACGACAATCAAGACAGATGGCTGGGCGTTCGCCACCGGTAGCCCAACACTCAGAATCACCCCGAAGATCGCCAGGACGCCGGTCTTGAAGTACTTCATCTGTTAGTCTCCTGCGCACAACGCCGCGAAAACCAGCGGGCTACGTTCGTATCGTTCCTTGCCAACAATTCCGGTTAGCTCAGTGGACACGTCTGATCCCGTACCCGGACTCAGGGCTTAACAATTTGCTCAAGGTAGAGCAACAGGTTCTCCAGGCACGCTTCGCTCAACAGGTCCAACCGGCTGACCAGGACGCGTCCGGTTCCCAACTGGTATTCGCAGAGGTTTGTACCGTATGAGTTCACCGCGATGTCGACCACGTTGCTGTCGGGAGGAGGGTTCAGCAGGCAACCATCCCCACCGGTCCCGTTGGGGTCGAGATCTGCGGACGTCAGGTCTGTCCCACCGAGTTTCGAACCCGCAATGAAGGGATGATTCGGCTCGGCAATCGTCGTGGGACCGGCATTCTCCTGGCTTTCGCTGTCCAGGCCGCCGGGGGCCAAATCAATGCGAAACTGCGTGTCCCCCAAACCGACCATGACGACCACCCCCCCAGCTTCGAGGAAAGCCTCCAAGGGGCCGCCCGCGCCGCCGGATTCGACAAGGGGTCGAATCAGATCATAGTCGGACCCCGGAAGGATCCAGATCACGCCCCACTGAGCTCGAAGTTCCGATCCGCTGGCTTCGAGCAGCTCCAACGCGGTGATCGTTCCCACCGTCCAACCGTGGGCCTCCATCCGGGCAACGGTAGTCTTTTGTCCGGTCCCCAGGTCACTGACCACCAGTGCGCGGGGTAGGGCCACGCCTGCCCCGCCCATGGCGACTCGCAGCGCTCCAAGCCCTGCCAGAACTAACACGAAACAGGCAACGCACTTTTTCACAACGGGCCTCCTTTCGGCGCACACAGGACAGGAATAGCGACGCTCGCGAACGCTGACCGGGACGCGCCGCAGATACGTCAATCATGAAGCAAAGCGTGTGGCGTCCAAGATCGCAAGCCGGCTTTTGAGTTGTCCTCCAGGAACGTGACTGCCGTGCGGCTGATATCCGCGGAGGGTGCAAGCGTCCTGGCTCGCTGTCAGCGACACGGGCGCTTTCCATCATAGTTACACGCGAGAGGTCCACCGCAGGCAGCGGGCTGGCAGGCCCGCCAATCAGTGCAACCGCGCCTATCGCAACGCTCTCGGTGTTTTCCATCTCGCGCTTCCTCCCTCTTCCGAAGGGCAGCCAACAAAACGCGACGAGCCTTAGCGAAACGTGCGAGGAAGATTCTTCCGGCGAGATGCGAGCAATTCCGATCCCTGGTTGACGCTCAGAAAGGTCGCTCCTTCAACCCTCGTCTGACTGCCGCGCCCGCCGAAACGACTACGCAATCTTGGGAATATCGGACCAGCCGTCGGAGTGTCAAGTGTTTTTTAAGAAATTTGCAAATCTTGTTCTGCTTGGCACTCTGGAAATGCTCGGAAACGATCGCCCGGCTGCCAGAGCCCCGCGGAGATCGCCGTAGCCGGGTTCCGATCCGCGTTTTGCGAACGAGTAGCGCAGTGCAGCTAACTTTGCCGGCTACCCGGTTAATGCGGCCGTCACGCCCGGTTGCTGTGTGGCCGGAATCGCATAGCAGCGGGGTCTCCGGTTCCAAACCAGGCGATAGATTGCCAGGGCAGTGCCATTTGTACGATGTGTCTCGTGGAAGGATTTGCATGAAAGCCTTGTTGACGCCGGCTATGTCAAGAAGGCTCTGCCGGCGGGCGCTGGTTCCGAACTCTTGCCCATCGTGGAGATAGTCACGGATCGTCCTATCCTTAGGAGGCTTTGGCGAAGCTTGCTTGTCGGATTTCCACTGCGGCCCGACCTGAGTCAGCAGCCGGACGCCGTCAGGGTTGACCTCAGGTTTAGGCTCGGGTCTTGGCCGCCGCGGCATCTTGCCGCTGTTGGCGAAGATCGCCAAGGGTTGGTCGGGATTGGCGTCGATCCAATCGTCGCTGAAGAAGAAGCGACCGCGCTTGGCCATCTGGATGAGTTCGGGGTTGATGTCATCCTCGTCAAGCCCGGCCCAGCAGAGTTCATCTACTGCCTCTTCGTCGGTCATTTTCCGGAGCGGCCGCGGGTTGAGGCTGGCGCGGTGCCGCTCAATCGCTGCGTCCTTGTCCCGGCCCCAGTATTTGCGTTGACCGTCCTTATTGATGGAGTAGTATCTGCTTGACGCCTTGTGAAAAGAGAGTCCGTCGACGGTTTTGCCTTTGGGGTCCTGAACATAGGAGCGCGGTCTTGCCATTCGGTTGCCTTTCGACTGCCCGATCGAGACAAAGCACAGCCGATGACTGGCAGTATGGTTTAGGTCAAGGCCTTTTTTTGAAGAGGGGCCGATTAGGCGTTAAGTACTTGTTACTAAATGATTTACAGATAATAAAGGAGCGGTGTCCGAGTGGCTGAAGGGGCCGCACTGGAAATGCGGTGTGCGGGTTACCGTACCGAGGGTTCGAATCCCTCCCGCTCCGTTCTTTTTTGATAGCGGCGGTGGTCTCAGGAGGTACGGCCGCCCAGTTCCCGGTCTACCATTAGCAGCGCGGGGCCGCTGTCGCCGACGAGCCGGAGCCTCTCTACGATCTCCTGAACAGAAGACTCCTCCTCGACCTGCTCCGTTACGAACCACTGCAAGAAGGCGTTCGTCGCGTGATCCTTGGCGCTGACCGCCAGATTCACCAGGTCGTTGATCAGTCCGGTGATTTCGCACTCGTGCTCGTATGCCGCCTGCACCGCCGCGGCGGGCGAACTCCACTCGAGCGGCGGCGCGTCGATCTGCGTCAACGCGATCGTGCCTTTCCGCTCTATGATGAAGTTAAAGAACTTCATCGCGTGCACGTTCTCCTCCCGGGCCTGCATCCTCATCCATTTGGCCATGCCCCGCAGGCTTTGCGACTCGAAGTAGGCCGACATCGAAAGATACAGGTAGGATGAGAAAAACTCTGCGTTGAGATGCTTGTTGAAAGCACCCTGAATCTTAGCGTCTAACACTTTCGGTTCACCTCGCTACAATCGTGCCCGATGCTCGTTCATGAGCTTCAGCACGTTTCCACGGCCCTCGATTTGCACTACGTTCATCGTCTCCGCCGGAGCCCGCTAGCCACGATACCCCGCCAGGCCCGGCGCTGCAAGAGGAAGCCACCGATATCTTCCCTGTCGCGCAGTTGCCCCGGAAGAAAGCCTAAAACGTGCTGTGTTCAATGGCAGGACCGCTTTGCTCTTGGTATGATAGGTCGGTTCAACGACCTGAGAGCGTGCCACGGACCATTCCCGACCCTCTGTATGTGAACGATGACTTCGAAGAGTACTGGATCTTCCACCTCAAAGCGAACCGGAACAGGCGACAGCCGCCCGGGTAATCGGGGGCCGCTGCCTGGACGTCCTAAAGTAGCCACACGCTTTCGATACCCCGGTGACGTTGTGAGCCTCCTGATCCTGCTGTCTCTGGCACTGGGGGTCCGGCTGCTCTATCAGCACGAGTCTGCTGTCGAAGGTCCCATGCGGGCGGACGCCGGGAAGTATGTCAAAGCCGCACTCAACCTTCGCATCTTCGGAATCCACTCGGAAGAGAAGCCTAGGACGGGCTTCGGACCACCCCAGTCTCGTACTGACCTTTCGCCCGTCTACCCTCTTTTCCTCACGTTGTTCCTGGACGCCAAGACCCCCGCTCAGCTCGAGAAACATATCCTCATTGTTCAGGCCATCCTGGGGACATTGACGACGGTCTTCACCTTCCTGCTCGCCCGGCTGGCGTTGGGACTTCCCTGGGCAACTCTCGCCGGCGTCCTCACGGCGGCCAGCCCGCATCTGGTGGCCATGGACGGATATATCCTTACGGAGAGTCTCTTCACCTTCGTCATAACGCTCGGCGCTTTGATCCTGGCCCTATCCTGGAGTACCAACCGGTCTTCCCTGGCCCTGATCGCCGGCCTCCTGCTGGCCCTCTCGGCTCGAGTGCGTGCGCTGGGCTTCGCGCTGCAGTTTTTCCTGGCGCCGCTTTTTTTGCTGGACGCTCACGCCCCGCGCCTCGCTCGCAAATCGATCTGGGCCAGACAGATCATCATGGTCGTCCTGGGCTTTGTCGCCATCCTGGGGGCCCACCGGGAGTTCGTCTTGCGGACCGTAACACAC
>JAZGDL010000454.1:0-2203 GCA_036477795.1 Phycisphaerae bacterium
CGGGGTCACAACGGTGCGCAACATGTGGGGGAACCCGCCGGCGACGGGGTGGAGAAAACGGATCGAGTCCGGAGAACTCCTAGGGCCGACACTATTCACGTCCGGTCCCATCGTCGACGGAGATCCACCTTGGTTTGAAGGTAGCATTGTCCTTACTGACGCCGCAGACGCCGCGGGAGTGGTCGCGGAACACAAGAGAGAAGGCTACGACTTCGTCAAGATTCTTCCAGGGTTGAGCCTAGAGGTCTTCGACGCGCTGCTCGAAGCGGCCGCGGCGGAAGACATCTCCGTAGTTGGACATGTGCCCAACTCTGTCGACCTCAATCACGCACTATTCTCCGGAATGGCGTCGATCGAGGAGCTGGACGGATATGCTCGGGCCCTCATGGCTGATGGCGCAGGTCCCTTCGGTCCCTGGACAAATTACGTGGGTTGGGCACACTTAGATTCGGAAAAACTCCCAGGGATCGTCCAAGCGACCGTGGAGGCGGGTACCTGGATTACGCCGGTTCTGTTCAGCTTCGATCGGGCATGGTACGAGCAAGACGAGTTTGACGAACGGCTCGAAGGTGCAAGCCCGCAGTACATGCATCCGGAGCACCTGGCGTCCTGGCGTCGGCGGATGCCGCCTCCGGAGATCGCGCAGGTCGTCCACCGTGGGTTCCCGAGCCGGCTGACGTTGGTGAAAGCGCTCCATGACGCTGGGGTGCCCATCCTGCTGGGGACGGATTGCCCGAACCCCTTCGTGCCCTTCGGATTCGCCGTTCATGACGAGCTCCGCCTCTTGGTCCAGGCTGGATTGACGCCTTACGAGGCACTTCGAGCCGCGATGGTAAAGCCTGCCGAGTTCCTCGGGCGGGCCGACGAATTCGGAGTTATTGCGGCAGGTCTTCGTGCGGACTTGATACTCGTGAGGGGGAATCCCCTTGAGGACGTGACCCACGCATCCGAGAGAGTCGGCGTCATGCTCCGGGGAATGTGGTTCTCTGAAGAGGAACTGCAATCGCGGATGGACGCCCTGGCGCAGCAGCTCGCGGCCCTCGGCCAAACTCCCACCGACGGTTCGCCGGCTAACAAAGGCATGAACTCGGACCAGTAAAACGCTGGCGCGTCTTACTGGCCGGTTATGCCTGACGTTAGGCCGCGCCGTACCGTACGCACTGGTTGAGCCATGAGGACCATCACCCTAGCGATTACTCTCACGACTTGGCTGGGCCTCAGCACGAAGATGGCCGTCGCCCAGGAGCCCGCCTACGCGCCAGGCACAGGTCCGTCCGTCCTAATTGATGCGGCTCATCACAACGCCTTAACTGCCTTTGCGGGCCACCGGGCGTCCATCGCCAAGTGGTTGCAGGGCGATGGGTACGTCGTGCGAGAGCTCCTCCATGGGCGGTTCGACCGCGAGGCGCTCGACGGCGTACAGATCGCCATCATCAGCAATGCCAAGTCCGAGCAGAACGCCTACCGTTTCTATCCCCCGACCGAGGCGGAACTTGCTGAGGTGTGGAGGCTGCCGACCCCTTCGGCATTCTCGCAGGAGGAGATCGCTTTTCTCCACGAATGGGTCGTCATGGGCGGTGCCCTTCTACTGGTGTTCGATCACATGCCGCTGCCCGGCGCCGCTGAGGAGCTGGCCGCCGCGTTCGGCATCGACATCAGCAATGGCTTCGCCGTCGACGGGCGTTCCTTACAGGGGTTCGACGGGCCCAGTGTGGCGCAGGCCGCGCGCATGGTGTTTCGGCGGGTCGACGGAACGCTTGCGGAGCACCCGGTAACCAACGGTCGTGGTCTCGCGGAGCGGGTCGACTCGGTGGCCCTCTATGTGGGATCAGCGTTTCGCCTCCCACCCGAAGGTCGATCCTTGCTCACGCTCGGCTCGTTGTTTGTCTCATTGCTGCCGGACGTTGCGTGGGAGTTTTCGGAAGCTACACCGCGACAAAACATCGGAGGGTGGTCGCAGGGAGGTGTTCTTCGAGTGGGACGGGGACGTCTCGCGGTCTTCGGTGAGACTGGGATTCTCGTGACGCCAGACATGGTGGCCAACCCGGCAAAGGCTGGGCGGAACCCACAGTTACAGAACCCACAGTTGCTGCTTAACGTCCTTCATTGGCTATCGGGCCTGCTGGACGAGCGGTAATGAAGTGAGCGACGGCTGCCGCGGCCTAACACCCTTAAGAAGTGCCCTGTCAAGGCAGCCCGTTGA
>JAZGDL010000455.1:0-3375 GCA_036477795.1 Phycisphaerae bacterium
CGCGGCACAGCGCCTCCGGAAAGCCTTTCCATTGCGGGATGCTGCCCAGGCCCTCGTGCAGGAACACCAAGGCCCGCGCGCCCGGCGCGGAGGGGCCGCCGATCCATTGGGCGCGCAGGCGGTGGCCCGCCGCGGTCAGGTGGAAAATTTCACCCGCATCGAACGCACGCACCGGCAAGCTCTTCCCTACTCATCCGGCCGAACGAACCGGACCGAGCGGCTGGTAACACAAAATCCTCGGGTGGGCGACCGTGTTTTCACGCACTGGGTCGAGATTATCGCCACGCGCCGATGTCTGCCTTTCTACAATCGATGCTTGAATTTGCAAATAGAGGATCGTATATTGTGTGTGTGCGTATCAACGCACCTGAGGGAGGGCATACGAGGCCGGACTTTCGACGGCCGATAAAAAATAATCAAACCGTCTCGTTTTGCTCGCGGTGTCGGGAAGAAAAACGCGAAAAAGGGCGCCCCCTTTGAAAACGAACTGGGACGCGGTGATTTTCTCGCCGCGGGTTCGGTCGGTTGAAGATGACCGATCGTCCTTCGTTCATTTCTTGGACGGAAAGAGTGTGCCCCCATTGGCGCGGAGGCACCAGCAAAAGAACCGACGAATCAATCCAGCAAATGTCTGCTCAGGGTTTCGACTAAGGGAGAAATCACAATGGCTGCACCAAAGAAAAAAGAGATCGCCTATCCACCTCCGGTGGAGACCGATGTGATCGCACTGATCGAAGACGCGCAAAAGGTTTTCTATAAGGATCCCGATGTCATCGGTGTGGGTGTCGGGCATCGCAGAAAAGGCGGTGAGACCCATCACGACGAGGTCGCGCTCATCATCTATGTGAGAGAGAAGCTACTCAAGAGCGATGTCAAAAAAGACTACCTCATTCCGGCGGAGTTCCAAGGTATGGGAACCGACGTAGTGGCCCCGTTCGGACCGGACGCGCCCCAGGAGGCGCTTGGCTTCGCGGAGAGCCACTTGCACTCCGACGACATGTCCTTTGTCGACTGGGAACGCCTGCACGAGCAATGGACCGCCGAGGCCAGCGGCGAGATTGCTTTCCACGGGAAGGTACAGGCTTTCGGCGACGTATGCGTGGTTGAGGACGACGGCTCGCTGGTAAAAACGATTAACGGTCAGCAGGTCGTGGACTACGTGCGGGCATACAAGTTATTCCGCACCATCCAACCCGACATCTACGACTTCGTGACCTTCTTCACCGACAGCGCGAGTGGCATGCCACCTCAGGGTGGCTCGTCCTGGTACCGCTTCATTCACAACGACACCCAAGGCATCGGTTTCGGAAACCTCAACAACCGGCCGTCCTACGGCACCAACAAGCTGCAGGGCATCATGTTCCTGAACCAGGGACATTTCCCCGTCTGGCGTTACGTCATGCTCCAGGAACAAGGGCATCGCTGGGGTTGTTTCGCACGCTATCGCGACACAGCCGGGGGACCCAACAAGACGGATCATCTGTTAGGCGGTTGGGGGCATTGGGTGCTCAATCTCGACGATGATGCCTCCCCGATGGACTATGACATCTATGACTGGCAGGAAGTCGGAAACAACCGGTTCCGCCGTGTTGCGCTCGCCTCGGAGGCGCGGACTTACTGCAACCTGGACCTCTACCTGATGGGCCTGCTGGGCCCGCACGAGACGGGCGACATTTCTCTTTTGTCGAATGTCACGAACATCTCGGGCAACCTCTATTCGGCGAATGAGAAGAGGCTCACCACCCAGAACTTCATCTGGGCCGAGGGGCCGCGCAACCCCAGCGTCGCCTCGTCGCAAAAGTTGTTCAAGAACGGCTTCGTGGTGCTGACCAAAAACCTGACGGAAGTGCATGATCTTGTCGAACGGGTGGATGGTCTCCGGCTCCGCTTCGAAGAGGATTTCTACGACGCGACCAAGACGCTTTGCCGGGTCGACACATCCATTGGGCCGTTGCAGGTCGAGCTGGCGTCCTCGCAGGTCCGGCAGTTGACAAGCAGACGCTATACCTCGCTGCACCGGCACTATGTGCGGCCCAACGACCTGCGGATCACAGGCACCCAGTTCACCGGGACGCTGAGCTCAGGACAGGCCCAGACTTGGTTTACCCATAGTTGGTCGCCCACCTGGCATGTCCATTGGTCCGTCCGGCCAAGAACCCCACTGGGCAGAGTCACCTGGTCGGAACGAATCGAACGGGCGAGCAATGGAACCCTCACTTATTTCATCACGGTCCGCAACGTCGGGAGCGTCACGACTTCGTTTGAAGCCAAGTACGCGCGCATGCGGTAAGGGTGAGACCGGAGGACAGAGAGATGCAAATTCTCGTCACTGTGGAAGAGGGAGGGGCTGCGACGGCCCAGGTCTTGGGAGCCGCCCCTACCCAAGGGCCGGCAGCTTACGCCGCCGCCGCGGAGGAAGCCGCCATCGACGGTGGCGCTGCGCCGGACGGCGAGGAGGAATTCGAGGTCGAGCGCGTCACGCCGACACTTGAGGTGGAGGCGGAAGCGCAGGATGGCGGAGCGGCTCCACCCGAGGCCGAATCCGAAGAGGAATCTGCTGCATCCATGGAGCCGCTATTGAATGACGTTCCGCCGTTCGAAACCGAGGGTGCTTTTGATGCGGGGGCGGCCCCGACGGTTTTGGAGTCTGCCTCGTCCCCCTCGGTGACGCCCCCGGCGCTCAGCGTCGTGGATTGAACGGAGGCGAGGCGCAACGCTAAGCCATCGCACGAGGGGGTCGAACGTTTCGGCTCTCTCGGGCGGCTTTCCTTGGATGCTCCCGTCGCCTTTCCTGGTTTCGGGATCTAGGCTTTATAGGTCGTTGCCTGCATGAAGGCGGCCTCCGACGAGGTGTGAATTTCGTGCCGATTACGGACCACGTGAAGAGTGATCGTGCTACCTTGCGTCGTGATCTCGACCTGACCGGTCCGGCTGACTGCCATAATTGTCCCCAAAGCTGCAAAGCGGGACAGCCAGACTAGATCGCCCTCTTTGAGATCGCTTGGCAGACCTGGGAACAGTTGGATGACTTCGCCCATGATCCCTGTTCTCTTCAATCAGAATCCAATTCTTCCGTCGCTGGCGGCTGGATTCGCTTGCGGCATGTCACCGCAAGCGGTCATTCCGCTGCAACCGCCCACGCGCGGCTACCGGGGACGTTCCTTCGCATCAAAAGGGTTGACATTCTGTTAATCGACCCGGCGTCTCGGTCGTGGGCAGGCATTCAGGCCCGGCCTTTCTGCCCCTAGCCGAAATAGGCTTGGTGCACGTCCTCGTCCTTGCGCAGTTCCTCCGGGGTTCCGGCGGCGACCACTTGGCCCTTGGAGAGCACGTAGCCGTAATCGGCGATCTCCAGGGTCTGATGGACGTTCTGCT
>JAZGDL010000456.1:0-10780 GCA_036477795.1 Phycisphaerae bacterium
GTGGGTTCTACCTGGTGGAAAGCGACGAAGGCGGGGCGCTGTTCGATCGCATCCGCAATCCGGCAGAGACGCTCGCGTTTTGCGACGCAGCTTTCGCGGGTGCGGCCTTGATCGAGTACAGCTTCGCGGAGCCTCGGTTCGCGCCGACCACCGGGCACCGGGCTGACCCTTCGATTCACTTCCGCCATCGCGGCGGGGTCAACGTCGCCTGGTGCGACGGGCACGTCGATCGCCGCAGGCTGTCGTTCACGTGGTCGAGCGGTCTGTACACCGACGATCCGGGCAGCTACGAGATCGGATGGTTCGGGGCTCGCGACGACAACCATTTCTTTGACCTGAATTAGACGTACAGCGCAAGGTCACGCTGGACCGAGAATCCCTTCTCGGTCCCCCTTCCTGGCAGGCCACGGGAAGGGATTCTCGCAACGGATGGGTGCGAGAAAGGATTCTCGCACCAGCACATGGTTCGGGGCTCGCGACGACAACCATTTCTTTGACCTGAATTAGCAAGACGCAAACGTTGACTTGGGGTGCGGTGCTTTCGAGAATAGGGAGCGCCGAACAGGACGGATGTGTACCCACGGATTGCAATCCGTGGGCTTTGGGCGAGAATTCGCGAACGAATTAGCGCTGTTGCGTTTAAAGGGCTGAGTTGCTGAATGTGGCGGTTGGAAGGGTATTTTCCACGTTGTGCGGCTGTGGCGGTGTTGGCGGCTTGTGTTACGGGGTGTGCGCTGTTTGGGTTCAGATCGGCCCCGCGCACGGCAGACCGTAATGGTCAACTCATTGAGCGCCCGGCGGAAGGCGGGCCAATGCCGTTTGACGCTGATCGCTTCGAGGATCTCGGCGGTGGCGCGGTGGTTCAGGTCCGTCTGCTGTTCGAGGTGGAACGGTTCCTGGTTCCTTCGGAGGCGATGTCCGGAAGGCGCCAACAGGTTTGGAGACACGTAGACGAATTGCGGGTGGCCCCTGCGACCAGCGCGCTTCTGGCGAGCAACGGATTTCGGATCGGCGTGATGCCGCTGGCACGTTACGAGGAGTTGCGGATTCTCCTGGACGAGCTTGGGGCTCGCAGCGAAAGAGCGACACATCCGGTCACCCAAGGCGTCCCCTTAACGCTCGATCTGGGGGCGCTGGGGGACCGCGAAACGGTGTTCATCATCAAGCCGGACGGCCAACTGGTGGGCAGGACGTTCGAGAACGCCACGCGGCTGCTGCATGTAGACTACGACGTATTGCCAGGCGACGAGGCGCTGACCGCACTTCGGGTGACGCCGGAAATCTTCAAGCAAAGCGAACATCCGTATTGGCGCATCAGGGACGGGGACGTCGGCTACCACAAGGATTATCAGGGTGTGTTGTATCGCGATTTTGCGGTTCAGATCGCAACCGGTCGGGACGAAGTACTGGTTATTGGCACCAGGGAAGGGGACCACAACCCCTTGACGCTCGGTGGGAAGATGCTAAGCGAGACGATCGAAGGCCGACGGTGGGAGTCGATCCTATGCGTTAGGCCGAGTCTATATCGAGAGGGAAAGCTCGACGCGAGCGGTGCCGAATGAACAGTAGCGACGTGACATCGTCAGGCGACGCACTGGGCTCGGCACCGTCGGCCTGGTACTACCGGCATCTCTTCGAGCATGCCGGGTTCGCTATGATCTCTGTAGACAACGAGCTTTCGGTTCGTACATGGAACAACGCGGCCGCCGAGTTGTTCGGCGCGTCGGCGGGCAGCATGGTGGGAGCGCCGATCGTCTCGGTCATGCCCAGTGAACGGCGGGACCAAGGCGCACGATTGATACGACAGACTATCGATGAGGGCACTATCAACAGCGCCGAATTCCAGCATCGCGACGCTCAAGGTCGGCGGCGGACGCTCGCCGTGACCCTCTCGCCGATCACGGATGACGCAGGTAATCGCATCGGGGCACTGGCCAGTTTTCGTGATATCACCCGCCGGATCGACTTGGAAACGGAGCTGGCCGAGCGCGACAAGATGGTGTCGCTGGGACGTATGGCGGGGGCGCTGGCCCACCACTTCAATAATATCCTCGCCGGTGCGGTCACCAGTGTGGATTTTGCGCTGGCCACTGATGACGCAAACCTGCAGAGCCGGGCGCTGCGGCAGACCAGCGAGGCGCTGGCCCGTTCGACGAAGCTGATTGAGAGCCTTGGGGCGTTCGCCGAGGGCGATCGCCGACACCACGACAAGAGCGATCTGATCGAGCTGATTCATTCCGTTGAGAAGTACATGAAGCCGGAAATGGCCGTGCAAAACGTGACGTTGAAGCTGGATCTCAAGCCGATTCCCCCGATGCCGGTCCCGCGAGCCCAACTGGTCACGGTGATTGAGAACATCCTGCACAACGCCTTGGACGCCATGCCCCACGGCGGCACGGCCACGTTGTCCACATCGGTTGAAGGCGGCGTGGTGCAGATGTCGATCACCGACACCGGCTGTGGGATGGAGCACTCGGAGTTGCAGAAGGTTTTCGAACCCTTCTACAGCAGCAAGACAAGTGAAGTTATGGACTTCGAGCATCACCCGGGGATGGGGTTGACGGTCGTCCACGGCATCCTGCAGGTACTCGGCCACTCGGTCTCAATCAAGTCGAAACCCGGGGAGTCGACTACCGTGTCCGTCCGTTTTGACCGGCAATGCGGTGAGTCAGGCCAATAGGCTGCGTAAGCGTGCAGCCATCAGTTGACCGCCGAACGCTTACTAGACTGCAAACTTTGCAGATGCGACCCAACCCACCGTATATTAAACACTTGCGCACTTCATCCGTGCGCAAAACATGCCGCTGATACGGAAAACCGGATCGTGGTATTACAGTGTGCTTCGGCGGCGGCGGTCGCCTGGGCGGGATCGGCGCAGGCTGGTCGTCTCGCAGTCAGCGCAGACTTTGCGGGACACATTGCTGGAGCAGGTGAACCCTCGCATCCGAAGAGTACTGAAATGCTCTACACCATTCGATCGGGCATGGGATTGTCGTGCATCGTACTTCTGGGACTGCTCGGATTGCAATGCCACCAAGTCACTTTGCCGGTGATCGCCGGCGGTTCGGCGGTGAGTGCGGCTGTTGAGGTCGCGCCAGCGGTCGAACCCGGGGGCGGCCCATCGACGACGACGGCGGCGACCGTGTCCATGTCCATGTCCAGCTCCCGCACTGGCGAAATTGCCCCTCAACAATACCAGCCCGGCGACATTGCGCATCTGGCGCAGAATGATCCGCAAGCGTTTGTTCGGTATTGCCGTGACGAGTATGTCCGCGGCGGCGTGCGGGATTACACCTGTAGCTTCACCAAGCAGGAGTTCATCAACAAGCGGTTGGGAAAGATTGAAGAAGTCGCGGTGCGCTTCCGCGAAGAGCCGTTCAGCGTCTATATGAACTGGGTTCACAACGCATCGGCGGCGATGCAGGCGTTGTATGTCAAGAATGCGTGGGTCGATTCCAAGGGCCGGCAGTTGGCGTGGTTCAAGCCCTCGGGGGCTTTGATCAGACTTTTTGTGCCGAAGATCAAGCAGCCCATCAACGGGGTCGGAGCCAAGAAGGGTTCGCGGCGGACGCTGGATCAGTTCGGCTTTCGCGGCACGCTTGATCTGATCATCAAGTACAACGAGCGCGGGCGGCGCAACAACGATCTTGAGTTGCACTATGTGGGGGAGAGTTCCATCGGCGGTAGGATGACCTGGGTGTTCGAACGATTCCTTCCCTTCACAGGCCAGGATGAGCCCTACCCGGATGCCCTATTAAGATACCACATCGACCAGGAGTGGCTGGTGCCCACCGCCTGCTACTCCTACGCCGACAGCGACGGCGAGCAATTGCTGGGCAGCTACGTCATCACCGACGTGGATTTCAACGTCGGTCTGAACGACAACGATTTCGATCCCAGGCGACTCGGCTTCTGAATAAGGCACGCAGACTATCTTCGTCAGCACCGCGTCGATGAGCCGGTCGTGGGCCCTTGACCAGGCGTCTAGAAAACTAGAGACTAGATACTAGAGATGGGCGATGAGGCTTTTTCTGGTTCTCTAGTGAGGGCTTTAGGGACTCTAACAAAACGGGGTGAAATCAGAGCCGCGACCGTAAGGGAGCGGTCGATGCCTGACGATTTTCCCGCTTCCTGACGGGCGCGGCTCGGTTTTGTTAGAGGGCTTTAACCCGATCCAGTTTCCAGGTACTAGAGCGGCGTGGAAGACGAATCAAGAGACATCGCACTGGTCACCGGCGGAACCGGTCTCCTGGGCAGTCATATCGTCGAGCAACTTTGCAAGCGCGGGCGCCGTGTGCGTGCGCTGGTTCGGCTGGAGAGTGACACAACGTGGCTGCGGACCCAGGATGTCGAGCTGGTGGTGGGCGACGTGACCGACCCCGACTCGCTGAAACGGGCGTGTGCCGGCGTGAAGATCGTCTATCATGCGGCTGCACGGGTCGGCGATTGGGGCAAGTGGGATGATTTCGTCCGAGTGTCGATCGACGGGACAGGCAACCTGTTGGAAGCGGCAATCGACGCCGGGGTGGGCAGGTTCCTGCATATCAGCTCAATCAGCGCTTACGGACACGTCGACGGTGAGGGGTTGGTGATCGACGAAAGCGCGCCGTTGGGGCGGCAACTGGCCCGCTGGAGCTATTACAGCCGGGCCAAGGTCGATGCGGAAAAGCTGGTGTGGGCAGCACACCGGGATGGCCGCCTTGACGTCACCGTGATTCGCCCGAGTTGGCTGTACGGCCCGCGGGACCGGGTCACCCTGGGCCGGATTATCAAGGCTATACGGCGGCGTAAAACAAAACTGATCGGAGACGGCACAAATCGCCTGAGCGTGGTCCATGCCGCCAATGTCGCTCAAGCTGCGATTCTCGCGGCGGAGTTTGATGCGGCCCGAGGAGAAGCGTATAATTGCAGCAATGACGGGGAGATTACCCAGGCGGAGTATTTCAATGCCATCGCTGCGGCGATCGGTGAGCCGCCGGTGACGCGGAAAGTGCCCTATGGTGTAGCCAAGTCCGCCGCGTTTCTGTTCGAGGTCGTCGGCCACCTCTTTCGCATGAAGAAGCCGCCGCTGGTCACCCGATACTCCGTATGGTTGATAGGACGGCGCTCCTTTTTTGAGACCCAAAAGGCTCGCCGGCAGCTCGGTTGGCAGCCGACCATCAGTTATGAAACCGGCATCCCGGCCGCGGTGCGATGGTACCTTCACGAGCATGAAGGCACCTCCACACCGGCGGGAATAGCGACGGCACAGGCGCAGTTGTCGTAGTTGAAGGTTGGAAGGTCGAAGGTCGAAAGTCGGGAATTTGAACCTTTGACCTTCGACCTTTGACCTTCGACCTTTTTTTTGCAGGAACGCGATTCATGGTCGACACGATCAGCGGCAATACTGAGACGAACGTGCGGCGGCGATATGCCGACGCTGCTGTAAAGGTCGAGCCCCAACTTTGCTGCGCGTCCACGGAGTACGATGACAATCTGCTGGACAACGTGCCGCGTGAAGTCGTGGAGGTTGACTATGGCTGCGGCGATCCGACGCGCTGGTTGCAGCCGGGTGACACGGTGCTGGATTTGGGCAGCGGGAGCGGCAAGGTTTGCTACCTGGCTGCTCAGGTGGTGGGCGGTGAAGGGCGCGTGGTTGGTGTCGACTTCAACGAGCCGATGCTGGCCATCGCCCGTAAACATCAACGCGAATTCGCTGGACGCATCGGCTACGACAATCTGTCGTTCAAGAAGGGGCGGATTCAGGACCTGGCGTTGGACCTGGAGGTTCTGGAGGCGTGGCTGGGCGACCATCCGGTTCAATCGGCTGACGACTATCTGGCGATGCAGGAACACGCGGCCGGGCTACGCGCCGCCCAGCCGATGATCCCCAGTGACTCGATCGGCTGCATCGTCAGCAATTGCGTGCTCAACCTTGTTCAGCCGGCGGACAAGCGCCAACTGTTCGCGGAAATGTACCGCGTGCTCAGGCGTGGCGGCCGATGTGTGATCAGCGACATCGTCAGCGACGAAGCGGTCCCAGCGCATCTGCAACGCGATCCGGAATTGTGGAGCGGGTGTATCAGCGGGGCCTTACGCGAAGATGCCTTTCTTGGAGCCTTTGAGGAGGTCGGCTTTTACGGCATTGAAATCCTGGAGCGGGGTGACAGACCGTGGCACACTGTGGAAGGGATCGAGTTCCGTTCGGTAACGGTGCGGGCGTTCAAGGGCAAGGAAGGGCCCTGCCTGGATCGCAACCAGGCGGTCATTTACAAAGGCCCCTGGAAGGCGGTTGTAGACGACGACGGCCACACCCTCTACCGGGGCGAACCGATGGCAGTCTGCGACAAAACATTCAACATATACACAGGCGTACCGTATGCGGCGGACATTGCAGCAGTGCCGCCGCGCCAGGATGTACCGCTCGACGCCGCCGGGCCTTTCGACTGTCGCAAGGATTCGCGACGCACCCCCCGCCAAACGAAAGGCCAAGCCTATCGTGAGACCATAGCCGCAGACACGGGCGCGTGTTGCAGCCCCGATGCCGACTGTTGTTGAGCAATGGTGCGGCGAAAAGGGGACCTTCTACTTCGCCGCTGCCGCCTTGACCGCCTGCTCGAAAAGGTCGAGGCCGGTGTTCAGTTCGTCCTCGGTAATGCACAGCGGCGGAGCAAACCGCAGACTGGTGTCGCCGCACCCCAGCAAGATCAACCCGCGAGAAAACGCCTGGCGGGTGATAGCGTCGCGAAGTTCGTTTGACGGCTGCCGCCGGGCATCGTATGCCGTGACGCCGGTCATCAGGCCGAGACCTCGCACCTCGCCGACCGACGGCTGGCGTTCACAAATCTCGCTCAGACGGTCCCGCAGAACACCGCCAAGCCGATCGGCAGCTTCCATATAGCCGCCTTCGACCAGTTCGATGGTTGCCAGGGCCGCTGCGCAGGACAGAGGATTTCCGCCGAACGTGCTACCGTGTGCACCGGGCGGCCAATCCATGATGTCCCGGCGGGCGATCAACGCGCCGATGGGCATCCCACTGGCGATTCCTTTGGCGACGCAAACGACGTCGGGCACAACGTCGTAGTGGTCGCATGCAAACCATCTGCCGGTGCGCCCCATTCCCGATTGGATCTCATCGCACACCAGTAGAATGCCATGCTCATCACACAAGGCCCGGAGCTCTTTCAGAAACGTTTTCGGCGGCAAGTTGTAGCCGCTCTCGCCCTGCATGGTCTCCACGAATATGGCAGCCACTTCCTGGGGATCCGCCTCGCGCTGGAACAATCCGCGCAAAGCCCCAATGTCGCCGTAGGGCGCGTGTGCGACCATGGGAAGCAGCGGCCCAAACCCCTGCTTCTGCCGCACCTTCGAGCTTGTCAGCGAGAGCGAACCCATGGTTCGACCGTGGAATGCTCCGTAAAACGCGATGAGCCACTTACGTCCGGTGGCGCGGCGGGCCAGCTTGATGGCGGCTTCGACCGTTTCCGTTCCGCTGTTGGTCAGGAAGACGCGTTTGGGGGCATCGCCCGGGGCGATTTCGCTGAGCTTCTCGCACAGGCGAATCATCGACTCAAAGTAGAAATCGCTGCCGCAGATGTGGATGAGCTTGGCGGCTTGCTTCTGGATGGCGTCCACTACCGCCGGATGGGCGTGGCCCGTCGCGCAAACGGCGATACCCGCAGCGAAGTCGAGAAAGACGTTTCCGTCCACGTCTTCCACGGCACACCCTTTGGCCCGCTCGACAACGAGAGGGAAATCCCGCGTGTATGAGGTTGATGTTACGCGATGATCGCGCTGGATGGCTGCCTTGGCTTTGGGGCCGGGCAACTCGGTCTTGATATTCGGAGTAGATCCCAAGGCCGTGGTCACGGAGCCACCATCAAGTGTCGGCATCGTCGAATTCTCCCGCAGTTCTCTCGACATCTGAGTTTATCGCGGATTGGTGCCCACCCGCGCCGGTTCGCATCGAGTACGCATGATACCTCTGCCTTGCGTCACGGTAAACGTTGGAGCGAGACGATTGCGGATTGCGGATTGCGGATTGCGGATTGGGGATTGACGATTGAGCGTCGACCACCTCCCCCTTCGTGCCTTCGTGCCTTCGTGCCTCCGTGCCTAAGAAAAAGGCACCTCCGCCGAAGCGCAGGTGCCCTAAGTTTCGATCTCGCAGAGCCCGACCGGGCTAGCCGATCACGCGCACGCTGAGGGCCTTTGGCCCTTTCTCACCCTGACTCATCTCGAACTCGACTCGTGCTCCTTCGGTGAGTGTCCGAAATCCGTCGGCCTGGATGTCGCTGTGATGAACGAAGACGTCTTGGCCGTCATCGGCCTGCAGGAATCCGAACCCCTTTGTGTCGTTGAACCACTTTACGGTGCCTTCTGGCATAACTAAAACCTCAATTACACTGCATCGCCGTTCGGGCCTCTTTGAAACAAACACTGCTTCGGATAGATGAAGACCTGCCCTCATGGAGATGCACTATTCTGCCAAGCTTCAGTTTCGACTCACTGGCAGCATAAGTCAAGCCCCCGGCCCGAGAAAAATTGCGGATTGCGGATTGGGGATTGGGGATTATTGCCCGGGCGCGCTGGAGGTATCATAAGCACATGGTGGATATGACGTTAACGCGACTGGAATCAGTGGACTCATTCCGTACATAGGAGACTGGTCGTCACGCTGGACTGAGAATCCCTTCTCGGTCTGCCCTCCAGGCAGGCCGCCGGAAGGGACACACATGGCGGATGGGTGCGAGAAAGGATTTTCGCACCAGCTCTGATCGCCAATCCGCAGATATTTCCTGACCGAATCTTACATCGTTTTCCGTCAAATCGGGTAGATTATCTTTGAGCCGGCAGGGGCGGGCCTGGAAGGGAACTGCGGCGAAAGAGGCGTTTCGTACGATCAAGAATGTGACA
Organism: Phycisphaerae bacterium; assembly: GCA_036477795.1. GTDB lineage: Bacteria > Planctomycetota > Phycisphaerae > UBA1845 > UBA1845 > JAZGDL01. Next base: position 8,896 of record JAZGDL010000456.1, read on the forward strand.
AGCCGTTCGGGTTCAAGCACCGTGGGTGTGTCTGGCCCGGTTGCGAATGCTGAACAAGGAGAATAGCTATGCTGAGGTACACATCATGTTTTCCCACGTTTCTCATGGCCACGGCGATGGTCTGGTCCAGCGCCGGGGCAGAGCCAAACAGCGGCGAGCAGAGCGTGGACGTGTCAAAGATCATGGCCCTGGCCAAGGCCCAAGACAAGGACGCGTCCAAAGAAGATTCATCCCCCTTCCCGAAATTCGAGAAAGTGACCAAGGACATGGTCTCTTCCGAGGGGTTGTTCACGCTGTGGTACTACCCCAAATCCGCCAAGGACAAGGACAAGGAAAAACTGCTCTGTCAGATACCAGCCGCTTTTCTGGGTGAGCAGTTCATGTTGTCGACCAGCTTTTCCGGCGGCGGGTTTTTCACGGGGTTTCCGCTGGACGAGCGTGTGGTGAAATGGGAACTGCTGGACAAGCAGCTATTGCTCATCGAGCCCAACACACGGTTCGTGGTCGATGAGAAGAAAACCGTCAGCGACGTTGTCCGCCGCACCTATCTGGAGAGCATCCGTACGGCCGTGCGGATCGTGACCAAGTCTCCTTCGGGCGACCCGGTCATAGACCTGGGCGCGCTGCTCAAGAGCAACTTCGCTGACATCGGCTGGATGTCGCGGGGCCAGGGCGGCTCGATCAACTCAAAACTGAGCAAGTGGACCAAGAAAAAAGCGTTCGAGCTGAACGTGGAGATCGGCGTTGAACTGGCGGTGAGCAACATGCATCCGCCCGGCTCCTACGACAAGAAGATGGTTCACTACAGCTTCTGGAAGCTGCCGAAATCGGACTACAAGCCGCGGGTGGCTGACGACCGTGTCGGTTATTTCCTCACCGCCAACCGGGACTGGTCCAAGCCGACCGAGGCCCGCGACCTGTTCAACCGCTACGTGGACCGGTGGCATCTGGTCAAACGGGACTCCAGCCTGGACCTGTGCGAGCCCAAGCAGCCGATCATCTTCTACATCGAAAAGACCGTGCCGGTGCGGTTCCGCCGGGCGGTGCGCGACGGCATTCTCGACTGGAACAAGGCCTTCGAGAAGATCGGTTTTGTCGGCGCCGTCCAGGTGCGCCAGCAGACCGACGACAACGAATGGAAGGATCTGGATCCCGAAGACATGCGTTACAGCTTTTTCAGGTGGGTCGTCTCCGGATCAAGCTTCGCGATGGGCCCCCATCGGTCCAATCCCTTCACCGGGCAGATCTATGACGCGGACATTATCTTCAACGATTCAATGGTTCGCGTTTGGGAGGCGCGTTTCCATCGCAGCACCTCGACGGCGATCACCGCGATGAAGGCCCGGGACCCGGCCCTGCGCCAGTTCTTCGAGGCCTATCCGCAGTTCAAGCGCACAGACCGCCAGTGGGAGCAGTTCCGATTCGGTCAGGACGACGACGCCGACCTGCGCCAGGCGGTGCGACAACGCCTGATCGATCGCGGCGATCAAAGCTGCGACTACCTGGAGGGCATGAGGCATCAGATGGCCGTCGCCCGCACCATGCTGGCCGACCAGCCGGGCGAGGTCATCGACAGGTTCCTCTACGACGTGATCAAGGAGGTGGTCTCTCACGAAGTGGGGCACACCCTGGGCCTGCGCCACAACTTCAAGGCCAGCACCATCTATGATCTGGACGAGATCAAGCGCCGCCGCAAGACGGGCCAGGCCACCACCGGGTCGGTGATGGATTACAACCCCACGCTTTTCTTCGTAAAAGACACGATGGAGGGTCACTTCGTGACACCCACCATCGGGCCATACGACTACTGGGCCATCGAGTACGGCTATCGTCCGGTGGACGGGTCGTACACGCCGCCGAAGTCCGGCGAGGATGAGGAGAAGGC
>JAZGDL010000457.1:0-19127 GCA_036477795.1 Phycisphaerae bacterium
GTCTGCGGCCCCCCCCCGAACCCTAACCTCCGCCGCCGCCGAAACTTGCGCTTCGCCCACCAGCGGAACTTCGGGCTAAGGGACTCTAACAAAACAGGGTGAAATCAGAGACGCGCCCGTAAGGAAGCGGGCATTGTGAACGGGCGAAGAAAAGGCCCCGCTCCCCCACGGTCGCGTCTCGGAAACGGGTCGCGGTTCGGGGATCACGCTCCCTTACGGTCGCGTCTCGGAAACGGGTCGCGGTTCGGGGATCACGCTCCCTTACGGTCGCGTCTCGGAAACGGGTCGCGGCTCGGGGATCACGCTCCCTTACGGTCGCGTCTCGGAAACGGGTCGCGGCTCGCCAGGACTTCTTCCGGCGGTGGTCTTGGGGCGATGGAGATAGAATCGCCGTGGACCAGGCCGGGTCGTTGGCCTATAAACCAAGGCATGCACACTCCCGGTCACGCGACATCGTCGACACAACCCGTGATCGTGGCCCGCAGCGCAGAGATGCAGCGGGTTCTCGATTGGGCGCGGCGGGCCGCCGCTTCCGACGCCACCGTGCTCATCCAGGGTGCAACCGGAACCGGCAAAGAGCTGATCGCCCGGATGATACATTGCGACAGTGTCCGGCAGGCGGGCCCCTTCGTGCCGGTCAACTGCGGCGCGTACACTGACAGCCTGCTGGCGTCGGAGCTGTACGGACACAAGCGCGGGGCCTTCACCGGTGCGGTGGCTGACCGTGCCGGCGTCTTTGAAGCGGCGTCGGGGGGCACGGTTTTTCTCGATGAAATCGGGGCCATGAGCCCGGCCATGCAGGTCAAGCTGCTGCGCGTTTTGCAGGAGCGGACCGTTACACCGGTCGGCTCTTCGGAGCAGAGAGCCGTCGACGTACGCGTGGTGGCTGCCACTAATGCGGATCTGGCTGATCTGGTCAAGACCAAAGCGTTTCGCGAGGACCTTTACTATCGTGTGAAGGTGGTGAGCAGCCGCATCCCGCCGCTACGGGATCGCCGGGACGACATCAAGCCCCTGATCGAACACTACCTGGCCTACTTCATCCGTCAGAGTGAAAAACATGACATCGTTCTGTCACCCGCTACCGAGCACAGCCTGCTGAACCATGATTGGCCGGGAAACGTCCGGCAACTGCGGTCCGAAATGGAACAGATCGTTGCGATGGCGGACAGCAACTCGGTGGTCGAGCCGGACCGGCTTTCCGAGGATCTGCACGTCGAGCCCGCGGCGGTCCGGGGAAGGTCGCCGGCCGATGAGCCCATCTCGCCGCCGGCGCCGCCGCAAGACTCTGACGCCACCTACCAGCAGCTCCTCGACGAATGGACGCGAAGGGTTGTGGCCCAGCGTCTGGCACGGTTCGGCGGCAACGTTTCCAAGACTGCCCAGTCGCTCGCGATCTCACGCTCGACGCTCTACGCCCTGCTGAAGAAATACGGCATGCACGGCAAGGACAACTGATCAGGATCGGTCGCCGTGGAGGTAACAGTGTCGCGCGCGACACCGCAAAACGGAAAGGTGCGAGAGCGGGTTCCGGGGCAGGGGGCTAGTAGGGGAGGTCAAGGGGGGGTGTAAACGTCGATCGACGTTGACTTGCTGGGCGGTGGACATGACAACATCGTACATCAGGCGCTTGACAATGCCAGGCGCGCGCAGAGCCTTGTCACCCATGATGCGCACAAAACCCCCTTTGTTTGTCGCCCCCTTGTTACTGTTCTTTGCGACGTCGATTTGCGGCTGCCAGTGGTGGTGGATCGATGATGCCGATCGTGAGGTGGCGTCGCTGATTCAGAAGCGGCAGCAGGCGGCGCTGGGCATGACGGCTGACGCGTACGTCGGCGATGAGTCAGGCCTGATCGGCGGCACATCGGATCCGTACAGCTTCGTGCCCTCGCCGATCGACTCGGTGGTTCCGGAGCGGTTTCGGGCTGCCACCACGACCGTGCCGGAAGACGCCGACGGCGAGTCCGTTGAAGCACGCCCGAGAAACGCGTCGCCTGATGGCGCGGCAGAGGGGATAGCGCAGGACGTGGTTGCAGAACCTGCGGCGCCCCGTCCCTTTACACTCTCGGACGCATTGGCCTATGCGATGCGGCATGCCCGGATATATCAAACTGAAAAGGAGCTGCTGTACCTCAGCGCGTTGGACCTGACGCTGGAGCGCTATTTGTGGACTCCGCGGTTCATCAACAGCGTGCTCAGTCTGGACTACGACAACGCCGGGCAAGTGGCCGACTTCGACCAGGCTCTGACAGCCGTGGCTGATTTCGCGGTGCAACAGCGTCTTCGGTACGGCGGTGAGATCACTGCACGGGTGATCAATACGCTCATGCGCGACCTTTCCAACAACGTCACCTCGGGCGAGTCGGGGCAGTTCATCGTCGACGCCCGGCTGCCGCTGCTTCGCGGGGCGGGGCGGGTGGCCTATGAGAACCGCTACCAGGCGGAGCGCGACCTGATCTACGCGGTGCGCGGTTTCGAGCGATTTCGCCGGGAGTTCCTGGTGGGTATCGCGAGCGACTATTTCGACCTGCTCAGCCTGAAGACCCGGATCGAGAGTGCCCAGGTGCAAGCGTCCAGTGTCGCACAAGACTATGAGCGGGAGCAGGCCTTGGCGGACGCGGAGTTGAAATTGCAGTTTGAGGCGGACCGTGCCCAGGTCAGCATGCTGCGCGCGAGAAACACAGTCATCGATGCCCAGGAGAACTACGATAACTCGCTGGACTCTTTCAAGATTCGCCTGGGGATGCCGACCAGCGAAGCCATCGACGTGGTGGACGAGATGGTGGACCTTGTGGATCCGCGCGTGCCTTTGGGCCGGGCGATAGAAACAGGGCTCAAGTATCGGCTTGACCTGCTGACCGTCCGTGACGGTATTGACGACGCCCGGCGGCAAGTCGAAATCGCCCGCAACAATCTGCTTCCACAGGTCGATCTCAGGGGCGGCGTGACCTTGGATACCGACCCGGATCGACCTAACACTTCCGGCTACAACACTGAGCGCATCAGTTTCAGTGCCGGTGTGGACGTGGAGATTCCTCTGGATCGCAAGCGCCAGCGGAACAGCTATCGCGGGGCGCTGATCGGGCTGCGGCGCAGTGAGCGAGACTATGAGGAGTTCGCCGACAGGGTTCGTCTGCAGGTGCGGCGGGCGTTGCGGCGGCTGGCACGGACTCGTTCGACCATTGAGATTCAACAAAAGCTGATCAGCATCAACGAGTTCCGTGCGGCCCTGGTGCGAGCGAAGTTGATAGCGGGCGAGCTTTCCTCGACCATCGATGTGGTTGACGCCGAGAACGACCTGCGCGACGCCAGAAACAGTCTGGCGGAAGCCGAGGCGGATTTTCGTCGTGCGGTGCTTGAGTTTTTGCGAGACACCGGGACGTTGCGCGTTGGCGATGACGGGAAATGGGCGCGTTACGACGTGATTACGGGTGAGCCGGTGGCCTCGGCGGGCACGCCTCCGCAGAAGACTGACAACGCCGCTGCCGCCGGTCCTTGACAACAATGTACAGGGGATTGGCGTAAGTGCTTGGTGATTGACCGCCGGTAAACTAGAATGATTGCTGCCGGTATAAGAGGATTCAGGGATGTCTACGACCGTTCGGCCATCTACCGCTGTTGATATGCCAACTGCCGCAGCTACGCAAGCACAGGTGGTTGCCAACCGGATTTCCAGGCGTCGTTCACGTTTGTGGATCGTGGCCCCGGTGTTGTTGGTTCTTGGGGTTGGCGGGTGGCGGTTGATGCCGCAGTTTGGGCCCGCCGGTGTGGGGAAAAGCGTGACTGTCCATAGGGTTGAACGCCGGTCGTTTGCGATCGTCGAGGAGGTCAAGGGAGAGCTCAAAGCGGCCAAGACCACCGAGGTCAAGAGCAAGGTGGAGGGCCGGGCGACCATCATCTGGGTGATCGACGAGGGAACCACGGTCGAGGAGGGCGACCTGCTGGTCCGTCTGGCCAGCGATAAAATCGAAGATCGTATCCGCCAGGAAGAAGCCAAGGAAGCCAGTGCCATCGCCGGGCTGGAGGGGGCGGAGAAAGGCCTGGACATTCTGGTGGATCAGAACGCCAGCGATATTCGCAAGGCCGACCTCGCCGTGGAACTGGGCCAGATCGAGCGCGAGAAGTATGTGGAAGGTGACGCCAAGAACAAACTCATGGGTCTGGAGTTGGACCTGGAGGCGGCCCAGCAACGGTTTGAGCAACAGGAGCTGGACTGCGAAGCGGTCAAGAGTCTGCACCAGAAGAGATTCAAGACCAGGAGCGAGCTTCTCGCGGCTGAGTTCAATCTGCACGAGGCCCAGCGCCAGGTGGAGAAGTCCAAGCTGGCCCTGGCGACCTTTAACACCTACGAATACCCCAAAGAACTGCGGCAGAAGATTTCGGACTGGGAGGAGGCCAAGAAAGAGTTCGAACGTGTCAAGAAAAGTGCTCTGGCCAAAGAAGCCCAGAAGCGCGCCGACGTGGAAGCCAAACGGGCCAACCTACTCAACACTCAAACGCAACTGAAAAAGCTTCGCCAGCAGTTGGCGGATTCTGAAATTCGTGCGCCCGGTCCCGGCCTGGTGGTGTACTACTCGCATCGCTGGGATCCGCAGAAGATCACAGAAGGCAGTGAGGTGCATGAGCGGCAGACCCTGGTGACGCTTCCCGATACGTCGCTGATGGTGGTGAGCGTGCGCATCCATGAGGCCAAGACGTACAAGATCGCCCTCGGCCAAGCGGTCAACGTGGAGATTGACGCTATTCCCGGCCGCATGTTCACCGGGAAAATCACCAAGATCGCGCCGCTGGCGGATTCGCGCAACCAATGGCTGAACCCTGATTTGAAGGAATACGAGACCGAGATAACGCTTGATCAGAACGACCCGGCACTGAAACCGGGTGTGACAGCCCGGGCGGAGATCGTGATAACCCACCTTGAGGACGTAATTTGTGTTCCGCTGCAGGCGGTGTACAGCAAGGGGGGTCAGCACTACGTGTTCCGGTCCAACGGTGGCGATGGAGAGCCGGTGAGGGTAACCCTGGGGGAATCGAGCAACGAGTTGGTGGAAATCAAGAGCGGTCTGGAGGAGAACGCGGAGGTTCTGCTGGCCGTCTCCGACATCGCAAAGGCGGCCCTACCGGACGTTGAGCCCAGTGAGGGAAGAAGGCACGAAGGGAAGAAGGCACGAAGGGACGAAGGCACGAAGGGAAGAAGGCACGAAGGCACGGAGGCACGAAGGGACGAAGGGAAGAAGGCACGGAGGGACGAAGAGTCGTAAGAGACCCCATGCTGTGCCGAGAATCCTTTCTCGGCACTCGAGAGGACCGAGAAGGGATTCTCGGTCCAGCGACCTAGAACGCCCTGATTGCCCCATGCCCGGTATTATCGCATCGCTGACCAGTCTCACCAAGGTATACGGCACCGTGGGCACGTCCATCTCGGTGGAGGCGCTTCGAGATGTCACGCTTGATTTTGTGGCGGGCGAAGCGGTGGCCATCTGTGGGGCCAGCGGCTCGGGCAAGAGCACGCTGATGAACATTCTGGGGTGCCTGGATCGGCCGACGGCGGGGCGGTACCGGTTGGGAGACCAGGACGTCTCACAGTTGGACGACGACGCCCTTTCGATTCTGCGGGGCCGGCGGCTGGGGTTCGTATTCCAGAATTTCAACCTGATTGCGCAACTGACGGTGGCCGAAAACGTGGAGGTGCCTTTGTTCTACCAGTCGGTACCGGTGCGGCAGCGCCGCGAACGGGCCCGGCGAGTGATTGACATGGTGGATCTGGGCGACCGGGCCCACCACCGGCCCATGGAGCTTTCCGGCGGGCAGCAGCAGCGCGTTGCCATCGCTCGGGCCCTGGTGAACGATCCGCTGATCATTCTGGCTGACGAGCCTACCGGCAACCTGGACAGCCAGACGGGAGACATGATTCTCGAGTTGTTCAGCCGGCTGCGCGACGAGGGCAAGACCATCTTGATGGTGACCCACGAACAATACGTGGCTGCCCGGTGTGACAGGGTTGTGACACTACGAGACGGGCGCGTGGTGTCGGACACTCTGGAAACCAGAGTCTAGAAACTAGAGAACTGGAAAAGGCACGAAGGCACGAAGGCACGAAGGCACGGAGGCACGGAGGGTGCGAGAAGGGATTCTCGCACCGGCGGCTTTTGAAATGGTCCGCACGGCGGACCATACTGGTTTCTAGTCTATAATGCGCACACCGACGAAGCTGCCAAGATCGCCGCGGTCCCCGTTGGTGTCGGAAAAAGCCACACAGAATTCGTTCCCGTCGTCGCTAAATACGAAGATCACGTCCGCACGATAATCGGTGTCCCCGTTGCGCGGGAACAGTTGAATGTCGAGGGTGTTCCCTTCGAGCTGCGCTTCACCTTGCAGCGCGCGATCCGTGCCGAAGTCGTATGTTGTGTCGAGGACGCGCACGGTATCGCCTTGCTGGGCAAACACGATCGTTCCGGACAGACTGAATCCTTCCGCGGCGGCGTAGCGGAAGACACCGGACACGTCCGGGGCGGCGGTTTCATCCTGCGGTGTACACTGCCCAGAAGGCAGTACCACACAGCTTGTGACCAGTAATGCGATCACCAGCCACACACACCAGGTCGGAAAGCTCGAGACGTTACGCATGTTTGAAGCCATCAACCGTATCCGCCTTCGTGGGTCAGTTCTTATTAAGGTCATGTCTACCGTCAGGGCAGCCGCACGGGCAGAAACCCACGGATTCGAATCCGTGGGCTTCGGCTCGTGTAGGTTGTCCCCGCGTTGTCAACGCTTTGGGAGCATACTGTTGATTCTCTTGTTTGAAAACCGCTGCAGGCGCGACGGCGGATGGGTGCGAGAAAGGATTCTCGCACCAGCGACAGCAAAGGATTCTCGCACCAGCGACAGCAAAGGATTCTCGCACCAGCGACACCAAAGGATTCTCGCACCAGCGATCCCACGTGGGCCGAATCCCACGGATTCGAATCCGTGGGCTTCGGTTGCTCCGGTTATCTGTTGCATGGGCGTTTCGATTGGTGTATCCTTTGGGCCCTTTGGGGCGGAAATGAACAATCCTCGATCCGCAATCCACAGTCGTCAATCCGCAATGGCGGTGATTTGTTTGGCGGTCGGAGCAGGCTGCCCTGCTGTACAGCCGGGTGCTGCCCCGTCACCGCCGTCATCGAATGACTTGGTGGCTTTGCAATTGATCGCCGACGGTTTCACGTCGCCGGTGGGGATGGCGGTGCCGGACGATGGCAGCCGGCGGCTGTTCATCCTCGATCAGACCGGGCAGGTGTGGATCATCGACGCCGAAGGCAACCGCGTTGCGGCGCCGTTTCTTGATCTGGCTGATCGCATGGTCGGGGTGTCTCCAACGAATGATGAGCGAGGTCTGTTGGGGATGGCTTTCCATCCCCAATTCGCTGCTAACGGGCGATTCTTCGTCTACTACACGGCGCCCAAGGACGCGGACGACCCGGCGGCTTTCAACTCCCGGAATCGCGTCTCGGAGTTTCGCGTATCACCCGGCGATCCCAACCGGGCGGACACCGACAGCGAGCGCGTCATTCTGGATATCGACGCGCCACAAGCCAACCACAACGCCGGCCATCTGGCGTTCGGGCCCGACGGATTCTTATACATCGCCTCGGGCGACGGCGGCGGGGCCAACGACACCGGCGTCGGGCATACGCCGAATCTGGGAAATGGTCAGGACAAGTCTACGCTTCTGGGGAAGATCCTGCGGATCGACGTCGACAACGGTGACCCCTTTAACGTGCCGGCTGACAACCCGTTGGCAGACGACGTCGACGCCCGCCCGGAGATTTGGGCTTTGGGGCTGCGCAATCCATGGCGATTCTCCTTTGATTCCGGCGGTGAGCACCGGCTGTTCGCTGCCGACGTGGGCCAGAATCTGTTTGAGGAGGTGAACATAGTCGTCAAAGGCGGGAACTACGGCTGGAACATCAAGGAGGGCAGCTATTGTTTTGATCCGTCTAACGCTTTGTTTCCGCCGCTGGTATGCCCGGCGGTTGATGCGGACGGTGTTTCTCTAATCGACCCGATCATCGAGTACTCCCATTCCGATGATGAGGGCAAATCCGCGGGCATTTCCGCCATCGGCGGCTATGTCTATCGTGGGGATGCCATCCCCCAACTGCAGGGCCAATACATCTTTGGTGATTACAGCACCGGCTTTCTCGTGGGCGACGGTACGTTGTTTGCGGCGGCGGAGGGCGAGGACGGGCAATGGACGCTGCGCGAGCTTGCCCTCGGTGTCGGTTCGGGTGACGCGAGCGGGCGTATCGGTCGATTCATACTCGCGTTTGGCGAGGATGCCGACAATGAACTGTACGTTCTGACCAGCGAACGTGCCGGCCCTTCCGGCAACACCGGTCAAGTTCACAGAATCATACCGGCCCGTTGAGGACGATTGTGGATTGCGGATTGCGGATTGTTCATTGCCGTCCGCAATCCGCCCCCGGTGGTCTTTGCGCATGGCAAGGTGAGGGACCGGCGTCTACAATGCGACCGTGTCACCGGTGCTTCGCGTCGACAACCTCCGCAAAGAATACCGCATGGGGGACACCGTCGTGCGGGCTGTGGACGGGGTGTCGCTGGAGATCGAGGCCGGCGAGTTCGTGGCCCTGATGGGGGCCAGCGGCTCGGGCAAGAGCACGCTGCTGCATCTGATCGGCGGGCTCGACGTTCCCACTTCGGGCAGGGTCACAATAAAGGGGCACGATCTGGCGGCCATGAGCGACCGCCAGCGCACGCTGTTCCGGCGGCAGCGTTTGGGGATCGTGTTTCAATCGTTCAACCTGCTGCCCACGCTGTCGGCGGCGGAGAACGTCGGCCTGCCGCTGCTTATCGCCGGAGAGAGTCAACGAAGTGTGGTGGCAAGGAGCACGGCGCTGTTGGAGACGGTGGACCTGGCCCATCGGGCCAAGCACCGACCCGACGCGTTGTCGGGGGGCGAGCAGCAGAGGGTTGCCATCGCCCGGGCTCTGGTCAACGATCCGGACATCATCCTGGCTGACGAGCCCACCGGCAATCTCGATTCGCAACACGCCGAGGAAATCTGGCATATCTTCAGATCGCTTGCCCGAGAGCAGAGTCGCACGATTCTGGCAGTGACCCACGAGGCGGCTGGGGCGACGTTCGCCGATCGTGTGCTGGTGCTCAAGGACGGCCGAACCGTGGGCGAGATTGAACCTACTGGAGATGACCATGCTGGATTGGTCGCTGCTCGCTACCAGGAACTGGCGGGTTAAGCCGGTCCGCACCGCCGGCACGATCATCGCCGTGGCCCTGGGCGTGGGCACGGTGGTATGGGTCACATGTTCATACGAGTCGGTGCGCCGCAGCATCTCCGATCAGATCATCAACCGCTGGGTAGGCCGGTCCCACCTGAGCGTCGAATCACCGCTGGGCCACTGGGGCCACGTCGCGCAAAGCGTCGCGGATATCGTCGCGTCCCTCGACACGGTCACCAAGGTCACCTCCAGGCTCAATCGGCGTATGAACCTGGTGATCGGGCCCCACATGCGCATACCGACGCATGAAGATTTCATCGGCGATGCGTACAGCCTCACCGTGGACGTGATCGGCATTCAGCCAGCCAGCGAGTACGCCTTTCGCACGCTGGAGGTCCAAGGTCGCGTGATTCAGCCGGACGATCGATGGGTCGCCATCGTTGAGGCCAAGACTGCGGCTGAGTTGGGCATCGGAATCGGCGATCCCTTCACCATCGAATCGTTCAGAGACGGTCCCGCAAGAACGTTCGAGGTGATCGGATTGTATGAGGCCCGGCGCATCGCGAAATTTCAAAAGCCCATGGTGTACGTCAACCTGCCAGATCTACAGGAGTTTACCGGCGACAGGGGCAGGGTCACGATCGTCGACGCCATGCTGGCTGACGCCGGTCGGGAGAACCTGGAACGCTCCGCCGACGCCTTGCGAACGATTCTCGCAAGAGACCGCCTGCCCTATCAGGTCACCACATCGACGGCGCGTCTGACCCAACTCACCGAGGCCCAGCGGCAGACGGAGTTCGCGCTGCTGCTGGTGGCCAGCGTGGCATTGTTGACCGCCTTCTTCATCATCATGACCACGATGAGCATGGGCATGTCCGAACGGGTTCAGCAATTGGGAATGCTTCGTTGTGTGGGGGCGACGCGTCTTCAACTCGCCGCTCTGGTTCTGTTTGAGGCTGCCCCGCTGGGAGCGGTCGGGGTCTTGCTGGGCATTCCCGTCGGTTTGGGACTTACCCGCCTGGGCACGGTTATCGCGCCGGAATACGTGCAGGAGTTGGCTGTCAACGTTCGCGGCATCGTCCTGGCCGTCATCGGTGGCGCGTTGACCACGCTGGGCAGTGCGGTCATCCCGGTGTTTCAGGCTGTGCGAACTTCGCCGCTTGCAGCCACGCGCCCGCAAGCGAAACCGCCGGGCATACTCCTGCCTTTTGTGGCCGCGGCAGCCGGTGCGGGCTGTCTACTCATACATAACTGGATGGTTCGCAACGTCTCCGTCACCGACTGGTGCACTCCGGCGGTGGGGACTACTGCTACCGCCCTGATCTACGTCGGCTGTGCTTTGATGACGCCGTTGATCGTGCGGGTCGGCGGCGGTCTGATGGTGCACCTGGTGGCCCGAGTGCTGGCACTTAAGCCGCGCCTGCTGAACGACCAGGTGGGGCGGGCAGCCTGGCGCGGCGCGGGCATCTGCTGCGGTTTGATGGTCGGGCTCTCTTTGTTGATCAGCGTGGTGGTGTACGCCGAGAGTGTGCGCGTCGGCTGGGACTTTCCCAAACGGCTGGGCGAGGCCCTGGTCTGGACGCGGCAGCCGTTGTGGTCGGGTTACGCCGACGTGGTCAGAGGCGTTCCGGGTGTGGCAGAATGCACGGTGGTCAATGAGATCCGGTGCGATATCGGTCAAGGGCGGTCGGGCTTCTTCGACCTGTTCAAGCTCAAGAGCACCTTCGTAGCCGGGGAGGCGGAGCGGTTTTTGAACATGACCAAGCTGGAGTTTCTGGAAGGCAGCTTCGACGATGCCTACAACAAAATGCGAGCCGGGGGGTACATCCTCCTGCCGCACGAAGCGTCGCGGGCCTTTGGGCTGCACCTGGGTGATCGGGTGCCCATTACCGCCGCCGGCCGGACAGCCGTGTTCGAGGTCGCCGGTGTGGTGCAGTCACCGGCCCTGGACATCGCCGTGACCTACTTTCAGGCGGATACCTACCTGATGATGGCGTCAGCCGGCTCGGTGCTGGGCACGCTGGACGACGCCAAGAAACACTTCGGGATCGATGAATTGTCGATGCTGCTGATGAACTTCGACCCGCCCGAAGGGTCGCCGCCGCCTCTGTTTGCCTCCAAAGTGCCACCAGTCGTCACTACTGAATTCGTAGCCCGGGCTATTGTCGATTCGGGTGAACAGTTGAACAAGGACCCGGAAGCCACCGAGTTGTTGCGCCGCCGGTTGATTCCCTGGCTCGAAAACCCGGATCAACCGTTCGACTCCCCGTTCCTGCTGGCGCCTTATCGCGGCGCTTTTGAATACGCAGCCGAGCGCTGGGAAGACCGCGATCCGTACCAGCGATGGCAGATGTTCTTCGACCAACTGGTCATGCGCCGCGTGGTGCAGACCATCGACCGTCCGGAGGCCATCTTCGGATCGCTCCGTGAGCTGAAACAGCAGATCGACGACGACATTCGCGAGGCTACACTGCTGCTTGCGGCCATTCCGGTGGTAGCGCTGTTCGTGGCTGCCATCGGTGTGGGGAATCTGATGACCGCCAACGTGATCAGCCGGTCGCGCGAAATAGCCATCCTCCGTTCCGCGGGCTCCACGCAGTGGCAGATAATGCGGCTGGTGCTGGGCGAAGCAATGGTGCTGGGCGGCATCGGCAGTGCGGTGGGCCTGGGCTTGGGGGTTTACGCGGCTTGGAGTGTCAACGAGCTGACCCTCCGGGCTATCGGATTCGCTCCCAGCTTTCACATGCCGTGGCGCGACATCGTCGTCGGCATCGCCCTGACCGTGACGGTGTGCATCATCGCCGGACTCTCGCCCGCCCGCCGGGCCTGCCGCACAAACATCATCGACGCCATGCGCGCCGTTTGACCAGTAGGGTCCGCTGTGCGGACCACCCCTTGGCCGCGAGCCAATCTCGCGTTCGTGGTCCGCACGGCGGACCCTACGCGTCTTTCCATGACGAGCGTAGACGTGTAGGCTGAGCGGATGACGCACAAAGCACCGAAACGGGCCACCAAGGGTGAGCGCGAGTATATCCGCGATTTGGAACGGACCTCGGCGTTCGACTTGGTCGATCGTAGCCGAGGACGGATTCTTACCTCCGAGGAGTACCCCGAACCGTTGAAACGGTTCCTCAGGCGTGAGCGGATGATGGTACACGTCAAGCTGTCCGCCGCCGCAAAACGCAAGCTCGAAGCCCGTAGCCGGGAAAGCGGAATTCCCGCTGACGAATTAGCCCGCGCCTGGATCGAACAAGGCATCCGGCGCGACGCCGGATAACCGTCGGCGCGCATGGCATGCTCACGCATGGGTGTGTAACCACTTATCTATTAAAAGCTTAACGCGTTTTTGTCTTGTGAGTGGACAGCCGGTATGGTCGACATTTCGGGCCTCCGCGGCGGTGTCGCGGGGTCGGAACGCCACACGGCCCGTTCCTGAATAAACTGCCCGTGATTACGAATCTGACGGTGTGGAGTACCCAGGACGCCAGGCATGTTAAATCGGTTATTGATCGTACGGCTCAAAGCTGCGGAAAAGGCGCTCAAGACCGGTCGCCTGGATGAGGCTTACCGGCTGGCGAGCGCACGGGACATCCGCGAGCACCGGCGTGGGGCAGCCGTTCTCGGCAAGCTGACGGACAAGTTGATCGAGCGAGCGCGGGCCCACTTCGCGGACGAACGCTTCGCCGAGGCGCTGAACGATCTGGCCAAGGCGGAAGGCGCCGGCGGGCGGCTGGAGGCGGTGGCTGAACTGCGTCAGCACGTACTCACCGTGGCGGAGGAGGTGGCCCGCCAGGAGCGGTCGCGGCGCGTACGAATGGAGCAGGCTAAAGAGCGCGTGCAACGTGGATCACTGGCCGCCGGGCAGCAGTTGCTGGCAGGTGTGGACTCCGGTGACGCCGATGCTCAACGGCTTGCTAACGACATAAAGGACCGACAACACCAAGCCGCCGAGGGATTGGCTAAGGTGGAAAGATTGATCAAGCAGAGGCAACTGGCGGCGGCAGTGGAGCAGTTCCGCAAGGTGAAGCCGCTGGACCCGCATTCATCCAAGATCGTGGAGATCGAAACGACACTTTGTGATCAGGTGGTGGCCGGCGCCCGGGCGGCGTTTGCCGACGGGCGATTCAACCGTGCGACGGAAGAGTTGGCCGGCCTGGGCCCCATCGGTCGCACATCGGCTGGGCGGCGCGATATGGAAGAGATACTGGAGCTGTCTAAGAATGCTTCTCGTGCGCTGGAGGCCGGCGATTTTGAAGAAGCGCGCCGGATCGTGCTGCGGCTGCAACGGCTCACGCCGAAGGTATCGTGGGTGAACAAGGTCGCCGACCAGCTCGGTAAACTGGACGAGCTTCTGACCGCACTGTACGGGGGCCCGTTGGGCGAGCATGCCGGCTTGGCAGGAGCCTCGCCCTCCCATGTAGACCGGGGGGGTGCGAGAAAGGATTCTCGCACCAGCGGTAGGACCCCCCCGCCGTCGGAAAACCTGAACGACACCGTGTTGCTGGCTGACCGCCCGGCGGGCGGCGATCGTCTGCCGGACCGATTGCTGGTTCTTGTCGACGGAGGCGGCAGCTACCTGCTGCTTCGTAAGGACCGATTGTCGATCGGCCGGGCGATGACGGATAATCAGCCGGACATCCCCATCCATTCAGACCTGGCGGAGCGCCATGCGGAAGTGTCCCGTGTGGACGACGACTATTTTCTATTCAGCTCGCGGGAGATCGAGGTGGATGGCCGGGCGACGCGGCATCAGCTATTGCGGCCGGGAAACCGCGTCACTCTGGGGCGGAACGCGAAGTTCACGTTTCGCATGCCGCATCGGCAGAGCCCAAGTGGTATCATAGACCTGAGCGGCTCGACCAGGATGCCCAACGACGTTCGTCGCGTCGTGCTGTTTCGTAGAACAGCCATGATCGGCTTCGGGAAAAACGCCCACATCAACTGCAACACGGCCGAGCGGGACCTGGTGCTGTTCGAGCGCGGGGGACGTCTGTGGGTCAGGCCGCAACGCAACGGTCGCGTCGAGACCGAAGCGCAGCCGCTGGTAATTGGAAAGCAGATGGAACTGGCCGGGGTGAGCTTCGTCGTGCAACCGTGGAAGACGCCTTGGGGGTGCGAGAAAGGATTCTCGCACCAGCGGTTCCTCTGAGGAAGGAAAGCGGTGGCCTACACATTCAAACATGGCGACCGGCCGCTGGACGGCTACACCATTCAGCGCGGCATCGGCCGGGGCGGATTCGGCGAGGTCTACTACGCGGTGAGCGACGGCGGCCGCGAAGTCGCACTCAAGTATCTGCGCGACAATTCCGAGATTGAGCTCCGCGGCGTAGCCCAGTGCATGAACCTCAAGAGCCCGTACCTGGTCAGCATCTTCGACGTCAGGAAGAACGACCAGGGCGATTACTTCATCATCATGGAGCACATCGCCGGGCCCTCGCTGGGCGAACTGCTTATCGCCGAACCCAACGGGCTGGGTGTCGAGAAGGCCGCCTTCTTCCTGCGCGAGATCGGCAAGGGATTGGCTGACCTTCACGATCGCGGCATCGTCCACCGGGACATGAAGCCGGCCAACATTTTCTACGAGGACGGGCACGTCAAAATCGGCGACTACGGATTGAGCAAGTTCATATCCGTGTCGCGGCACAGCGCCCAGACTACGAGCATCGGGACGGTGCACTACATGGCCCCCGAGGTGGGCAGCGGGAACTACCACCGTGGCATCGACATCTACGCCCTGGGCGTGATGCTGTACGAGATGCTACTGGGCCGGGTACCGTTCGAGGGCTCCAGCATGGGCGAGGTGCTGATGAAGCACCTTACCGAGCAGCCGGAAGTTGCAGGTCTGCCGGAGCCGTTCGGAAAGGTTATCCGTAAAGCGCTGGAGAAGGATCCGAGAGATCGCTACCAGAACGTCAACGAGATGATCGACGACATGCTGGAAGTGGGATCGGTGCGGGATAGCCTGGCCGGCTTCAACCCCAATACCATAACGTCCGTGCCTCGAAAGCAAGCGCCCGAGGCTATGCACACGCCGGTGCCGTCGCCCAACCCAGTGCCGTGGCGTGCGGCGGCTGGTCCGGTTGTTCCCGTCGGTATTGGTGATCTGCCGGCCAGTGTCGCCAAGCGGTTGGGAAAAGTTTCGGAAAAAGTTGAACGAAAGATGGATCAGTTGGCCGGGCGTCCCGTCGGTCGCGGGGTTCGGCGTCGGGCAGCCAAGGCTGCCTATGCCGCTGTACAGGCGCACGACCTTGGATGGATGAAGCGTGCGTTGCTTTCACTGCTCATCGTTGTGGGTGTCGGATTGGGCGTTGGGTTTCTCGCCTACTGGCTCACCGGACGTGACTACATGGGGGTAACCGCCGGCTTCATGGTTCCCGCGGTTGTAGTCGGTCTTGGCATTACGTACGCCGTGCTCCGTGCGATCGGAGCGGCTGCGCGTCCGGATTGGATTCAGCGGGCCACATTCGTCGTGTCGGCGGCGGGCCCCATGGCCGCGGCTTGCGGACCGCTTTTCGGAGAGTACGGGGAAGATGGAGTTGCCCTATTAATCGGAATGATGGTCACGGTCATCTTCATGGATGATCGGGCCAGAGTTGAGGCCGGCGCGCGCGGCGAACTCAGTTTCGGGCGGGCCTTCTGGCTGGCCGTTTGGGGCGGGATATGCTGCGCGATAGCGGCGAGCGTCAGTGACGTAGGCAACGAAGAGAACTACATGCAGATGGGCGCATGCGCCGCGGCGGGGATTTCCCTGGCTATCGAGGCGCTGGGCTGGGTGTTGCCGCCTGGTTGGCTCGCTATCACAGCCACGGAGGCGGAGAACAAGACTGTTGCGCCCAAGCCTGCTGAGCGGTCGGAGAAGATCGAGAAGGCTAAAAGGTCTCCCGTACGGGAAATGCGACAAGCGTCGGGCGGCTGGTCTGATGTGGAGGACGCTCCGTTTGCGATTCCCGTTGCGGAGGGGACCCCGACGAGCGGATACGCTTCGACTGCTCCGCTGACGGCGGCCCGCTCGGGCTTTGCCCGGGGGTTCTGGAGCGTTGTCGTATTTGTCCTGCTGTTCGGCATGGTGGTCTGCATACTCTTTGCGGCGCTGGTCAGACACGACCGGAAAGATGATCTTCTCGGGTGCATCGTAGGAGCGGTGGCCTGCGGCTCGCTGATGCTGTTCGCGGCGCAGAAGCTTACACGTCGAAAACGACGCGGTTTCTGGAAGGAGACGCTCTGCCCGTTTCTGATCGCGGTGGTGATGACCGGGTTCACTGCGTGTGTGTGCGTCCTGGCTGTGAAGGGCCCGCGCAACGAAGAGCTGGCACTGACAATAAGTGGTTTGGTCTTCGCGAGTCTCCTTTTCGGAGTGCTGATGGCGTCACGTTTCGGGGCCTTTGAGTGGTTGGCGAATCCGTATCGCGGCGTGACCGGCGGGCGTGGCGGGTTTGTGGTCGGCCTTGACCCCGAGGATGTCGATACGAGTGCCGCGAACGGCGGTGTCCTACCTCCTTTCAACGTCGCAGCCGCCGATCACATCGTGGAACTGGGGTCCGGTGACGACCGGACCACATCCTGATACCGTTGACCACGCTCCGCTTCCCGCAATCATCTTCACTACGGTGGCGTCTGTCGGGATTTGTACGACGATATTAAATGAATCGAACAACATAGGGCCGGTGGCTGGCGCGGTCCGATCTCAGTATGATGCGTTGCTGTGGTGGAAATGCCCGGGTGGCGTCCGCGCGGGCCCAAACCCACGGATTCGAATCCGTGGGCTGGCCTTGTTAGAGTTGCCCCATCGGTCGCGTCATGGAATCGCAGAACGCCGATCAGTACCTTGTCGAACAGATCCGCACCGGCGACCAGGGCGCCTGGCGCCAGCTCATCGAACGCTATGAGGGCCGGCTGACGGCGTTTGCCCGCATGCGTACCGCCGGCCTGGCCGACGCCGAAGACCTGGTCCAGGACACGTTTGTCGGATTCCTCCAGTCGTTGCCTTACTATGACAGCAAGCGGGCCCTGGAGACCTATCTGTTCACCATCCTGCGGTACAAACTGTGCGACCAGCTTCGGCAGCGAAAGATCGTTCCGCTCAATCCTCCGGCTGATGCCGACGACTGGTGGGACCAGATGGTCCCCGGCACCACCGAAACGCCCAGCGGTATAGCCGCGGACGCCGAGGCCCGGGTGGCTTTTGAGAACGCTCTGGCGGAACTGCTTCGGCGGCTCATACACGACCTGCGCGATCGAAACGCGTTCGACGATCTCGAGGTCATCGAGCTGGTCTTCTATAAAGGCACGCGCAACCTGGAGGTGGCGGAGTTGCTGGACATGGATCAAAAGGCCGTCGCCGGCGTCAAGTTCCGGGCCATCCAACGACTGCAGAAGTACCTGGCGGAGCGCAACCAGCCGGCCACCCTCACCGAGTCCGAAGCCGGCGTCACCGTGGCGAAGGTGTGGCGTGAACATCGGCTGACCTGCCTCAAGCGGGGCACGCTGGGCTCTTACCTGCTCGATGTTCTGGAGGACCCGTGGCGCAGCTACACACAATTCCACCTGGATGTGGTGGGGTGCCCCATGTGCCTGGCCAATCTCGAGGACATGGAAATGGAGGAGACGCAAACGCGAGCACTCAAGAGCGAAGCGATCTACGCGTCCAGTGTCGGCTTCCTGTCACGTACCTCCGGTGCGACGTAATCGACCCGCTGCGGACGCCTGAGCCGCGTAGGGTCCGCCGTGCGGACCAGCCGAGTAGGGTCCGCCATGCGGACCAGCGATCACAAGCACGAGCTTGGTTGGGAGTGGTCCGCACGGCGGACCCTACTGGCTGAGAAAGGGCGCTCCGCGTCCGAAGTGGATCGGCCCCCAATGGATGGCCTGGTCGAAACGGCGGGATTCGGCTGCCCAGTCGTGGCTGCCATAGGATGAGATCGCCCGGGGCACAATCTCGTCGATCGTCCAACGGCAGAAGACGGCTGAACCGATCACCGCAAAGGTCCAGGCCGTCCGCTGCGCTGGGCGTGGCAGCGACCGAACGCTCCCGGCGAAGATGGCCGCCGGCAAACCGCTGAGCACCACAAACGGCACGCAGGAAGCGACGTAGTAGTGGGCGGATCGCAGCGGCAGATTCGCGATCAGGTACATCTCCAACGCACACCACAACACCAGCAGGAACAAGTCATTCACATGCTGGTGCGAGAATCCTTTCTCGCACCCATCGGTACCGACCAGCCCCCCGACTTCGTCCCAACGGCCGGGTGCCACTGGCTTGCTTGCTGCCGGTGCCCGCCCTCTGACTCGACTTTCCATCCAAGCCGCCGCCGCCCAGGCCGCCCAGACCAGGGGCACCCACAAGGGAAGCACGTCCCGCCATTGCGAAGGCCAGGCGCTGGCTCGGCCGAACATCTCAACGGCCTCGCCGGTCAACAACGCGAACGCATCGCCAAGCGTACCTTGAATGACGAGCATCAGGCCCGCCGGCAGCCAGCCGATACAACCGCCCGCGAACAACAAGGCCACACCGACAAACCAGCGACGAAACGACCGCTGCACGATCAATGATAGGATCGAGAAGTGCAGCACGATGGCTGCGACCAGCGGCAGCGCCGTCTGCTTGATACAGGTGTCCATGCCCATGAATACGCCGGCCAACAGCAGCAGTGCCAACCCGTTGCCGCTGGTACGAGAATCCCTTCTCGCACCGCCCCGGGCATACCCCCGCCGATAGCACAACAAAGCCGCCGCGGCGGGAAAGACCATGAAATTCTCCGCCACGCCGAAACCGCATATGGCGAAGCCCATCACCGTGAAGTAATTTATCGAAAGCGCCGCCAGGACGGCTACCATCATCGCGATGGAGCGGCCATAAAGGTCCACGCTCAGACGGTATATGGCATAGTA
>JAZGDL010000458.1:0-2477 GCA_036477795.1 Phycisphaerae bacterium
CAGGCAGGGTCTTGTACGGAAATCATATCTTTTCCGTATTCGTCGCCGGCCATCAGACGGGAGAGCCAAGCCGGAATGTCCGATTATGGCTATAAACGGACCTTCTGAGCTTGCCGTGAGAATGCCCGCTCTCGGGCGGAAAGTAGACCTTCGATCTCAACGTCCGCTTTTCCGCCAATTACGTCCGCTTCGGCCCTAAGAGCGGACGTATCGACACAGTGACCGTGGAGTCTGCAAATGACCCTTAGCGGACATTCAAGACCAAATGAATTAGTTAGGTGGACATCGGAACCGGAGACCTTCGGCATGGGTTTTCAGGTCTTCAAGCGCAAGCTTCCGCTGATTCCGGAAGAACGCCTCGTGCATGTCCCAGTACCTGCCCTAGTCGCCGGCGCAGAGCCCGCCTCGGCCCCTGCCGGCCGGCCTTGTTCATCGGGGTGCGTTGAGAGGAAGGGGCGATGGGTGATCGCCCATCGCCCCTGAGTGTTGCTTCCAATCAGCAACCGAGGTCGCCGTGTTTACTCGACGACGGGAAGCGGACAGAGGTCGCATGTGGCCGTGGCCGTGTCCGTGCACACGACGATGTCGTCTGCGGGATCTGTAGTGCCCATTTCATCGAGCACGCAGTATTCGCCGGCGCCGATAAACGTGCTCAACTCGCCGGTCGCGGTCACCGTATTCATGAACGTCCCGTTCGCCCCCAACGGAAGCATGTCGGGGGTATAAGGCAGTGTGATGGTCACCGCTGCGCTTTCGAAGCCTGATCCGGGAGGACAGTTGCCATCCCCGACCGCCAAGGTCGTGTTCACCGACAACAGATCCGCCCCATCGTTGATCAGGGGATCGTTCAGCTGAGCGTTATTAATCGGCACGTCGCCGATGTTGCAGATGGTGATGGTGTTGCCGACCTCGACCGTCAGGAAGTTGCCCGAGGTTTCCACCACCAGGTTGGCGACACAACTCTTGTTGACGTCGATCGCCGGGTTGTACTGGAAGCTGGGACAGTTGGCGTTAGCCATTGCAGCCGGTATTACCCCACCGAAAGTCCCCTCGGCCGTCGCGGTCACCGTGTCGGTAAACCCGTTCATCTCCGACGTGATCGTGGCAATCCAGATGACGAAGTCATCGGGTGCCAGATCGTCATTAGCCGGATCGAACATGCCATCCTGGTTGCCTGTATCGGTCAGCTGGGCCAGCGTAACGAGACTTGCTTTCGTCACGTTGGGTTTGAAGAAATCCAGCGAGAGCGCATTGATGGGAACCGGCGAATCGGTGACATCGAGATTGGTCACGTCGGCGAAGCCGGTATTTTCGATGAGGCCGGCGATCGTGTAGGTGACCGTCTCGGTTCCCAGGTCAACCGCGGGGTAGCCGCACACCTTGGTGACGTCGATAGAGCAGACCGCAAACTGGTCCAACACGAAGTCCTTGAGCTGAGAGGTCTCCGACTGGGAAGAGCGGGTTTCAGCCAGAAAGCTGCTGAAGCACGGGGTCGATCCCAGAAGCGCGCTGACGTTGATACCGCCCTCGAAGAAACTCTGCTCCGGGAACGTGCCCGCTGGGCCGGACTTCGGCGTGTACGACCAGGGTGCGGGTTGCGGCGAGGAGTTCGTGATCGCGCAGACGTCGTCCCCACTAACTGCACCACAGAGAGCAAGCGCTGGTGGAAAGAGCTCGTGAAGATTGTCCGCCACGTCCTCCATCGCCGGATTCCACTCGAGCACTTGGATCAAAGGGACCACGCCGCCCTGCACGAAGTTCACGAGGACGAGGATGTCGCCAACCTTGTGCGCACTGGTAAAGGACTGCCCATCGCCGTTCAGGGTAACGTCGTTCTGGAAGAACCAGAAGCCCATCTGGGCGTCGCCGTCCTTGCCGAAACGGTCGGCGCCGAAGTAGACGATCAGGTCGCCGTTATCCTCGTAAGCGGCGGCATAGGCGTTGGTCAGGTCGTCCTTGTCCGGCACCGAGCCGTTCTTATAGTGCCAATTTGGGATGTCCCTGATATCCTTGGAGCCGCCCCTCCAGAAAATGGTCATGGGCGCCGGATCGTCTAGGATTCCCGTGAACGCGATGCCGCCCGGCGGCGTGCCCCAGTCATCGCCAGCGCCATCATCTACCGCGTTGCCGTCGAGCTCGAACAGGTCCAGATCGTGCACGGCGAACGCCGGCGATGCGATGAATGCCACCGCGCCGGCGAAGACCGCCGCCGTGGCCAGGATTTTCAATCTATACGAAGTCATGGTTCTACCTCCCTGTTAGGGTTTTGGACTTAAGTGTCCGTTGGCCCGTCCTTGCCGATCCGGCGTGCGGTTTCGGGCGCCGCTTCGGCCTGGGCAGCGGGCGGGGAAATTTTAGAGATTGTCGCGTGTTCCGGGACGTCGACGCGGCGCCAAAGGCGCTCCCGTCGGGGCTCGGTATCGAGCCGTACCATTCGTCCGGGCGGCTCCCGTCCAGACGCAATCGATACGCCTTGA